>JBGGME010000069.1:0-11262 GCA_041288195.1 Hyphomicrobiaceae bacterium
TGACCTTGCCGATCAGCTCGCCCGAGGGCGCATAGACCCACACGCCGCCAGGCGCCGTGCACCAGACATTGCCGCGCGAATCGCACTTCATGCCGTCGGGCAGGCCGCGCTCGTGCTCCGAGACGAGGCCGCTGGCGAACACGCGCCCGTTCATCAACGACCCGTAGGTGGACACCTCGAACACGCGGATCAGGGCCTGCACCGTGTCGTTGACATAGAGGCGCTGCTCGTCGGGCGAGAAGCACAGCCCATTGGGCTGGTCGAACATGTAGCGCTCCACCAGCAGTTCGGGCGGCCCGCCGCCCAGCGGCACGCGGTACACGCCCTGGAAGCCGAGCTGCCGCGGCCGCTCCACCCCGTACACCGGCATGCGCCCGAACCAGGGATCGGAGAAGTAGATCGAGCCGTCGGATTTCACCACGACGTCGTTGGGGCTGTTGAGCTCGTAGCCTTCGAAATGCGAAGCGAGCACGTCGCGCTGCCCGTCGGGGCGCTCGCGCACCAGGGTTGAGGTGGCGTGCTCACAGACGATGAGGTTCAGCTGCTCGTCGTAGGTCATGCCATTGCACTTGTTGGACGGGCGCTTGACCTCGCGCACGCCGCCGCGCTGGTCCCAGCGCCGGCGCACGTCGGCCGGCATGTCGGAGAACAGCAGGTAGTGCTCGACCGGGTGCCAGATCGGCCCTTCGGTGAAGGTGAAGCCGGTGCCGACCTGGCCGACTGCGGCCCAGCTGTCGATCAGCTCCTCGAACGCGCGCTTGACGACGACGTGCGACATGGCGCCCGCCCTCAAGCCGGGAACCAGTTGCGCGGGGCGAGCGACTGCGTCAGCGGCCCCGGCACGGCGTCCTGCAGGCGGCCCACGATCTGGCTGCCCTCCACCTTGGCGGGACGGTCATGCACGGGCAGCAGGAACTTGGCGTTGCTCAGCAGCTTCTTGATCTGCGCCTTCTCCTCGCGCTTGCTCCCGCCGTGGTTGCCGGTGACGCGCGGCTCCATCCAGCCGATCTCGTGGAAAGGCTCGATGATCTGGTCGTGGAAGTCGTAGATCACGTCGCCGCAGATGGTGGCGATGCCCTCCGCGGTGTGCACGTGCACGTTCATGGAGCCTTCGGTGTGGGCGCCGGCCATCTCGCAGTAGACGCCGGGGCAGATCTCGGTGGGGCCGGAGATCTCTAGATCGAGGAAGCGCAGCGCGCCCTTGGTGTGCAGCCGGTCGATCAAGTGCTTGATGTCGGGCAGCGGGTACTGCGGGTGCATCAGCCCCGAAACCGAGTATTCCAGCTCGCGCCGGTTGAGGACCACCGTGGTGTTCATGGGGAACAGGTCGTCCTTGCCGGCGTGGTCGATGTGCAGGTGCGTGTGCATGACGTAGCGCACGTCGCCCATGCGCACGCCGTGGCGCTTGAGCTGGTTCTCGATCATGTTCTCGTGGAACTGCAGGCCGCGCATGCCCAGCGTTTCCATGATCTGGTTGGAGCGGTAGCCGGTATCGACCACGATCGGCCAAGGACCGCCGAGGATGAGGAATCCCAGCGTCGGCACCCGCCGCGTCCGGCCGCAGCCGCGCCCCAGAACCAGGAAGCTGCTTTCCAGCTCGATGTCGCCGTAGTCGAGGATCTTGATTTCGAGAGGCATGGTGGTCCTTCCTAGTTCAGAATCCCCTCTCCCCGCCCTTCCGCGGGGAGAGGAAGGGACTGGGCCGCCCTCGGCTGCGCGAGGTTGAGGACATGATGGCAGAGGCGCTCGGTGGAGCCGGCGTCGGCCAGCGCATCGAGATGCGGTAGGATCGCTTTCAGCGCCGCGGTCTCCGGCCGGTAGCCGGGCTCGGCGGCGAGCGGCGACATCCACGAGAGGTGCCAGGAGCGCGCGGCGAGGCGCTTGACCGCATCTGTCATGGCCTTGGGGTCGCCGCGCTCCAGCCCGTCGGAGAGGATCAGCACCACGGCTCCACGCGCCGCGCCGGCAAAGCGTGGCACGGCGAGGAAGGCCTGCAGCGCATCGCCGATGCGCGTGCCGCCATCCCAGTCGGACACGAGGCCGGACGCGGTGGCCAGGGCCTGCTCGCGGTTCCTGAGCCGCAGCGCCCGCGTGACGCGCGTGAGCCGCGTGCCGATGGTGAACACCTCGATGCGATCGGCCGCGCGCACCAGGGCGTGGGCGAAGCGCAGGTGGGCGTCGGTGCGCGCCTTCATGGAGCCCGACACGTCGATCAGCAGCAGGATGGCGCGGCGGCGCAGGCGGCGCACGAGGCGCGGCAGGCGGAAGATCTCGCCGTCGTTGCGGATCGCCTCCTTCATGGCGCGGCGCAGGTCGAGGCCGGGGCCGCGCTTGGCCGCGACGCGCCGATAGCCGCGCCGCTGCGGCAGGCGCCCCGGCAATGCACGCTGGAAGCGGCGCAGGGTGTCGGTCTCGTCCGCAGGGCCGAAGCGGCGAGCAGAAAGCGCCTCAGCGGCGGTGGCGGCCTGGCCCGCCTCGTTGATGTCGTCGGAGGCGGGCGGCTCGAAGCCGCCGCGCCGGTCCTCCTGCACGCGCATGTCGTCCGGGTCGGGCTCGGCCATCTCCCGACCCAGCTCGACCGCGCCCAGGAAGTGGGCGTCGAACAGCGCGTTGAACTCCTCATGCCGCTCGGGCGGCGGCGCCAGGGCGGCATGGGCCGCGCGGCGGATGTGGTCGAGGCTGCGCGGACCCAACAGGGTTATGGCGGACAGGAACGTCGTGGTCTGCTCCGGCGCCACGGCAAAGCCGTTGGCACGCAGCAGCGTCGCGAATGCGACGAACGGCGCGACTGCATCAGGGAGCGCGGCGGGCCTCATGCGGCGGCTCCCGTGATGATGGCGTCGAGCCTGGGCGCGATATGGACGTTGTCCTCCTCGTCCTTGATGGCGACGCCGATGGAGCGCTTGAAGGCATCCGGCCAGGACGCGCCCCCCTTCGCCAGCACGGTCGCGGCCTCCGCCCAGTCGACGGCCTCGGAGATGCCGGGCGGCTTGGCCAACGGCTCGCGCCGCAGCCGGCCGACGGCGGCGACGACCGCGCGCGCAGTCTCCTCCGCCACGGTGGAAGCGCGCAGCATGATGATCTGCGCCTCCCGCTCCGGCGCGGGATACGTGATGAAATGGTAGACGCAGCGGCGCCTGAGCGCCTCGTGCAGCTCGCGCGTGCGGTTGGAGGTGAGGATCACCACCGGGCGCTCGCGCGCCGACAGCGTGCCGCGCTCGGGGATCGATATCGTAAAGTCGGACAGGAACTCCAGCAGCAGCGCCTCGAACTCGTGGTCGGAGCGGTCGATCTCGTCCAGCAGCAGCACGGCGCTGTCGGGCGCGCGCAGCGCTTGCAGCATCGGCCGCTCGATCAGGAACTCGTCGCGGTAGATGTCGACCGGCTGGTCGCCGGCCTGGCGGATGGCCAGCATCTGGCGCGGGTAGTTCCATTCGTAGAGTGCAGCCGCAGCATCGATGCCCTCGTAGCACTGCAGCCGGATCAGGCGGCGCGCGAGCACGCCCGCGATGGCCTTGGCGGCTTCCGTCTTGCCGACGCCCGGCGCGCCCTCGAGCAGCAGCGGCTTCCCCAGCGCCAGCGCCAGGTAGGCGGCCGTGGCGAGGCTGTCGTCAGCCAGATAGAAGGCGCTGGTGAGCGCATGCGCCAGCGCCTCGGGGCTGTCGATGCCGGCGACTTTGGCGCGCACGACCATGGCCTAGCGCCGTCCTCCCGGTGCGCCTTGAGGGCGCGCGCCGCCTTGCGCCTTGAGGGCGCGCAGCACCTTCTCGGGCGTGATGGGCAGCTGGTCGATGCGCACGCCGACCGCATTGAAGATGGCATTGGCGACCGCCGGCAGCACCGGGTTGGCGCACATCTCGCCGGGGCCCTTGCCGCCGAACGGGCCGTCCGGCGCGGGCCGCTCCAGCACGGCGATGTCGTGCGGGCAGATGTCGCCGGGGCCCGGCATGACGTACTCGTTGAAGTCGCGGGGCCCATGCGCGGTGTCGGGATAGTAGGGCTCCGGCGTCTCGTAGAGGGCGTGGCTCATGCCCATCCAGGCGCCGCCGACCAGCTGCTGCTCCACCATCTTCGGGTTGATGGCGCGGCCGAGCTCATAGGCGCTGGTCATCTTGAGCATGGTGACCTCGCCGGTCTCGTCGTCCACCTCCAGGTCGGCGACGAGGCAGGCGTGCGCATAGCAGGAGACGGGGCTCATCTCGCCGGTCTCGGCGTTCACCTCCGACAGCGGGATCAGGAAGATGCCGCGGCCGGCAATGGTCTTGCCCTGCCTGAACTGGGCGGCGATGGCCACGTCCTTGACCGCGATCGCCCGCGAGGGCGCGCCGCGCACGTGGATGTTGCCGCGGCCGTCCGTCTCCAGGTCCGCGGCGTTGACCTCCAGCTCCTCGGCGGCGGCCTCCATCATGACGCCGCGCGCTTCCTTGGCAGCCACCATCACGGCGTTGCCGACGCGATGCGTGCCGCGCGAGGCGAAGCTGCCCATGTCGTGCGGGCCGGTGTCGGAGTCGGCGGTGTCGACGTAGACATCGGCGATCGGCACCCCCAGCGTCTCCGCCGCGATCTGGCGCGTGACCTGTTTCATGCCCTGGCCGAGATCGATGGCAGAGAGCGTGACTGTGAACTTGCCGTCCGGGTTTGAATGCACCAGCGCCTGGCTCGGGTCGCCGCCGAGGTTCATGCCGATCGGGTAGTTGATGGCGGCCATGCCGCGTCCGCGATGCCTGGCCATGACTACCTCCTGCGGGTGCCGAACACGCTTGAGAAGCGTGTGGCGCCGTGCTGTGGGGCGGGGGCGGCGGGCTTGGGCTGCTCGCGGGGTGCCGGCGCGGCGGGCGGCGGTGGTGATGGCGCCGGCGGAGGCGCGGACCTGGGCGGCGGTGCGACTCGCGGCGGCGCGGCAGCGGGCTGCGGCTCGCGCGACGGGGGCGGGATCGGCATCGCTGGTACGCGAGTCGGCGTCGTGCTTGCCGGCCGGCCCGCGCCGATACGTCCGGCTTCGTCGGTCGCCGTGGCGGGAATCGCAGCGCGCTCGCCGCCGCCTCCGGTCAGCGAGTTCATGCGCCGGTACTCGTCGCGGATCGGCCAGCCGGCCTTCTCGGCCGCCACCTGCACGCACTCGACAAGCGCGCAGTTGTGCGCCTCGCGCCGGTGCGCCTTCATGTCCCCGTCCCGGTAGGCGTTGAGGATGCGGAACTCCATCGGGTCCATGCCGACCTTGTGGGCCAGCTTGTCCATCTGCACCTCGAGCGAGAAATCGACGCCGGTGATGCCGAAGCCGCGCATGGCGGTCGCAGGAGTGCGGTTGGTGAAGACGCAGTAGGAATCGGCGTGCACGTTGGGGATGGTGTAGGGCCCGGGCACATGCGCAATGCACTTCACCGCGCCGTAGCTGGAGAGCCGCGTGTAGGCGCCGGCGTCGAAGTAGCTCGTGACCTTGCGCGCGACGATGCGGCCGTCGCGCATGACGCCGTCCTTGATGTAATGGCGCTCGGCCCCGCGCGGGCACCCGTACTGCATCTCCTCCTCGCGGCCGAGCACGTAGCGCACCGGCCGCCCGGTCAGCATGGCGCCGAGAATGGACAGCGGCTCGGTGAGTGAATCGACTTTTCCGCCGAAGCCGCCGCCGACCGTGCCGCCGATGAAGTGCAGGCGGTTGGAGGGAACGTCGAGCAGCTTGGCGGCGGTGCCGAGCGAGAAGAACAGCGCCTGCGTGCAGGTGTGCACCACGAAGCGGTCGTTGGTCTCGGGCGCGGCGATGGAGCCGTTGGTCTCGGTCGGCGCGTGTTCGATGGGCGACATCTGGTAGCGCTCTTCGACGACGAAGTCAGCCGAGGCGAAGGCGCGCTCGACATCGCCGAAGCGCAGCTTCTGGTGGTTGTATTTCTCGTGGTACTCGAAGGTGTTGGCCGGGTAGGTCTCGTTCACCACCGGCGCGCCGGGCTTGATCGCCCCCTCCACGTCGAACACGGCGGGCAGCGGGTCGTAGTCGACGCGGATCTTGGTGAGCGCTTCGTAGGCCGCGGCCTCGCTCTCGGCCACCACCGCCACAATCGGCTCGCCCTTGTAGCGCACCTTGTCGACGGCCAGCAGCGGCTCGTCGTCCTTGCCGAAGTTGATGAGGCTCAGAAGCGTATTCTTGTTGACCGGCACGTCGGCGGCGCGGATCACGCGCTTGACGCCGGGCGAGCGCTCGGCCGCCGACACGTCGATGGCGCGCAGGCGCGCATGCGGATGCGGGCTGCGCAGCACCTTCAGATGCAGCAGGCCCTCGAAGGCATGGTCGTCGAAATAGCGCGTGCGGCCGGTGACGTGGCCCAGCATGTCCTGGCGCTGGCGCGGCTGGCCGACCTCGTTGAGACGGTCGTCGCGCTCGTCCTTGAAGTACTCTTTCCTAAACTCGAGCATGGCCCTGCTCTCTGCTTGCCTGCCCGCCGCGCTTGGAGGCGGCGTCCAGGATCGCGTTGATGATCGGCTCGTAGCCGGTGCAGCGGCAGATGTTGCCGGAGATGGCCTCGGCCACGTCCTCACGCGTCGGCGAGGGATTGCGGTCGAGCAGCGCCTTGGCGGCCATCAGCATGCCGGACGTGCAGAAGCCGCACTGGGCCGCGAAGTGCTCCATGAAGGCGGTCTGCAGGGGATGCAGGCTGGGCCCGTCGGCGAGGCCAAGCGCCGTCTCGATTCCGCGTCCGGCGCAGGTCTCGGCCAGCGTCAGGCAGGCCAGCTGCGGCTCGCCGTCGATAAGCACGGTGCACACCCCGCACGTGCCCTGGCCGCAGCCGAACTTCGTCGACATGTCGCCGACACCGCGGCGCAGGGCATTGAGCAGGTTCTCCCCGCCGTCGACGAACACCGCCTTGTCGGCACCGTTGAGCCGGAACTGCACCGGTGTCTTGGCCATGGCCTAGCTTCCCTCGCCGAGCAGCAGGCGGCGCAGGTGAACTGAGACCACCTCGCGGCGGTACCAGGCGGTGGCGAGCGCATCGGTCGGAGGGCTGATGCCTTCGGCGGCAGCCGCCAATGCGGGCGCAATGCCGGCGGCATCCAGTGTGCGACCCTCCAGCGCGCGCTCCACCGCACGGGCGCGGATGGGCGTTGGGGCCATGGCGCCGTAGGCGACGCGCGCACCGGCGATGCGCCCGCCCGTCGCCGGCAAATGTGCCGCGATGCTCAGCACCGACACGCCCTTGGGTTTCACGCGCGCCACCTTGCGGAAGCGGAACGCGTCGGGACTGGCCGGGCGCGGCACCGAGACCGCCATCACCAGGCCGCTGCTGCCAGCCCGGTCACGGCCGGCCAGGAATTGCTCCAGCGGCGTCTGCTGCGCGCCGCCGTAGGCACCTTGGACCATCACCGTGGCGTCCAGCGCCAGCAGCGCGACCGCGAGATCGCCGTAGGGAGACGGCGCGAACAGGTTGCCGCCCACCGTCGCCATGGCCCGCACGGCGGGGCCGCCGACCACGCGCGCCACGGGATGCAGGATGGCCAGATCGCGGTTGGCGAGGATGTCGACCATGCGCACGCCTGCGCCGATGACGACGCGCGCGCCCTCGTTGCGGATCTGGCGGCAGCCAGGATCGGTGGAGCGCACCAGCGTGGCGATCGTCGTGTCGCCCTCGTTGATGGCGCGCATCAGCAGCGTGCCGCCGGAAAAGAAGCGTGCCGCGCGGTCGGAGGCCAGCGCCGCGGCCGCCTCGCTCATCGAGCCGAAGGTTTTGACCTGAACCGTCATCTCGCACTCATGCGGCCAGGGCCTCGTGGCGCCGGATCGCCTCGAAGCCAGCCTCGTAGATCTGCTCGCCGACCATTGTTGCCAACTCGGCCTCGCGGCCTGCCGACGTGGTGAAACGGCACTCCCAGTGCCAGAACGTGCGGTTGCCGTCGGTGACGGGCAGCAGGCGTACGTGCGCCACGTAGTTGAAGAGGGGGATCGGCGTATCGAGCAGGCAGTAGCTGAAGGTCATCTCCAGGTCCGAGAGGGCGAGCAACTGCTCGCGCAGCTCGGACCCGTCCTGCAGCTGGAAGCGGCGCACACAGCCAACGAGATCCGACGGCAGATGGCGCTCTATGGCGCTGGACTTGACTGCCGGGTGCCAGCGGTCGTGGCCGTTGAAGTCGCGCAGGATCGCCCACACGCGGTCGACGGGCGCGTCGATGATCGTACTCTTGACCACGCGCGCCATGCCGATTCAGCCCCCGAACTGGCGCTTGAGCGCGTCGAAGCCGCCCTGGAACACGCCGGTGCCGATGTTGGAGACAAGCTCCGCCTCACGCTCGGGCGCGCAGTCGAACTCGGCAGTCCATTCCAGGAACGTGCGCGCACCGTCGGTGATCGGGGTGAGCCTGAGCGTGGCGACGTAGTTCTCCACGCCCATGGGCGATTCCAGGATCGAGTAGGTGCAGAACATGTCGTAGTCCGACAGGCCCAGCAGCTGCTCGCGGATGCGGTCGCCATTGCGCAGGCGGAAGTCGCGGATGCAGCCGACCTTGTCGGCCGGCTCGCCGTTCTCGATGCGGCTCTCGCCGATGGCCGGATGCCAGCCGGGCAGCCCATTGAAGTCGCGCACGCGCGCCCAGACCTTGGCCGCGGGGGCGTTGACGACGCTGGAGGTGTAGACCTTGGCCATCGTGCTTTGCGACTATCCGCGACCCTTGTCGCCGCCCTCGGGGGGCGGACCCGAGCCGGCCGGCGACGGCGCCTGTTCCTTCGGCGCGCCGGCGCCCGCCTCCTTGGCGACCCGCTGCATGTCGCTTGCCTCGCGCATCAGCCCGCCAAGCCTCGACAGGCTGCCGCCCTCGATGCCGATCTCCTTCAGCACCTGGTCGATCATGGGAGCCTGCACGCGGTAGCGCAGCGCCGAGTCGATCACCTCGTCGGTCGGGCTGCGGCCATCGCTGCGGCCGCCGCCACCGCCCGACAGGCCGTCGACCTGCAGGATGCGGATGCCCTCGATCTTCTCCATGGGCTTGACGCTCTCGCGCACGATGCCCTCGATACGGTCGAGCAGGCGGCGGCGGAACAGGCCGTAGCGGGCCCCGTCCGTCAGCACGTTCTCAGCCTCGTAGAGCAGCTTCTGCGCCTCCGCGGCCACTGCGGCGCGCACCTGCTCGGCCTGGGCGGCGATGCGCTTCTCCTCGGCATCCTTCTGGGCCAGCATGACCTCGATCGACGTGCGGCGCCTGGCGGCCTCGCTGTCGCGCGCGGTGGTGACACGCTCCTCGGCCTCGGCGGCGCGGGCGCGCAGCGCCTCGGCTTCCACCTTGGCCGCCGATTCCTCGAGCGACTTCTGGAAAAGCGCGATGGCCTTGTCCATCAGCGCGGTCTCCACGTCGCGCTCGCGCGCGACCTCGAGCCTGCGCAGCGCAAGGTCGCGGCCGATGCGCGCCTCGTCCAGGCCGCGCTCGGATGCAATGCGCGCGCGCTCTATCTCCTCGCGGGCGGCGATCTCGGCCTCCTGCAGGGCCTGGGCGCGCGCGACCTCGATCTGCTCCAGCGCGCGGCGGCGGGCGAGACGGGCGGTCTCCAGCGCCTGCTCGCGGCCAACCTCGGTCTTCTCGACCTCCTGGCGCGCGATGACGTCGGCCTGCTTGACCCGCCGGTCGGCCTCGGTACGCTCGACCCTGGTGCCGGCCAACTCGATGAAGCGCTGTTCCTCGGCGATCTCGACCGCCTTCTTCTGGCCGATCTCCAGCACCTCACGGCTCTGCTGCGAGGCGATGCGCGCCTTCTCCAGCTCCAGCTCGGCGGCGATGCGCGCACGCTCGACGGCGTCACGCTTGCGGATCTCGGCGGCGTCCAGCGCCTCGGTCTGGGCAATGGCGAGCGTCTTCGTCTCCTGCTCGGAGGCAATGCGCGCTGCCAGCACCGCCTTCTCCTGGGCGATTCGGGCCGCCTCCACCATCTCGCGTGCCTTGATCTCGGCCGCATCGATGACACGGCTGCGCTCGATCTCGAGCTGGCGCACGGCCTCGTCGCGCGCGATGCGCTCGGTGGCGACCTTGCCGTCCTGGGCGATGCGCGCGCTCTCGACGGCCTGACGGGCCATGATCTCGGCCGATTCGATCGCTTTGCCGCGCTCGATCTCGCGGGCGCGGGTCGCCTCTTCGCTGGCGATGCGGGCGGCGGCGATGTTCTGGTCCTGGGAGATGCGCGCGGCTTCCACCGCCTCGCGGGCGGCGATCTCGGCCTCCTCGAGCGCCTTGTTGCGCTCGATCTCGAGGTTGCGCACGTTCTTCTCGGACGCGATGCGCTCGGCGTTGACGGCAAGCTCCTGGGCGATGCGCGCCTTGGCGGTCGCCTCGCGCGCGGCGATATCTGCCTGCTCCACAGTGCGCGTGCGGTCAATCTCGCGTCGCTGGTTGTCCTCGTCCTTGGCGATGCGCGCCTCGGTCAGGATGCGCTCCTGGGCGATCCTGGCCCTTTCCACCAGCTCGCGGGCCGCGATCTCGGCCTCCTCGACCGTGCGCTGGCGCTCGATCTCGCGCTGGCGGACCTCACCCTCCGAGGCAATGCGGGCCTCGCTGATCGCCTTCTCGTTGGCGATGCGAGACTTCTCGATCTCCTCGCGGGCGGCAATCTGGGCACGCTCGGCCTCGGTGTCGCGCAGCGCCCGCTCGCGCGCCAGCTCGGCACGCTGGATGGCGCGGCTGACCTCGACGTCGCGTTCCTGGTTGAGGCGGGCGGCCTCGCTCTCGCGCTCGATGTCGAGGGCCTGCTTCTCGGCTTCCAGGTTGCGTGCGCGGATCTTGATCATCGAGTCCTGCTCGATGTCGTTCCTGAGCTTGCGGCGATCCTCGATCTCGCCAATCAGCCTGGTCAGACCTTCAGCGTCGAAACGGTTGGAGGGATTGAAGAATTGCAAATCCGTCTGGTCGAGATCGGTGAGCGCCACGGTCTCGAGCTCGAGGCCGTTCTGGGCCAATGCCTCGGCAGCCGCCGCCTTGACGCGCTGCACGTAGGTGCCTCGCTGCTCGTGCATTTCCACCATGGTCATCTCGGAGGCGACCGAGCGCAGGGCCGAGACGAACTTGCCGGACAGCAGCGCGTGCAGCCGCTCCTGTTCCATGGTGCGCCGACCCAGCGTGGCGGCGGCCAGCGCCACCGCGTCCCGCGTCGGCGCCACGCGCACGTAGAAGTCGGCGTCGATGTCGACGCGCATGCGGTCCTTGGTGATGAGCGCATCGTCCTTGGCGCGCGCCACGCTCATCTGCAGCACGTTCATGTTGACCGGCGTGATGTCGTGGATGATCGGCAGCACGAAG
>JBGGME010000070.1:0-2564 GCA_041288195.1 Hyphomicrobiaceae bacterium
AGGATCTCACCACGATGCAGCACGACCCGCTCGAGCGAGGCTGCCAGTGCGATCTTGGCCGAAAGCCGAAGGGAATCGAGGACGGCATTTGCGAACGTCGGCTCGAGCGGTGGTGGGTTGGCGCCGGGCGCCCAGCCGACCAATGTCTGCAGCGCCGACTTCAAGACGGCGGGCTCGAACGGCTTGGTGAGCTGGGGCGTCCTGCTGAACTCGTCGGGGACGATCGTGTTCGGGCTGTAGGCCGTCAGAAACAGGAACGGGACGCCCTTGGCGATGAGCGCCCGGCACATCGGGAAGCTCGGCGTGCCGGCAAGGTCGATATCGAGCACGGCCCCGTCGGGGGCGCCCTCGGCGATCAGGGCCAGCCCTCTCTCGACCGATGGCGCGGCGCCGGCGACGGCGTAGCCGCAACCCCGGACGAACTCCTCCACTTCCGTCGCCATGAGGTAATTGTCCTCGGCGATCAGGATGCGCGGGCGCGGCATATCAACGTCGAGCGGCATTCAGCTCCCCTGCTGGCCAATTACTATAACGCCGAACACAGTGGTCTGGTTCCGGACCAAGGGGCGATTGTGAGGAGGTACCGTTACGTACGGTAACCTCCACATCGGATGAAGCATTCCTTCACCGCGTCCCGGATGCGCTTCAGTCCGGCTTCCCGGCGAGATGGCCCTGCCAGGCTGACTTCCCCCATTGCCGGGTCGTGAACGGCCCACCCGATATCCCCATCGGGTGGGCCTTTTCTTTGGCCTCAGCGGTCGAGGTCGAGGGCGCCCGATTGCGGGACCTCCTTGAGGTTCATCCGCCCTTCATAGATCGGCCGGCCGCCAGTGGTCGGACCTGGATACTGCACGAACAGCACTGTGCCGCCCGTCTCGGTCCGCATCTCGTTCTCGTAGTGCGGGTCTTCCATGTAGACCAAGGTACCGGGGCCGTACTTGCGATCACCCATCTGGAACTCGCCTTCGATGATGTACCAGACCTGCGCGAAGTCGTGCTTGTGGAGCGGGAAGCCGGCACCCGGCGCGTAGCGCAGGAAGCCGACATTGGGAACGGTCGGCCGCTCGGGCGTCGGATGGAACAGGAACTTGGTGACGTTCCCGAAGCGGCCCATTTCCCAGTCCATCTCGTCGGGATGGCGGAACTCGGGGGCATTGTGGGTCATCGGATTCCTCCCAGTACATCGCTAAGACCGCTGAGCGCGTTCAGCGCCGGGGCAAAGCCGCTGACCGGTGCGGTCTGGATCACCGCCTCGATCACCTCGGTGCGGCTCAGCCCCATGTTGAGCGCTGACTGGCCGAACTTCTTCACCTGGCCGTCGAGCTTGAGCGCCGTGAAGGCAGCCACCGCCACCAGGGCGCGCTGTCGCAGGTCGAGGCCCGGACGAAACCAGATCTCGCCGTAGCCATACTGGATGGCCAGCGGATAGAGCGCACCGGTCACGGCGTTATCGGGTGCGGCATAGCCTTGGGTCGCCCGCTCGCCGTGCAGCTGCTCCATCAGCTTGCTGCCACGCTCGCTCAGCACCTCGAGGGAGTCTTCCCGCGCGGTCTCCTCCGGCATGGCGATGCCCTGCTCGGCAAACACCGCACCGGCCGCTTCGACGGCCTCCTCGGAAGCGGCGAAGCCGGCATAGATGCCGATCTGGATCAGGATCTCGACGATCGCGCGCGGCGAGAGGCCGAGGTCGAGCGCCGCCGCGATATGCCGGCGAAGCTTCTTCAGCAGCTGCATGGCGCCGAGGGCGGCGAGCGCGCAAACCATGCGGTCCTCGATGGCGAGGCCCGGTCGGCTCCAGATCGCGCCGTAGACGGCCTCGCGGTTCAGCGTGCGCATGATCGCCGGGGCGCCGTCGTCATCGCCGAACAGGCGACGGCGCATGGCCTGACCGTTATCCCGCAAGGATGTGCGCGTCGTCATGTCTTACTCCGCCTGGATGCCCGCCTTATCGATGATCGGCCCCCACAGGGCGATCTGCGCGGCGAGCATGGCGCGATGTGCCTCGGGCGTTGCCTTGTCGGCCGGGAAGAGCACGGTCTCGATCTTCTCGAGCTGCTCGGCCACCGCCTTGTCGGCCACGACCTCGCGCAACGCCTTGTTCAGCGTCTCGAGCACCGGCTTGGGCGTGCCGAGCGGCGCGTAGAGGCCGAACCAGGTGCTCATTTGAAGGCCGGGCATGCCGACCTCATCGGCGGTCGGCACGTCGGCGAGAGAGGCCATGCGCTTGGAGGCCGTGAGCACGAAGGCACGCAATTCGCCGGAGCGGATGGCGCTCGAGGTGGTGGTCGGCAGATCGCATAGAAGGTCGACCTGACCGCTCCTGATGTCGAGCATGGCAGGCGCGGCGCCCTTGTACTGCACCATGGTGACGGGCGTGCCGATCGCCTCCTGGAACAGCATGGCGCAGAGATGGGTGGCGCTGCCCATGCCCGACGAAGCGAAGGTGACCTTCTCCTTGTTGGCCTTGGCGTAGCTCACGAGCTCGGCGAACGTCTTGGGCCCGAACTCCTTGCGCGACAGGATCACCATGGGCCCTTCGGCGAACAGACCGATCAGCTCGAAAG
>JBGGME010000071.1:0-8831 GCA_041288195.1 Hyphomicrobiaceae bacterium
GACCGCTCGGCCCAGCGCGCCGAATAGATGCCGGGGGCGCCCCCCAACGCCTCCACCTCGAGCCCCGAATCGTCCGAAAGCGCCGGCAGCCCGGCGCCCTTGGCGGCCGCCAGCGCCTTCAGCTCGGCGTTGGCGGCGAACGTCGTGCCGGTCTCCTCGGGCTCGGGCAGCCCGAGCTCGCCCGCCGAAACCACCGACAGCCCGTGCGGCGCCACCAGATCGAGGATCTCGCGCACCTTGCCTGGGTTGTGGCTCGCCACCACGAGGCGGGTTCCGGGCTGCAGCTTGGGCATGCGCTTGCTCTCTCCCTCTCAATGCTTGCGGTCAGGGATAGCAAAGATCAGGGCGACACGCCGAGCCGCTTCAGCCGTTCGCGCGTCTCGGTCATATTCGCGTCGAGCTCGAGCGCACGCTTGTAGTCCGCGATCGCCTCCTGCCGCCGCCCCAACGCCTGGAAGATCTGGGCCCGCGTATCCCAGAAGTCGGCGTTGCCGGAGTCGAGTTGCAGCGCTTTCTCGGCATCGGGCAGTCCCTGCGCGGCCTTGCCCGATTCGCGCAGCGTGTCGGCGCGACTGTTGTAGGCGTATGCGTTCTGCGGATCGAGCCTGATCGCCTCGGTGAAGGCGGCAATCGCGCGCTCGTACTCCTTCTTGTCGGCCAGCGCGTTGCCGCGGTTCACCAGGTCATCGGCCTGCTGGACGTTGGCCTGCGCCACGATCACCCGCCCTGCCTTGCTGCTCAAGCTATTCGCATAGACTTCACTAGCTGCTGCCGGGTGGGCAATCGCGCAAAGGACAATGCACCACCAAATCAGCGACGGGCGCTGTTGCAGGTACTCGTGCATCTTAGTCGGTGTCCCCTCGGCTATTGTCCTTGCGCGTCGAATTGATCGTCAATATTGTAGGATTTGGTTCTTGTAGGAGGATTTCAAGATGTGGTCGGATATAACGCCCCTCAGGGTAACGGGCCGGAATACTTTGATTTTTGCGGGCCAAGGACGACGGGCAGTTGTGCTTCGCAACCCTGGTCCATCTAGCGTCCGCCTGCATTCGGGCGCCCTGCGAATAGATATCGACCCCGGATTGGTCGGTGCCCTTACTGCGCCAAGTGACATCTACGTTCACAAGGTAGACCAGTCCGACGAGCATCAGATCTGCGAGGTGCAATTCGCTGTCAGCGGGACCTAGCGGGCCCAGCAATTCGCAGCCTGCCATGGCCAAGTCATAGCCCCCAGATGCGCGGCTCGGCGAACTCCAGGCAGTTGCCGGCGGGGTCGCGGAAATAGATGGAGCGTCCGCCCTTGGGCCACTCGAAGTCGGCCTCGATGGCGATGCCCTTGCCCTCCAGCCGCTGCTTCCACGCGTCGATCTCGCCCGCCGCCGCGCGGAAGCAGATGTGGCCCTCGCCCTCCATGCCGTGCGGCGGCACCGGCAGCGCGTCCGGCGCCGGAGGCACCGTGGTGACGTTGGGATTGAAGATCAGCAGCACCTGGTCTCCGCAACGGTAGAAAAGATGCCGGCCCTCCACCTTTGCGAACGGCGCCATGCCGAGGATTTCGCAATAGAAGACCTCAGCTGCTGCGAGGTCCTTGGCGTAGAGCACGGTTTCCAGGACGCCAGACGGGGTCATGCGGCCCCCTTGTCGCAACGCCTCACGCGACGGTCAGCTTCTGCAGCGACACCAGCTCGCCGATGCCTTTCTTGGCGAGCACCATCAGCTGGTCGAAGCCCTCCTGCGTGAAGGGCACGGTCTCGGCTGTGCCCTGCACTTCGACGATGCCGCCGGAGCCGGTCATGACGAAGTTGGCGTCGGCATCGGCGTTGGAGTCCTCCGCGTAGTCGAGATCGAGCACGGCCTCGCCCTTGTAGAGCCCGCACGAGACGGCGGCGACGTGGTCGCGCAGCACGCCCTCGCGGATCATGTCGCGCGCCTGCATCCACTTCAAGCAGTCGTGCAGGGCGACCCACGCGCCGGTGATGGCAGCCGTGCGCGTGCCGCCGTCGGCCTGAATGACGTCGCAATCGACGGAGATCTGGCGCTCGCCGAGCTTGGGCAGATCGACCACGGCGCGCAGCGCGCGGCCGATCAGGCGCTGGATTTCCTGCGTCCGGCCCGAGGGGTGGCCAACCGTCGACTCGCGACGGGTGCGCTCGTTGGTGGCGCGCGGCAGCATGCCATACTCCGCCGTCACCCAGCCGCGGCCCTGCCCCTTGAGCCAGGGCGGCAGGCGCTCTTCCAGGCTCGCGGTGCAATTGACGTGGGTGTTGCCGAACTTGATGAGGCAGGAGCCTTCGGCGTGCATGGACACCGCCCGCTCGATCGAGACGCGGCGAAGCTCATCGGGCTTGCGTTTGGAAGGACGCATGGGTGGCGTGAAGGGCTCAGGTTGTCGGATTGCGCGACACCCTATGCGAGCAGCGCCCAGCCTTCAACAGCAAAAGGGGGCGGTGGACACACCAAGTCTTTCACGCCGCCATCGAGCCAGCATGGCGTCCAGGACATCCCCCGGACGCCCTTGTACAGTCGCAAGGCTTTCCGTCGGTCGAGCGGCTAAACCGGCGTGCGGTCGAGCAGCGCCATGATCAGCACCACGACGAGAAGCACACCAACCAAGCCCGATGGGCCATAGCCCCACCCGCGGCTGTAGGGCCACGAGGGAAGTGCGCCGAGCAAGAGCAGAATCAGCACGATGAGCAGCAGGGTCGACATCGATCGCCTCCGTGAGATGCTGCTCGGAAAATGCCGTGAGACGATGATTGGTTCCCGTTGAGCCCGAGCTTCGATCGCTCCGCTTGGTCCAGCATTCACTATGCGCGGATATGCGCCCCGGCGTTTGCAACCAACCTGGACCTTCGGCGTTGTCTGGCAGCCGTCCCGGAAAGTGCTCATCGGAGGTTTTCATATGACACAGCAACGCGCAGACTATCCGCTCGACTACACCAACGGCACGGCACCCGCGGCCGAGCCCACCGCCAAGGACCGTATTCGCGAGATGGCGGACAGCGCCGGCGACCAGCTCCAGCATGTTGCCGAGAACGCGCAGGAGATCGCGGCCAAGGTAGCCGATCAGGCGCGCGAGTACGGTGAGAAGGCCCAGAAGGCCGTCGAGGATTTCAAGCCGTTCGTGGAGAAGGCGCTCAAGGACCAGCCGATGACCACGCTTGCCGTTGCAGCCGTGATCGGGTTTGCTCTGGGCGCGCTCTGGAAGAAGTGAGCAGCCGCCACCACCCATGACCATGTCCGAGCCGCTCGTCATCACGATCTCCCACAGGCTCGGAAAGGACGAGGCCCTGTCGCGCATCCAAGGTGCGCTCGGCAAGGCCTCGTCGAGCTTTCCCGCCCTTCATGTCGAGCAGGAGACGTGGACGGGAGACCGCATGGATTTCCGGGTGCGCGCCCTGGGACAGGTGGCGGCCGGCAACGTCCAGGTCGGCGAGCAGGACGTCCGCCTCGAGGTGACGCTGCCTTGGTTGCTGCAGAAATTCGCCCAGGCCGTGCAGCGCGCCGTCGAAGGCCGCGGCCGCATCCTCCTCGAGAAGAAATGACGGCTGCGCCTCCATCCAATCCCGCGCGACACCACTCCGTTTGACGGGCGAAGTGCGTTGCCCCTAGACTCCACCCCATGACCGCAGAACGGCCGTTCGGACGCGCTGGCGTGGGAGAGACCCTTACCGAGCTGCAGAAGCTCAACGAGCGCTCCCGTACCATCTTCCGCCAGATTGTCGAGACCTACCTTGCCACGGGCGACCCCGTCGGCTCGCGCAACCTGTCGCGCGCGCTGCCGATGTCGCTGTCGCCTGCCTCCATCCGCAACGTCATGTCGGACCTGGAGCAATTGGGGCTCATCTACGCGCCGCACACCTCGGCCGGCAGGCTGCCGACCGAGCTCGGTCTGCGCATGTTCGTCGACGGTCTTCTCGAGATCGGCAACCTCACCGAGGCCGAACGCCGCCAGATCGAGGCCCAGCTTCGCGTCCGGCGCGAGAAATCCATCGATCAGGTGCTCAACAACGCCGGCGAGATGATCTCGGGCCTGTCGCACTGCGCCGGCCTCGTTCTTGCCGAGAAGCAGGTGAGCCGGCTCAAGCACATCGATTTCGTCCAGCTCGAGCCGGGCAAGGCGCTGGTTGTACTGGTCGCCGACGATCAGGGCGTGGAGAACCGGGTCATCGATCTGCCGGCCGGCCTGACGCCATCGAGCCTGACCGAGGCCGCCAACTATCTCAACGCCCGCATTCGGGGACTGACCCTCCACGAGGCGATCGCCAAGATCGAGCAGGAGCTGACCTCGGCCAAGGCCGAGCTCGACCAGCTGACCCAGAAGGTCATCGAGGCGGGGCTCGCCACCTGGTCGGGTGCGCTCGGCGACCAGAAGAGCCTGATCGTGCGCGGCCAGGCAAACTTGCTCAAGGACATCGACGGGCTGGAGAACCTGGAGCGCATCCGCCAGCTGTTCGCCGACCTCGAGACCAAGCGCGACCTGGTGCAGCTGCTGGGCCTCTCCGAGCGGGGCGAGGGCGTGCACATCTTCATCGGCTCGGAGAACAAGCTTTTCTCTCTGTCCGGGTCCTCGCTTATCGTCGCTCCCTTCGAGGATCAGCGCCACAAGGTGGTCGGCGTTCTCGGCGTTATCGGACCGACGCGGCTCAACTATGCCCGCATCATTCCGATGGTGGACTACACGGCCAAGCTCGTGGGGCGGCTGCTGACTTGATTTTTTCGGCCTTTTGCATGATATGCCGCACCGAGAAACGGCCCTGAATGGCCACCGACGGCAGGGCGGTAGCGCCTGCCCCGGCACGGCCATCGAGATCACGGGACCACAGCGATCATGACCAGCACACCACACGACGAGTCCGCGCCAGGCGGCGCAGGCGCAGCGCGCCCCGAGGGACCGGCGCCTCAGGGCCTGGGGCCTGGCCCGGGATCTGGGACCCACGCCGACGATCTCATCGCCCAGCTGCGCGCCGAGACCGCCGACCTCAAGGACAAGCTGCTGCGTGCGCACGCCGAGGTCGAGAACATCCGCAAGCGGGCGGAGCGCGAGAAGGAGGAGACCGCCAAGTACGCCGTCACGCGCTTCGCCAGGGATATCGTCAACGTCGGCGACAACTTCCAGCGCGCAATCGACGCCGTGCCTGCCGGTGCCGCCGAGCAGGACACCGCCCTCAAGAGCTTCCTCGAGGGCGTGACCATGACCGAGCGCGAGCTGCTCAACGTGCTCGAGCGCTACGGCATCAAGCGCATCCATCCCATCAACGAGCCGTTCAATCCCCACCAGCATCAGGCTGTCATGGAGATCCAGCGCACCGACGTGCCCGCCGGCACCGTCGTGCAGGTGTTCCAGGCCGGCTTTACCATCGAGGACCGCGTGCTGCGGCCGGCGATGGTGGCCGTCTCCAAGGGCGGCCCCAGGCCCGCACAGGCCCCCGAGGCCGCCGGCGGCGCACCACCCCCGGCCAACGAAAACCCCCCGCCGGGCTGAAGCATTGGATGCGCACGGCGCAAACGCCCTCAATGATCACGTCCAGTGCCTCCAGCAGGAGCTCGACGCCTGGCTCGTTGAAGTAATCGGCAAGGACTTCCTGCGCGGCCTTGGTGCTGGCGAACATCAATAGGGCCTCCAGCTAGTCTAGCCCCTCGCGCACGGCGCATGGGGAGAGCCGATCGATATCGGCAACCGCCGCGTGGATGTGCTGGCGTGTAAGCCACTGGAGATCAGCGTCGCGCTGGACCACGCCCACCACGACGGGAAGGCGGTGGCGCTGTCCCATCGCCTCGAGCGAGAACAGGGACCACCAGGCGCGAAACGCGGCCCGCGTCCAGGCGCGCGCGTCCCAGCCGGTGAGCAGTACGTCGGGGGCGTGCTGGGCAACTGTTCTGCCGATCTGCCAGGGATACTCGACGATGATGCCGAGCCGCACCTGCCGCGGCGCGCTCCAGGGGAACGATCGCGCGACGGGGGCGAATGCAAACACCAGCGCGCGGTCGGCCACACCGCGGGCCGCGAGCGTGGCGATCACGTCCTCGGCTATGCCGGCCTCCTTGATCTCGACCAGGAGATCGAGCGGCGTCGGGGCCAGCAGCGACAGGGTGTCATCGAGGGTGAGAGGCGCTCGCCCGCGAACCGGGGGATCGTGCGAGACGACGAGAGGCCCCCCGTCCGACACGCGGCGCACGTCGAGCTCGACGCCGGCAATGCGAGGATCGCCGGCCGCTCGCGCGAAGGCAGCGAGCGTATTCTCCTCGGCGCCCTCGCACCAGCCGCGATGGGCGATGAGCTTCATGACGCTCACGTCCCCAGGAACACCGCGCGCACGAACTCGCGGTAGAGCATGACCTGGCGGGGAAGGACGTCCTTGTCCTTGAGGACCTTCGAGAGGATGATGCCGCCGTCGACCAGCGTGTTGGCCATGTCGGCGAGGTCGTCGAGATCGACGGCGATCCTTGGGGGATAGCGCGCGGCGATGCGGTCGAGCCGCTCGCGGAAGATCCGGCGCCAGCCCTGTACGCCCGCGAGCGTCAGCTCGCGCACCTCCGCGCTGAGAAGCTGGTCCTGGTAGACGAAGGAGGAGACGAGGCAGCCGGGATGCGTGCTCGGCAGGTCGGCCATCATCTCGGCGAACAGCTTGAGGGCGACGAGCGCGCCGTGCAGGGGGTCGTCATTGAGCTCGTCGGCGCGGCGGAAGATGTCGGCAAGCGTAGCGTCGTGCTCGTCGATGTAGCGGCGCATCAGCGCCTTGGCGAGGTCGCTCTTGTCCTTGAAGTGATAGAAGAAGCCGCTCTTGGTGATGCCGACGCCGGCGATCAGCTCGTCGATCGAGGTTGCGGCGAAGCCCTTCTCGAGCACGGCGGCCTCGGCGAGCTCGAGGATGCGGGTGCGCGTGTCGCTGCCCTTGCGGGGTGAGGTGTCGGCCATGACGAACTGTACCAAAGGTGCAGTTGGATGGGTGTGAAGGGGCCACAAGCTCGGAAGTCGCTGCTAAACCCAGAGCTTAACTGACTGATGCAAAACAACAAACGTGTTTGTGATCGGCAGTGGACTGCTGGTTCCCTGGAAGTCTGAACGCTGCGCAGTCATCTACGGGGCACGCCGCCGCAAGACTTGTCCTTGGCGGCCTGACCGGGAGAGATGACTGTGAGCACGCAAAAAGCGCGCCTGCCGCAACTGGACGGCGGCCTGTTCCTGACCGACGGCGGCATCGAGACCGACCTGATCTTCAACGACGGCTTCGAGCTGCCCTACTTCGCGGCCTTTCATCTTTTGCAGACCGAGAAGGGGATGGCGGCGCTGCGTGCCTACTTCGCGCGCTACGCGGCGATCGCCAGGAAGGCAGGCATCGGGTTCATTCTGGAGAGCCCGACGTGGCGGGCGAGCGCGGACTGGGGCGACAAGCTCGGCTACTCCAAGCAGGCGCTGGCGGAGGCCAATGCCAAGTCGATCGCGCTGATCGAGGAGCTGCGCACCGAGCTTGGATCTGTGCGCATGCCGCTGGTGGTGAGCGGCTGCGTCGGCCCGCGCGGCGACGGCTATGACCCTGGCACCGTCATGAGCGCGGAGGAGGCGCAGGGCTATCACGCCGAGCAGATCGGCGTATTCGCGAGGAGCGGCGCGGACATGGTCACGGCCATCACGATGACCAACGCCAACGAGCCGGTCGGCCTGACGCGCGCGGCGCAGGCTGCGGCGATGCCGGTCGCGGTCGCCTTCACAGTCGAGACGGACGGGCGGCTGCCGACGGGGCAGAGCCTGCGCGAGGCGATCATGGAGGTGGACGGTGCTACGAAGGACGGTCCGGCCTACTACATGATCAACTGCGCCCACCCGACCCACTTCGACACCACGCTCGCGAATGATGAGGCGTGGGTGAAGCGCATCCGCGGCATCCGCGCCAATGCCTCGCGCCGCAGCCATGCCGAGCTCAACGAGGCGCCCGACCTCGATGCCGGCGATCCGGTGGAGCTGGGCGGACAGTACCGGGCGCTGCGGCTGCGGCATCCGCAGATCAACGTGCTGGGTGGCTGCTGCGGCACGGATCAGCGCCACATCAGCGCGATCTGCGGGGCGTGCGTGGCGTAACGTAGGGCGCAATAGCGAAGCGTATTGCGCCGATCTACGGAATCATCTGCCGGCGCAATGTGCCCCGATCAAGTCCGGGCTATTTCGCCCTACGCGGCCATCAATGCAATGCGGAACGCGGGCCGGTCAGCTCCTTCCTGAGGAAGGTGACGGGGAGCGAGCAGCCGGCGGCATACGTCTTGACCCCGTGCGAGGCGACCGTATAGCCGAGCCGCTCGAAGAACGGCACCGCGTTGGCCGTGACGCCGGCAGCGAGCTTGTCGAATCCCGACTGGTGCGCGCGTGCCTCGACCTCGGTCACCAACCGGCGGCCGATGCCATAGCGGGGGTGGCGCACGAAGATCGAGCCGATGCGCGCGGTGACGCCGTTGGCCGCACTGGACTGCCAGCTCGCCGTGCCGACGAGCTCGCCGTCGAGCCAGGCGCCGAACACGTCCTCCTTCATGAGGATGGCGGGATAGTCGGGAGAGTGGACGAGCCTGACGAAGGCGGCGACCTCCAGCTCCGACAGCACGCCGACGGTAGCGGAGAGCATGGCGGCCGCATGCAGGTGGCGGATCTCGGCGTAGTCGTCGATGGCGACGGGACGCAGGAGCAGGCGATCGTCGAGAACGGCAACGAGGCTCATACGCGATACCCGTCCTTGCCGCTCGACCACCGACGACACGCCGCGTGCCGAGCGGGCGCCGCGGGAAATCCTAGACCTACGGAGCCTTCGTCCTGGCCGCGACGGCAGGAGGAGAGGCCGTGG
>JBGGME010000072.1:0-5440 GCA_041288195.1 Hyphomicrobiaceae bacterium
CCCCTACGGGCACGGCTACGTCAACGGGCAGAAGTGGCGCGACATCATGAGCTACAAGGACAGCTGCGGCGGCTGCCCGCGCATCCCCGTGTGGTCGAGCCCGCTGATCAAGGTCAAGGGCGAGGCGGCCGGCACGCCCGACCTCGACAACGCCCGCGTCATCGCCGAGCAGGCCAAGCGCGTCGCCAGCTTCCGCTGACACCAACGAGGCCGCGCCCGACAAGGACGCGGCCTCTGTCACCGCCGCAGGAGTCTTCTCCGACCGAACGGCAGCCTTGCTGCCGCGTCAGTCCGATGCAGCGCTTCGACTGAGGCGGCCGTTGGGCCTCTCGGCCGCCTTCATCTCGGCAGCTACCGCGTGCAGGTCGATCAGCTCGGCGGTCAGCGGGTTCTCGCGAATGCGCGAATAGCCGTCGAAGATCGCGCCCTCCTCGATGGAGAACCGCTTGTGGAAGATCTCGCTTTCCACGCGTGCGCTGTCCTGAAGTATGACGCGGTTGGCGCGGATCACCCCCTTGACCTTGCCGCGCACGACGACCTCGTCGGCGGTGATGTTGCCGACGATCGATGCCTCCTTGCCGACTGTGAGGTGCGCGCAGCGGATGTCGCCGTTGATCTTGCCATCGACCTGCACCTCGCCTTCGCTCTGCAGGTTACCGGTGATGGTGAGCCAGGCATCAATGACGGAGCGCGTCGGTGACGTACCGGGCTTGCGGACGGCCCCCGGCGCATCGGGCGAATGGGTGGCGGACGGCGAGCGTCGCGCCGAGAAATCGGCGTCGAAGTCGTCGTCCGGCTTCTTGTTGAAAAGCATGTCGTCTCTCTCCTCGCAGGTGGGGCGGCCCAGAGCCCTGGAACGCTCGATCGGTTATTCGCAAACTCGGGTTGTAAATGGAGCGCAACGGCTCGTAGCTGCCCAACGCACCGCCGCGACTTTCGCAGTGCACGGTATGGGTTAATATTTAACGATGTATGAATCGTGCGAAATACTCTCGAAAAATCCGATAGTTATCCAGTCAGTCCACCGATCGATATTATATAGCGGGGTTGATCAATGAATAATCCTGCGGTTTTCGCAAAGGCAATTGTTGCAAATAGAATTGCGCATGCGACAGCCCAGCAGGATTGCCGCTATTTGCCTCTCGAAGAGATGGGAGAGGGTTGCAGCGTCACTTTTTCGGCAGAAACTTCATCGCAACGCCGTTTATGCAATAGCGCAATCCCGTCGGCGGCGGACCGTCGTCGAAGACGTGACCCAGGTGGCTGCCGCAGCGGCCGCAGTGCGCCTCCGTGCGCACCATGCCGTAGCTGCGATCGGTGCTGGTCTCCACCGAGCCTTGGACGGGATCGTTGAAGCTCGGCCAGCCGGTGCCGCTCTCGAACTTGCGCTTGGAGACGAACAGCGGCTGGTCGCAGCCGGCGCAGGCGAAGGTGCCGGCTCGCTTCTCGAAGTTGAGTGCGCAGCTTCCGGGAGCCTCGGTGCCGTGCTCGCGCATGACTTCGTACTGCTCGGGGGTGAGCAGCTTTCGCCACTCCGCCTCGGTCCTCGTCACGGGAAACCGCTTCCCGCTCACGCTGTCGTCCTTGTGCTTCAGGAACAATCCAATTCTATCACAATTGCACAGGGAGGGCGAAATTCACCCGCGCGCGGCCGGGAGCGAGCGACGACGAAGGCGGACTTAGCCGGCGCGCTCGTAGATGCAGAGCAGGCCGTAGACGCCGACGACGGCCTTGCCGGTGACACCGAGCGCGGTCGGCGCGAGCGTCGCGGCGACGCGATCGGCGTCGGCGCGGCGGATGCACTCGACAAGGAAGGCGCCCGCGGCGAGCTGGTCCTTGCCCCGCTTCTTCATTTCCGCCGTATCGGCGGGGGTCTGCTTGGTGGCCGCTGTCCACAGCTGCACGCGCGCGACTCCCGGTTCGGCGGCGAGCCGGGCGACGAGCGACTCCGCCTCGGCCGTGGGGACCATGGCCTCGTCGGCGCGCACCACGACGGCGTGAGAACCTATGAGGTCGCCCGCCGCCGCGCGCTGCTCGCACACGGTGCGCACCATGTTGCGGAAGTATTTCATGGACTCGGTGGTCCAGGGCGTCGGGTTTTCCAGCCGCTCGACGTAGGCGCGCGAGCTCAGCACATCGGCTCGCTCCACCTCGTAGAAGGTGAAGAAGCGCCGGTCGCCGCCGGCGAGGCGCTCGTAGCGCCGACCGAAGCGGAAGCCCGGAACGCCGACGCGCTCCTGCATGTGCTCGCTCTTGTACCAGCGCTCGTAGTGCGCCTCGCCCTCGGGCGCGCAATCGTTCCAGATGGCGAGGATGCCGGTCATGGTGCGCTCCTCGTCAGGCTGCGTCGCGCGCGGCGTTGGCATCGAGCAGGCCGGCCTCCACCAGCCCAGCGCGGATGCGCGCGATCTCGGGCCGTGTGATCTTGACGAGCGGCGGCCGCACGTAAGCGCGCGGGATGCGGCCCAGCAGCACGAGGGCCTCCTTCATGCGGTTGTGCATATCGACGAACGGGTCGGCGTAGAAGACGCGCACGAGCGGCTCGATGCGGTCGTTGAGGCGCCTAGCCTCGGCGAGGTCGTTCCTCTGCACGGCGGCGAACAGCTGCGACTGCAGGTCGGGGATGACGCTGCCGCTGCCCGAAAGCAGGCCGTTGCAGCCGAGCACGAGCGAGGAGAGCAGCCAGGCGCTGTGGGTGGAGAGCACGTTCACCGGTCGCGGCAGGCTCTGCAGCGTGCGCACATGCCACTCATGGTGCGGCACGTTGCCGATCCAGTCCTTGATGGCGCGGATGGTCGGCACCTCCTCGCACATCTTGATCAGGGTGTCCTTCGGGTAGCCCTGGCCCGTGGCGAGCGGGTACTGGAACGCGATCAGCGGCAGGTCGGTGGCGTCGGCGATGCGCTTGAAGTGGGCGATCGCCATCTGCGGCGACTGCCCGAGCGTGAAGGGCGCCGGCGGGAATACCAGGAGTGCGGAGGCGCCGCCCTCGGCCGCCATGCGGGCAAGGCGGGCGGCCTCGATGCTGCCGTCGGCCCAGATGCCATTGATCAGCGGCAGGCGGCTGCCGATCTCGTCCTGGGCGATGGCGAGCACACGGCGCTGCTCCTCGAAGGTGCAGGACGCGACCTCCGTGGAGTGGGCGTTGATGGTGATAGCGGTGATGCCCGGGGTTGCCCCCACATCCCGCAGGTGCTTGCGGAAGGCCGCCTCGTCGATGGCAAGGTCGGCATCGAAGGGCAGCAGCACGGCCGGGATGACGCCATGGGGGACGTAGGTCTTGTGCCGGGGCATGGGGCCTCACCTCGAAGAGTCGCGGGACGGCACAGCATTGCAGATCGGCCCGGCGAATGCCAGCTTCCGGCGCCCGTGTCATCCCCGCCAAGCGCGAAGCGCAGAGCGGGGAACCATCCCCAAGCGGCGCTCGGAGATCTTGGGTTGGTTTCCCGCCGACGCGCTTCGCGCGCGCGGGAGTGACGGGCCCGCAGGAGGCGGTTGCGCCTGGGGCGGAGCACCGTTATAACCCGCCGCAACTCGGGGCGCCTGCGAGGCGGGCTGGCCCCCTAATCCCCATCAGGAGACCGACATGGCCCAGCAGGTCAGCGAGCTCAAAGCCAATGCTCGTGCGCGCTCCGGCACCGGCGGCGCCCGGGCCACCCGCCGCGAGGACAAGGTGCCGGCCGTCGTCTACGGCGACGGCCGCGCGCCCGAGAACGTCGCGCTCAACGGGCGCGAGCTCAACATCGTCATCGGCCGCGGCAAGTTCCTGTCGACCGTGTTCGATCTCGACGTCGAGGGCAAGAAGACCCGCGTCATCCCGCGCGAGGTGCAGCTCGATCCGGTCAAGGACTGGCCGATCCACGTCGACTTCCAGCGCGTGGGGGCGGGCGCCCGCATCCGCGTCAACGTGCCAGCGCGGTTCATCAACGACAGCCTGTCGCCCGGCCTCAAGCGCGGCGGCGTCCTCAACATCGTGCGCCACGAGATCGAGGTGACCTGCCCGGCCGACGCCATCCCCGAGTATTTCGAGTTCAACCTCGAGGGGCTCGAGATCGGCCGCTCGGTGCACATTTCGGCGGTCAAGATGCCGGAAGGCGTGAAGCCCACCATCCTCAACCGCGACTTTACGGTCGCCACCATCGCGGGCCACAAGATCGAGGAGGAAGCGGCACCCGGCGCCGAGGCTGTGGCCGCCGAGGGTGCAGCTCCGGCCGAAGGTGCGGAAGGCGCTCCGGCCGCGGAAGGCGACGCCAAGGCCGCAGCGGGCAAGGAAGGCGCCGCGAAGGCTCCGGCCGGCAAGGAGGCTGCCGGCGCGAAGCCGGCCGCCAAGCCCGCTGCAAAGAAATAGGCGCTGCGATAGGTCGAACAACCTCGCAGCGAACGCATGCCCATGAAGCTATTCGTCGGTCTCGGCAACCCGGGCAGCGAGCATGCCCGGCAACGCCACAACGTCGGCTTCATGGCGCTCGACCGCCTGGCGGAGCGGCACGGGCTGGGTCCGTGGAAGAAGCGCTTCCACGGCCTCGTCTGCGACGGGCCGATCGCCGGCAAGCGCGTGGTGCTGCTCAAGCCCCAGACCTACATGAACGACAGCGGCCGTTCCGTCGGCGAGGCGCAGCGCTATCTCAAGATCGGCGAGGGCGACATCATCGTCTTCCATGACGAACTCGACCTTGCGCCCGGCAAGCTCAAGGTCAAGGCCGGCGGGGGCAACGCGGGGCACAACGGCCTGCGCTCGATCACGGCTCACCTCGGCAACGAATACCAGCGCGTGCGCATCGGCATCGGCCACCCGGGGTCCAAGGATGCCGTGCTGCACTACGTCCTGCGCGATTTCGCCAAGGCCGAGGCGGCTTGGCTCGAGCCGCTGCTCGATGCGATCGCAGACGCCGCTCCGCGGCTTGCCGGTGGCGACGATGCCCGTTTTCTCACCGATGTTGCCCGCGCGGTGAAGGGCGACGGCAAGGGCAAGCCGGAGCGCGCTGCTGCAGAGACTGAGCGGGCGCCGGCTGCTTCTCCAGCATCGGCACCGCGCGCGCATCCGGCGGGCGAGCGCCAGGCCAAACGCGGCAGCGCGCTCGCCGAGAACCTCAAGAAATGGCTCACGGGCCGGAGCCGAGAGACCTGATCCCATGGGCTTCAAATGCGGCATCGTGGGCCTGCCCAATGTCGGCAAGTCCACCCTCTTCAACGCGCTCACGCAGACGGCGGCGGCCGAAGCGGCCAACTATCCCTTCTGCACCATCGAGCCCAACATCGGCGACGTCGGCGTGCCCGACCCGCGCCTCGACAAGCTCGCCGAGATCGCCGGGTCCGCGGCGCGCCTTCCCACGCGACTGACCTTCGTCGACATCGCCGGCCTCGTGCGCGGCGCCTCCAAGGGCGAAGGCCTCGGCAACCAGTTCCTCGCCCACATCCGCGAGGTCGATGCCGTGGCCTA
>JBGGME010000073.1:0-7073 GCA_041288195.1 Hyphomicrobiaceae bacterium
GGTCAAGATGAGCGTGGAGGATGCGGCCAAGATCATCATCTCGGCCGGCATGGTGAACCCCGAGACCCAGGCGCGGTTCAAGGAGATGGTGCGCAATGGCGGCCGCAACGGCGGCAAGCCCGCCGAGCTGCGCACCTCGCCGCCGCAGCGCCTCCCCACGCCTCCGGCCGCCACGTGAGCGGGTGTCGATCACGCTGCCGGGTGGCTCCAGTCTGAAACCCCGCGTCGCCAACGAATGCCCATCACGCGCCAATCCCTGATCGCGATCGAGCACGCCGCGGTGCGGTCGTGGCCGGCGCTGGAGACTTTCGACATCGAGGGGTGGCTGTGGCGCTATGCCTCCGGCGGATCGCAGCGTGCCAACTCGGTGTCGGCGCTCGCTTTCGCGGGCCGCGACGTCGAGGCCGCCATCTGCGAGGCCGAGCGGCGCTATCGCGCGAAGGGCGCGCAGTGCTGGTTCACGATCACCGAGGTGAGCGAGCCGGGCGACCTCGATGGGCGGCTCGCCGCGCTCGGCTATCAGCGCAGCCATGACCACGTGACGATGGTGAAGGAGGTCGAAGCAGGTGCTGTCACGTCCGATCACGTCGAGCTCTCGGACAGCCCCACGCCCGAGTGGATGGCCGTCTACCTGACCGGCCTCAGCGACAACCGCCGGGCAGTCGCGCCGACCATTCTTGCCGGCCTGCCTGCGCCGCGCACGTTCATCGCCTGCCGCCAGGGCGGCGCGGTGATCGGCTCGGGCCTTACGGTGCCCGACGGCGAACTCGCCTCCGTGCAGTGCATGGCGACGCTTCCGGCCGCCCGCCGCACGGGCTGTGCGCGCCGCGTGCTCGCCGCCATCGAAGTCGAGGCTGCCCGGCGCGGCTGCCGGCTTCTCTACCTGCAGACCGAGTGCGCCAACACTCCCGCAGTCACGCTCTACGAGAGCTTTGGCTTTCGCATCGGCGGCAGATACCATCTGCGCTGGAAGCCCTGAAGCCCGCGAGCCCTTGGCAAAGGAGCGCACTCTCATGCCCACGCCCGCCAATCCGAACCTGCTCGAGGTCGACTGGTCGAGGATCCCCGCTCCTGTCGACGACGGTGCTGCCAGGCATCTCCAGGGCGCGCGCGTTGCCGACATCGCGCTGCCGGCCACCGATGGGACGCAGGTGTCGCTCGGCAGGATTGCGGGCCGTGTCGTGGTGTTCGCCTATCCGCGCACCGGCGAGCCGGGCAAGCCCTCCCTCGTCTCCGACTGGGACATGATCCCCGGGGCCAGGGGTTGCACGCCCCAGACTTGCGCCTTCCGCGACCTGCACAAGGTCCTGATCGAGGCCGGCGCCTCGCGCGTGTTCGGCCTCTCCACGCAAGACCCCGCCTATCAGAAGGAAGCGGCCACGCGCCTGCACCTGCCGTTCCCGCTGCTGTCGGACGCGACGCTCGCGCTGACGCGGGCGCTGCGCCTGCCGACGATGGAGGTCGCGGGCCTCACGCTCATCAGGCGGCTGGCGCTGGTGATCGACGACGGCGTCATCGCCAAGGCGTTCTATCCGGTGTTCCCGCCCGACAAGAACGCCGCCGAAGTGCACGCCTGGCTGCGCGAGCATCGCCGCCCATGAGCGCGCGCCTCCCTGCGCTCGCCGACGACGGTGGTGCCAAGCATCTGCAGCGCGGGCGGCGCATGCCCTCCCTCGAACTGCCGGCGACGAATGGGGCCCGCGTCAACTTCGCGACGCTTGCGGGCCGCGTGGTGCTCTACTGCTATCCCTGGACAGGCCGGCCGGGCATGCCCAACCCGCCCGACTGGGACGACATCCCCGGCGCGCACGGCTCCACGCCCGAGACCGAGGGCTTCCGCAATCTCCACGACGGATTTCGCGCCCTTAACGCCACCGTCTACGGGCTCTCCACCCAGCCGACCACCTATCAGCAGGAGCTGGTCGAGCGGCTCGGATTGCCGTTCGCACTCGTCAGCGACGCCCAGTTCGCTCTCGCCCGCGCGCTGGCGCTACCGACCTTCGAGACCGGCGGCGTGACCTATCTCAAGCGCCTCACCCTCGGTCTCGAGGACGGCCGCATCGATCGGGTCTACTATCCCGTGACGCTGCCGGCCGCGCACGCGCGCGAGGTCTGCGCCTGGCTCGGCATGATCCACCGCTCGCAGTGATGCGCGATACCTCACCGGGGAGCGGCGCGCCACCCTGATGAAGCTCATCGAGCGCCACTGCGTCGCCTACCAGACGCTGCGGGCGCCCCGCCGGTGGCAGTGACGAGCCGGGTGGTGTGACCTGCGCTGCCGATGGCGGCGCGCTTCGCGCAGTCTCACGGCCGCAGACTCCTTGTTCCCGAGGGAACAGCCCCATTTCTCGTGCAGCGCTAGACACGGCAGAAGAGCCCGTGCGCGTCGGTGCGCGCAGAGCAAGAACGAGAAAGGGCAGTCAGATGGTCACGAAAACCGCGAGCATGGTTCTCGCTGGCGCTGTTGCAGCCGCCAGCGCCGTGTTGCTCGGCTGGCAGGTGCCGGCTTCCTCATCCCAGGTGCTGAAGGCGATGCTGATGCCGGCGCCGGCGCAAACCGCCACGGTGTCCGAGACGAAGGCGCCGACGCCTGCGCCGATTGCCGAGGTCAACCCTGCGCCTGCTTCCGAGGACAAAGCCGAGGCCCGCCCCGAAGGCCGGATGGAGCCCTCCGGCGCCGACGCCGATCGCTGGGTGTTCCGGTTCGTCACCCCCAGCACGAAGATGAACATCGATCCGGCGCGCGGCAAGGCCAGCCTGGAAACGCCGCTCGGAAGCCTCAGGCTGGATACCGAGAAGCGCGAGGCGCGCATGGATGCCGCGCCGCTCTACCTCGGTCTCGGCTGGTAGGTCGAGCAGCTACCCCCAAAACGAAAGCGACCCGGCGCTGATCGCGCGCGGGTCGCTCTGTCTTGCAAGTAGTCGGACCGCAGCTACTTCTTGGCTGGTCCCGGTGCGGCGGCGGCCTGCGGCGCCGGCTCGTCGACGGTCTTGATCACGCTCGACATCGGCCGGTCCGTGGAGGCGGACATGCCGCGCACGTCCTTCTCGATCATGGCGTCGTACTCGGCGAGCGACTTGAGGTCGGACTTCGGCTTCATGTGCACGATCTTGTAGCCGCCCGCCTTGAGCGCATCGAGCAGCGCCGGCACGCCCTTGGCGGTGCCCGGCTGGATGTCGTGCATCAGCAGCATGCCCTTGCCCTTCTTCTCGAGCTTGGCCATCACGTTCTTGACGAGGGCGTCGGCCTTGAACTTGAAGTCGAAGGAGTCGATGTCGGTGGAGAAGACCGCGATGTTCCGGCTCTGCAGATAGGCGATCGACTCCTTGGTGTCCTTGAGGCTCGGATAGCGGAAGAAGGGCGCAATCGGCCCGCCCACGGCGCGGCGCGCGGCGCTGATGCCCTTCTCGATCTCGGCCTTCCAGGCGGCCTCGTCCTTGAGCTTGGTGATCTCGATATGCGCCCACGTGTGCGTGCCGACGGTGTGGCCGCCCCTGGCGACATCGCGCAGGATCTCGGGCAGGCCGGCCGCCATCTTGCCCACGGAGAAGAACGTGGCCTTGGTACAGTGATCGGCGAGCGCCTTGAGGATCGCGTGGGTGTGTCCGACCTGCGGTCCGTCGTCGAACGTCAGCACCACCTCTTTCAGCACCAGGAAGTCGTATTCCTTGTAGTGCTCGAAGCCGAAGCCCGGCCCGCCCGTGGTGTCGATCTCGACCGTGCGCGAGACGCCCAGCGCGTTGGGATTGGTGCACGGCCCGCTCTGGCTGGCCGCCGGCATGACCGATAACGAATAGGCGATGACGGAAGCTGCGACGGCTGTCCCCAAGCGCATGTCTACCCCCTGAGAAATCGAGCTGAATCACGGTTCGTATTTGACGCAACCGTGCGTCGCACGCGCCACTTTATGCAAGTGCGCGGTTACGAGCCAAACACTTTTTCACGGCCCTGTGTCGCCCGGAACGCACTGCGCCAGAACGCACTGCAGTGTCGAGCGCGAGCGCGCCCGCGGGCCTCCTCCCGCCAGCGGACATAATTCGACCACGCCCGAGTGCTCGCCTCTCGCCTTCGACAAATCGGCCAGACATCCCCGGGGGCCTCATGTTCACGCGTAGCTCTTCGGCCGAGCCCAAGCGGCTCGACCAGCAGTCTCCTCAAAGCACACCCAATCCGAACTCGAACGGCGCGCTCAATGTGCCGCAGCGACGCCCGGCCTCCGAGCCCGGCCCGAAGTCCGTCATCGGCAACGATCTCAAGATCATCGGCCAGGGCCTCAAGATCATCAGCCAGGGCACGCTGCAGATCGACGGCGAGGTCGAGGGCGACGTCGGCGGCAGCGAGGTCATTATCGGCGAGAAGGGCCGGGTGACGGGGACCGTGGCTGCCGAGCGGGTGATCGTGCGCGGCCACATATCCGGTGTCATTCGCGGGGTGACCGTCACCCTGCAGTCGTCCTCCAAGGTGGAGGGCGACATCCATCACATGTCGCTTGCCATCGAGCAGGGGGCCGAGTTCGACGGCCGCTGCCGCCGGCCGGCGGATGTGAGCGAGCTCAACCTGAACCTCGAGCTGTCGGGCGCCAAGCCCAACTGAGCTCGATGCCAGATCCGGCCAGCTCCGGGTGCGGCGCAACATACCCCTTTTCAAATCGGGCCGTTGCGCTTAAATTGATGACGAATCGCAACAAACGGGAAGGAGGTGATCCAATGTCTAGTGGGATCTTGCAGTCGGCGAGGCCGCTGAAGCTCGATCACGCATGCGTTGGAGCAACCTCCAGCGAGGCCTGAGCGGGCAAGTATCTACGGGCGGCCGACAACGCCGCCGCATATCGGCTCATCGCCACCGATCTCACGGGGGCCGCCACAGGCGGCCCCTTTGCTTTGTGGGGCCCCCTTGCTTTGTCGCGGCCCCTTTGCCTTGTGACGGTAAGGAGTGATAATTAACCGCGGTGCTGGCCAGGGGCGGGGGAAACGAGGGAGCCGATGACCGGTGCGCGCATCTTTGTCGCCACGTTGTTCCTGCTATTGGCGGCGGCGTTCGTAGGCTCCACGGGCCTGCTCATCAACGAGTACAAGGACGCCGGCTGGGAGGCGATGGCGATCGCCCACAGCCACCTGTTCCTCTTCTATCCGCTGTTCGGCATCCTGGCGCTCGCCGCCTACTACCTTCCGGCCGTTGTCTTCACCGATCTCTATTGGCGGCACATCCCCTACGGCAAGCTGCGCTTCCTGCTCGGCACGATCGTCGTGGCGGGGCTGTCGGTTGGGGTCGCGAAGCTGCTGGATGGCGAGCCGCGGGGCCTCTACGAGATTTCTCCCAGGGCGCTCGCCGCAGACAAGGGTGAGCCGAGCGGTTGCAGCGGGGCGACGTGCCGGCGGGCTCCCCTCTTGAAGGCGCTCGAGGACCTGCGGGAGGGGGGCCAGGGTCGGCTCGGCCTCTCCAAGTTCGCCCGCAGCTGCGTGGTCGATCCCATGCTCGAGGAGCCCGAGGATATGGCCAAGCCGCGCTACTGCTTTGCGGCGGGGCGCAAGCTCACGGGCACGGAGTGCTGCGCGGCGCAGAAGCTGTTCCGCTCCGAGGTCAGCCGCCTGCAGGTCGCGCAACCTTCGCTCTCCGGCGTCTACGACCAGATGATCTTCCTGCCCCTGAAGGTGTTCTTCGTCGTGATCGTGGTGCTGATCGCCGCGCTGCTGGCGTTCCGGCGCGTGGAGCTCGACAAGTACTATCCCGAGCTGGTGCCGCCGATCGAGCGCGGGGTCATCATCGGCGCCTTCGCCATGCTGTTGTGGCCGATCATGGACTACGGCTACCAGCAGACCGCCAACGTGCTATTTGGACGCCTGGAGGGGCTGCAGCTCAGGTACAGCCTGGTGATCGTGCCGTGGGCGTTGCTGCTGCTCTTCTATTTCTTGAAGCGGCTCGGCAAGCGCGGCGAGATGATCGGCCAGATCGCGGGCGTCGTGACCGCCGCAGTCGCGGTGCTGCGCTACGAGGACCTCAACGACTGGGCCGTCCGCCTGCTCGGCGTCGGGACCAGCCGGTGGATCGTCGGGGTGCTGGTGGTGCTCGCCGTGGTGGGCTTCGTCGCCCTGGTGCGGCCGATCCGCGGCACCAAGGGTCCCCTCGACCCGTCCTTCACGTCGAGCTGACGCGAGCGTGGCAACGCGGACGCCTGGCATCTGCGATTGTGACAACGGCGCTTGCGCGCCTTGCCACACCGTCTCGGACTAGGGCATAGGACCGGGGCAGAAAACGGCCGGAACGCTCCCATGCTCACTGTCTACGATGCCGTGGAAGGCGCGCTCGTTGCGCGCGATCCGGCGTTGGGTCCCAGCAAGACCGCAGTCTGGATCGACCTCCTCAAGCCTTCCAAGGAGGAGGACCAGCAGGTCGAGCGGGCGCTGTCGATCTCGATCCCCACGCACGAGGAGATGCGCGAGATCGAGGCCTCGAGCCGCCTCTACTTCGAGGGCGGCGCCTACTACATGACGGCCATCGTGCTGCACCAGCCGGACGCGGTAGGGGAGCCCGCGATTGCCACGCCGATCACGTTCGTGCTCGCGGGCAGTCAGCTCATCACCGTGCGCTACGGGGAGCCGCGCGCGTTCTCGATCTTCCTGGGTCGCGCGCAGAAGAAGGATGCCGCCTGCATGAGCGGCGCTGCTGTCCTGGTTGGGCTGCTCGAGGCTGTCATCGATCGCGAGGCCGACCGCGTCGAGCGCATCCAGGTCGAGGTCGACCAGCTCTCCCAGACCATCTTCGGTACCAAGGGCGGCGAGAAGACGCGCACGCGCCGCTTCGACGTCAACATCAGGACCATCGGCCGGGAGGGCGAGCTCACCTCGAGATCGCGAGAGAGCCTGCTCAGTCTCGATCGGCTCCTCACCTACCTCGCCCATGCCATGACGGAGCGCGGCGACGAGAAGGCGCTACGGGCCCGCGTCAAGACGGCCGGCCGCGATGTGCACTCGCTCGCCGACCACATCGCCTATCTGTCGGCCAAGATCACCTTCCTGCTCGATGCCACGCTCGGCATGATCAACAACGAGCAGAACACCATCATCAAGATCTT
>JBGGME010000074.1:0-26126 GCA_041288195.1 Hyphomicrobiaceae bacterium
GCCCCAGCAGCCGACATCGGCAATCGTGCAGGTCTCGCCGACGAGCCAGCTGCGGCCTGCGAGCGCCTTGTCGATGAAGGAGAGCGCATCCTCCGCGAGTGGGCGGAAATGGGCCATGACGGCCGGGTCCACGACGCGGAAGCGGCTGAAGTGGCGCACACGGGCGACGTTCTGGATGGCATCGGCCTCCCAAGACAGCCACTCGCGCGCCAGCCAGCGGTCCTGCTCGCTCGCCCCTTCGAATTTGCCCGTGACGCGCGCGAGGTAGTCGAGGATGACGTTCGACTGCACGATCGTGAGTCCGCGGTGGCGCAGCGCCGGCACCAGGCCGTAGCGGTTGATGGCGAGGTATTCGGGCTCACGGTGCTTGCCGGTCTTGAGGTTGACGGTGCGGAACGAGAACGGGAGCCCCGTCAGGGCCAGGAACAGCATCGGCTTGTAGGTCGAGCTCGACGTGAAACTGCCATAGAGCGTGATGCGGTCGTCCATGGCGTCACCTCTCCAGCGCGTGCGGCGATCGGCGCCTATCGGCCTTTGAAGGCCGGCTTGCGCTTCTCCATGAAGGCGCGCCGCCCCTCGACGTAGTCGCTGCTGGAGAGGCACGCGCCGACCGCGTCCTCGACGGGCTCGAGGCGCCGGCGCTCGGAATCGGTGACGGCGGCGTCAATTGCAAGTTTGGCGGCCCTGATCGTCAGCGGCGCATTGCCGCTGATGGTGGAGGCGAAGCGGGTGACGTGGTCCTCGATCTCCTCCGGCGCCACGACGCGGTTGACGAGACCCATGATGCGCGCGTCCTCCGCCGTGAAGCTGCCGGCGGAGAAGAAGATCTCCTTGGCGAACGCGGGCCCGATGATGTCGACCAGCCGTCGGATGCCGGCGTAGCCGTAGCCGACGCCGAGCTTCGCCGCGGGGATCGAGAACGTGGAGTTCGTGGAGCAGATGCGCAGGTCGGTCGCCAGCGCAATGCCGACCCCGCCGCCGAAGCAGATGCCGCGGATCATGGCGATGGTGGGCTTGGCGGCGCGCAGGAGCGCCGCGTCCGCGGCATCGCCGATGCGGTCATAGGCGCGGATCGCCTCCTCTGTGCCCCGCACCTGCTCGAACTCGGAGATGTCGGCGCCCGAGACGAAGGCCCGCTCGCCGGCGCCGCGGAGGACGATCACGCGCACCTCCGGGTCGGCATCGAAGGCGGCGATGATCCTCGGTATCGCCGCCCACATGTCGAGCGTCACCGCGTTGTGCTTCTCGGGCTGGTTGAAGATCATCCAGCCGATGCCGCCCTCCTTGCGGGCGATCAACCTCGTCGTGCCGAAGTCCACTCGGTTCGCTCCTTAGGGGACGCTGTCAGATAGCCTTGCGGCTGCGCAGGTCGGCGATCTCGTCCTTGCTGTAGCCGAGGCCGGCCAGAACCTCGTCGGTGTGCTCGCCGAGCGCGGGCGTCGGGCGGTCGATCACGGAGGGTGTGCGTGACAGCGCCATCGCCTGGTTGACGACCGCCACCTGTCCGCGGGTGGGGTGCGGCATCGGCACAGCCATGCCGACGTGCTGCACCTGCGGATCGCCGAAGGCCTGGTCGACCGAATAGATGGGTCCGGAGGGTACGCTGGCCGCATTGAGCTTCTCGACCAGCTCGAGACTGCCGTAGCGGCGCGTGTACTCGCCGAGCTCGGCATTCAGGCGCTTGCGGTTCTCCGAGCGCTTCTCGCCGGTGGCGAAGTCGGGATCCTCGAGCAGCGACTCGGCGCCGAGCGCCTTGCAGAGCCGGGTGAAGATGTGCTGGCCCGACGCCGCAATGTTGATGTGCCCATCCTTGGTCGGGAATACGCCTGTGGGTATGCCAGTCGGATGATCGTTGCCCGCCTGGCCCGGCACGTCCCCTGCCACCGTCCAGCGCGCTGCCTGGAAGTCGAGCATCGAAATTTGCGCTTGCAGCAGCGAGGTCTGCACCCACTGGCCCTTGCCCGATACCTCCCGCTCCAGCAGAGCGATGAACGCGCCCATCGCTGCGTAGTTGCCGCCTGACAAATCGGCGATGGGGATGCCGACGCGCACAGGTCCCTGACCGGGAAGGCCCGTGACCGACATGAGGCCGCCCATGCCCTGCGCGATCTGGTCGAAGCCGGGGCGGTTGGCGTAGGGGCCCGTCTGGCCGAAGCCGGAGAGGGATACGTAGACAAGGCGCGGGTTGATGGCGTGCAGGGTCTCATAGTCGAAGCCAAGCCGGCGTTTGACGTCCGGGCGATAGTTCTCGATCAGCACGTCGGCATCGGCGGCCATCTTTTTCAGGACCGCGACGCCCTCCGGTTTCTTGAGATCGAGCGTGATGCTGCGCTTGTTGCGGTGCAGGTTGAAGAAGTCGGGACCGTGCCGCGCGCCGCCCATCGGGTCCAGCTCCCCACCCGGAGGCATCTCGACCTTGATCACGTCGGCGCCCCAGTCGGCGAAGTGGCGCGCGGCCGTCGGCCCGGCGCGCGCACGCGTCAGGTCGATCACCTTGAAGCGGGAGAGGGGGCCTTGGCGCTCGGTGCTCATCGCGACATCACTCTTCTCTTGCCGGCTCGCGCCGGTTTTCATGCAGGCGGCGCGGCCTCGGGCCACGCCGCTCGCATTCCAGCATTGTCTACCCGGCCAGTCTACTGGTCGAGCCAGACGTCGACGAGGTTGGTGCCCTGGAAGTGGCTCGGCGACATGGTCCAGCCCTTGATCTTCTTGTCGTGCACGATGATGCGGTTCCACCACAGGATGGGCACCGAGTAGGCCTGCGCCAGGGCGTGGCGATCGAACTCATTCACCAGCCGCTTGCGCTCGGCGACATCGAGGGCGCGGTACTGCTTCTCGTAGAGTTCGTCGAGCTTGGCGTCGGTGTGGCGCGCGTAGCTCATCGTCGACTTGCCATGGGTCAGGAAGTAGTAGAGCTGGGCGGTGGGATCATCCGCCGGCTCCGTCGCTGGCCACAGGGCGACGTCGAAGCTGCCCGAGACCAGGTTCTCGAAATACATCTTGGTCTCGACCTGCACGTGCTCGGTCGCAACTCCGATCTTGCGCCACTCGTCGATGACGAAGATGCCCGTCGGCGTATAGGGCTCAGGCAGGTTGCGGTTGAAGAGCTTGATCTTGAGGCCCTCGGCGCCCGCCTCCTTCAGCAGCCGGCGTGCTTCCGCACGTGACTTCTCGATGTCCCTCGAGAAGCCTGGGACCTTCGCGAGGTCGGCCTCCGGCAGGGCCCACTCCGAGCCCGGCCGCATGAGGCCGCCCACGTGCTTCATGATCGAGATCTTCGAGAGGTTGGCGCCGCCCGTGTGGCGGTCGATGGCGAGAGAGAGAGCTTGGCGCACGCGGATGTCATCGAAGGGCTTCTTGTTCATGTTGAAGATGAGCAGCATCACGGTGGACCATGAGCTCTCGTATGCCACCCAGCGATCCTTCGCCTTGGACATCAACTGGTCCCGTTCGCTCGGGTTCTGCCCGCGAAACTCGGCGTCGAACTGGCCGCCGAGCAGCCCCGGCACCACCGCCGTGCTCTTGACGAAATAACCCTTGTAGCCGTCGACGTAAGGTCGGTCTTTCTTGAAATAGTCCTCGTTGCGCTTGCCGGCTATGTGCGACCCGCGCACGTGCTCGACCAGGCGATAGGCGCCCGAGCCCATGATCTCGTTGTCGGGGTAGCGCGGGTTCTCCTTGAGCTTGGCGGCGCTGTAGACGCAGTTGAAGGGTGACGCCAGCAGCGTCATGAACGAAGCGTTCACGCCCTTGAGCTTGAAGACAACGGTGGCAGGGTCAGGCGTGTCGATGGAGGCAACATCCGAGAAGCGCTCCTTGCGCACCGAGATCACGCCTTCGGGCGGCTTGGCAATGCGCTCGAAGGTGGCCTTGACGTCGGCCGATGTCAGCGGCGAGCCATCGTGGAATTTCACGCCCTCGTGCAGCTTGAAGGTGTAGGTGAGGCCGTCGGGCGAGATGGTCCAGCTCTTGGCGAGATCGCCGATGATCTGGCTCTTATCCGTGGCGTCGAATTTGACGAGCAGGGAGTAGAATGGGGTGATCGGATGCAGAAGCCCGAACGTCTGCGAGCCATGACAATCGTAGTTCGAGGTCTCGGCGGTGATCGCGAAGTTCAGGGTGCCGCCGCGTTTGGGCGTCTGGGCCGTCGCGGGCTCCGGTGCGAGCGTGGAAAAAGCAGCCAAGATCGTCGCCGCCAACGGCGGAAGCATGCGCAGCATCTGGTCTCCTCCCGAGGTTCTCATGCTTTTGTGGACGCCAGTATTCGATATTTTCGGGCCGGCGGCCAGATGGGATGTGCGCCCAGGGTTTCCAGGGCTAAGCCGGTGCCGTCGAGGCGAGCTCGGGCATCACCTTGGCGGTGAACAGCTCCAGGGACCGGAGCGACTCCTGCAACTCCGTGTCGCCGAAGGCGAAGCGGCACACCTGATAGTTGACGCCGGCGTCAGCGATCTGGTGCATCAACACGTCGCGCACCTTGGCGGGTGAGCCGGCGACGCCGAACCCCATCCGTTCCACTTCCTCGAAGCTGTCGGGGTAGAACGCGTTGATCGGACGCGTGCCGTGCTTCTCCCACAGCTGCATGAAGCTCCGGTGCCAGCGCCGGTGCGCGCGGCGCGCCACGTCCAAGGCTTCGGCGTCCGTCTCGGCGACGACAATCGTGCGCGTCATTCCCATCAGCGGCAGCGTGTCGGCGGAGTTTCCGGCCTCGGTCCAGCTCCGGCGATAGCCGTCGGTGACCTGGCGCACGAGCGCGGGCGGGCCGTTGCAGACCACGTTGACGCGATTGGCGACGACCCAGGGCAGGCCTTCTGGCCGCGCAAGGCCGTACCAGAGCGGCGGATGAGGACGTTGCACCGGCTCGAGCTCGATCGGCACGTCGCGGAACGTGTAGTGCTGGCCGGCGAAGGTGAGCGACCTGGTCGCAAGCGCGCGCAGGATGATCTCGAGCGCCTCGATGTACATGCCCTGCGCCTTCGCCGGATCGACGCCGTAGTAGGCCACCTCGTAGGGAGACACGCCGCGGCCGACGCCGAGCTCCAGCCTCCCGCCGCTCATGTTGTCGAGCATGCAGATCTCCTCCGCGACCCGCAGTGGATGGTGGAGCGAGAGCGTGTAGACGAGGGGCCCGAAGCGCAGTCGCTGTGTGCGCTGGGCGACGGCGGCGAGGAACACGCTGGGTGAGGGCGCGAGCCCGAGCGGCGTCGCGTGATGCTCGGCGAGGTGGTAGGTGCGGAGCCCGAGCCGGTCGTAGGCCTCGATCAGCCGCAGGCGGTTCTCGTAGTGTTCGCCGAGCGGCGTCGCGCCGACGTCCAGGTGGTCGAACACGCCGAACTGGACGCGTGCGGCGCTCATGGTTTCAGCTGTAGGTGCGTTCGTCGGCGATGACCTTGCCGTCGTTGGGCAGCGTGCCCGGGGCGACCAGCTCCACCTCGCCCTTGAGCTTGGTGACGGCCTGCAGGGTCTCGGCGAGCTTGGCCTTGAGCCCGGCATCGTTATCGGCCGCCTCCGCCCGCAGCGTCATGACGTCCTGCTCGCCTTGCCGGCCCACGACCAGGCGCACGCGTCCGAGGCCCGCATGGCGCTTGGCCACTTCCGCCACCTGCTCGGGATGCACGAACATGCCCTTCACCTTGGTGGTCTGGTCAGCGCGGCCGAGCCAGCCCTTGATGCGCATGTTGGTGCGCCCGCACGGGCTGATGCCCGGCAGCACGGCGGACATGTCGCCGGTGCCGAAGCGGATCATCGGGTAGTCGCGGTTGAAGGTGGTGACGACGACCTCGCCGACATCGCCGACCGGGACGGGATCGCCGGTGCCCGGCCGCACGATCTCGAGGATCACGCCCTCGTCCACGATCATGCCCTCGAGCGGCTCGCTCTCGTAGGCGATGATGCCGACGTCGGCCGTGGCGTAGGTCTGGTAGGTGGCGATCCCGCGCTCCTTGTACTCGGCCCTGAGCGAGGGAAAGAGCGCGGCGCCGCCGACCAGCGCTTTTTTGAAGCTCGACGCGTCCTTGCCGGCCTCCTTGGCCTTGTCGAGCAGGATCTTGAGGTAATCGGGCACGCCGACGAAGAAGGTGGGCTTCACGTACTGGATGATGTCGAGCTGCTGCTCGGTGTTGCCGGGTCCGGCGGCGATGACGGCGCAGCCGAGCGATCGCGCACCGGCATCCAGGATCCAGGCGCCGGGGGTGAGGTGATAGGAGAAGGTGTTGTGGACGATGTCGCCCTTGCGCATTCCCGCCGAATGCAGCGCGCGCGCCGTGCGCCACCAGTCCTCGCCGAAGCCCTCGGGCTCGAAGATGGGACCGGGCGACATGAAGATGCGCGCGAGCGATCCCGCCGGCGACGTTGTGAAGCCGCCGTAGGGCGGGCTCTTGGCCTGCAGGTCCTTGAGTGCCGACTTGCGCAGGACCGGAAGCTTCGCGAGCGCGGCGCGGGTGGTGACGGCGCCCGGATGCACGTCCTTGAGCTGGGCGGCCCATCCAGGCGCCTTCTCCATGGCGTGGCGGATCAGGTCGGGCAGCAGGTTGAACTGGGCGAGCTCGCGCTGGGCGGGGTCGCGCGTCTCGAGCTGGTCGTAGTGCTTCTCACTCACTGGGCGTCCTCCGTCATCCCGGGCCTTGTGCCCGGGATCCACCGATCCGCGAGAGTCGGAGCAAGCTGTGAGATGGATCCCGGTGACAAGCACCGGGATGACATCATGCGAGCCACCGCTTGCGTCGCTTGTAGGACTTCACGTCGCGGAAGCTCTTGCGGTCGCTGCCGCCGACGCCGAGGTAGAACTCCTTCACGTCCTCGTTCTCGCGCAGCGACTTGGAATCGCCGTCCATCACCACCCGGCCGTTCTCGAGGATGTAGCCGTAGGTCGCGTACTTGAGCGCCATGTTGGTGTTCTGCTCGGCCAGCAGCACGGAGACGCCCTGCTCGGCGTTGAGGCGCTTGACGATCTCGAAGATCTCCTCGACCAACTGCGGGGCGAGCCCCATGGACGGCTCGTCCAGCAGCATCATTTTCGGCCTCGACATCAACGCGCGGCCGATCGCCACCATCTGCTGCTCGCCGCCGGAGATGTAGCCGGCGAGCGACAGGCGCCTCTCCCGAAGGCGGGGAAAATAGCCGTAGACCATCTCCATGTCGGCGGCGATCGCCGTACGGCCGTCGCGGCGCGTGAACGAGCCCGTCTGCAGGTTCTCCTCGACGGTGAGATGGCCGAAGCAGTGGCGCCCTTCCATGACCTGGATGCAGCCGCGACGCACGAGATCGCTGGGCGTGAGGCCGTCGACTCTCTCGCCGCCGAACTCGATTGCGCCCTTGGTGACCTCGCCGCGCTCCGAGCGCAGCAGGTTGGAGATGGACTTGAGGGTGGTGGACTTGCCGGCGCCGTTGGCGCCGAGGAGGGCGACGATGCCGCCCGGCTGCACGTCGAGCGAGACGCCCTTGAGCACCAGGATGACGTGGTCGTAGATGACCTCGATGTTGCGCACCGACAGCAGGGGCTTGCCAGGGCTCTGCGCGGCGTCCTGGCCAGCGGCGCGGGCAGGCTTCGACAGTACGTCGGTCACGAGTGGGGGCTCCGGGCGGTCTTTGGCGGGAGGCGGCGGGCGCCGCCTCCCTGCCTTGGTGTGGGAAAGATTGCCGCTGCGCTCAGCTCTCCTTGGAGCAGTCGCGCGGAGTGATGTTCTTCTCCTTGGAGTACTTCTCCGACACTTCCTTGACCAACGGCTCGGTGATCTCCTGGTTGGCCGTATACCAGTCGGAGATGATCTTCCACTGCTTGCCGTCCCACTGCTGGACGCGACCGTCGCGGGCGCCTTCGTGATCGGCACACGTGATCTTGATCGGCTTCAGCATGCCCTCGAAGCCCATCTCCTTGATGCGGTCGGCACTGAGATTGAGGTTCTCGTAGCCCCAGCGCACCTGCTCGCCGGTCAGCGGCTTGTTGCCGAACTTCTTCTGCGCCGTGCGGATCGCCTCGACGCCGAGCATGGCGTTGACGACGCCGCGGTTGTAGAGGACCTCGCCGATCTTCTCCTTCTCGGTGATGCCCTTGCCCTTGGCGTAGACGTGCTTCTCGATATCGGCGTGCACGGGGGCCTTCTGGGCGCCGTGCTGCAGCATGAGCGCCTTGTAGCCGACCGACTGGTCGCCTGCGGGCGTCACGTCTGGCTCGGCACCCGACCACCACACGCCCAGCATCTTGTCGCGAGGATAGGCGACCGCCGCTGCTTCCTTGATGGCTGCGCCGTTCATGACGCCCCAGCCCCAGAGCAGCACGTAGTCGGGACGGTTCTGGCGGATGGTCAGCCACTGCGACTTCTGCTCGACGCCCGGATGCGTGACCGGGATGGGCGTGAACTCGAAGCCGTGCTTCGCCGCCAGCGCCTGCAGCGCGGGGATCGGCTCCTTGCCGTAGGGGCTGTCGTGAAATACGAGGCTGATCTTCTTGCCCTTGAGCTTGTCGAAGCCGCCCATCTCCTTGGCGATGTGCTGGACGGCGATGTCGGCTGCCGACCAATAGGTGCCGAGCAGCGGGAAGTTCCAGGTGAAGACCGCACCGTTCTTGGAGTCGGCGCGGCCGTAGCCCATGGTGATGATCGGGATCTTGTCGACGGGACCCTTCTCGGTCAGCGCGAAGGTGATGCCGGTCGACAGCGGATTGACGTAGGAGGCGCCCGTCGGCCCCTTGCCCTTGAGGCGCTCGTAGCACTCCACGCCCTTGTCGGTGGCGTAGCCGGTCTCGCACTCCTCGAAGGTGAGCTTGACGCCGTTGATGCCGCCGTCGCGCTCGTTGATGAGGTTATAGTAGTCCACGACGCCGTTGGCATACGGCACGCCGTTCACGGCATAGGCGCCTGTGCGATAGGACAGGATCGGGATGAATTGCTCGTTCTGCGCCGCCGCCGGCACAGTAAGGGCTCCCGCCGCGATGGCCGCGGCGATGCCCGTCTTCAGAAAGCTCAGGGTCATTCAGACCTCCCTTGTGGTTCAAGCCCATCCTTGGCCGACTTTTTGTTCGGCCGCGCAAGCGGCCGCCTTTGCGGTCAACGTAACATCGCGGTGCGACCAAGGTAAGCCCGCGCATGCTACGCAAACCAATGACTGCCCGCCGGCGCATTCCGACATTCTCAATGCGGATAGGGCCATAGGCGCAGCTTCTCCTTCGCGATCTGCCACAGCCGGGCAAAGCCGTGCGGCTCCTTGATCAGCAGGTAGCAGATCAGCGCTCCGAAGATGATGAACTCCAGGTGTGTGACCGTATCGGTGTGCAGCGGCAGGCCGACCGCTGCCGGCGCCTGATTGAGAAAGATCGGCAGCAGCAGGATGAACGCGGCGCCGAGGAACGAGCCCAGGATCGAGCCCAGCCCGCCGATGATCACCATGAACAGCAGCTGCAACGAGCGGTCGATCGAGAACGCCAACGGCTCCCAGGCCCCGAGATAGACGAAGGCCCACAGCGCGCCGGCCACCCCGACGATGAACGAGGACACCGCGAAGGCGGTGAGCTTGGCATAGAGCGGCCTGATGCCCATCAGCTCGGCGGCAATGTCCATGTCGCGGATCGCCATCCACTGGCGGCCGATGTTGCCCCGCACCAGGTTCTTGGCGATCAGCGCGAACACCGTCACGAACACGAGGCAGAGGAGGTAGCGCTCGATCGGCGTGTGCACGACGAAACCGAAGAAGTTGAGCTCGGGCGCGGACACCGAGCCCGACGGCGCATAGTTGGTGAACCACTTCACGCGCAGGAACACCCAGTCGAAGAAGAACTGCGCGGCGAGTGTAGCGACGGCGAGGTATAGACCCTTGATCCGCAGGCTAGGGATGCCGAACAGGACTCCGACGAACGCCGACATGAGCCCGCCCAGCAGGATCGATGGCAGCAGCGGCAGCGGCGGGATCGAGATGTCGGTGCCGAGCCAGGCCAGAGGCACTTGCACGCCGGTGCCGAACTTGTAGGCGGAGTAGGCGCCGATCGCCATGAAGGCGCCGCTGCCGAGCGAGATCTGCCCGCAGTAGCCGATGAGGATGTTCACGCCGATGGCGGCGAGCGCCAGGATCAGGAACGGGATCAGGATGGCGCGCAGCAGATAGTCCTGGCCCAGCGGCCAGATGTGATTGGCGGCGAGCAGCGGCACGCCGATGAAGGCGACCGCCAGCAGCAGCCCGAGCGCGATCCGGTCCTGGCGGATCGGAAAGATCGCCATGTCGGCAGCGTAGCTCGACTTGAACTGGCCCGCTTCGCGATACAGCATTTGCCGTCCTCAAGAGGGGAGTAGGGAATTGGGAGTGGGGAGTAGGGCATGCTCATCCACCTTCACTACTCCCTATTCCCCACTCCCTATTCCCTTCACTTCTCATATCCGCTCGATGATGCGCTCGCCGAACAGGCCCTGCGGTCGGACCAGCAGCACGGCAAGCGCCAGTACGTAGGCGAACCAGTACTCGATGCCGCCGCCGATCTGCTGGCCGAGGTAGACCTCGGCAATCTTCTCGCCGGCTCCCACGATCAGGCCGCCGACGATGGCGCCGGGCACGGAGGTGAAGCCGCCGATGATGAGAACGGGAAGCGCCTTCAAGGCGAGGAAGGTGATGGAGAACTGCACGCCGAGCTTGGTGCCCCAGACGGTTGCCGCGACGAGGGCAACCAGGCCCGCCACCAGCCACACCACGAACCAGATCCAGCTGATGGGGATGCCAACCGACTGTGCCGCCGCGTGGTCGTCGGCCACGGCCCGCAGCGCGCGTCCGGTCTTAGTGTTCTGGAAGAACACGGCAAGGCCCGCGACCAGCACGCCTGCGATCAGGCCCCCCCACACGTCGAGCTTGTTGACGAGGATGCCGCCGGGGAAGATGCCGTCGCCGAGGATCCAGGCATCGGTGGGGAACAGGCGCAGCGGATAGACGTCGGAGCCGAACAGCATCTGCGCCGCGCCCTCGAGGATGAAGGTGGCGCCGATCGTCGACATGAAGAGCGTCAACCCGTCCTGATTGACGAGGGGCCCCAGCACATAGCGCTCGATCAGCCAGGCCGTGATGGCCATGACGACGCTGGCGAAGAGCAGGCCGAGCAGGATCGCGCCCCACATCGGCACACCGCGCGCCGCCAGGAAATCGAGCGAGCGCACGAGGGCGAGGCCCGCGAGCAGAACCATGGCGCCCTGCGCAAAGTTGAACACCCCCGACGCCTTGAAGATCAGCACGAAGCCGAGCGCCACCAGCGAGTAGAGCACGCCCGACAGCAGGCCGCTCAGCAACACCTCGAGGAAAGACCCGAATGCTTGCACGCAAGGCTCCCTAGTGCGACACGCCGAGATAGGCCTCGATCACGGCCTGGTTGGACTGCACCTCGGCCGGCGTGCCGTCGGCGATCTTGGCGCCGTAGTTGAGCACCACCACGCGGTCGGAGAGGTCCATGACCACGCTCATGTCGTGCTCGATCAGCGCGATGGTGGTGTCGAAGGTGTCCTTCACGGTAAGGATGAAGCGGCTCATGTCCTGCTTCTCCTCGAGGTTCATGCCGGCCATCGGCTCGTCGAGCAGCAGCAGCTCGGGCTCCATGGCGAGCGCCCGGCCGAGCTCGACGCGCTTCTGCAACCCGTAGGGCAGCTTGCCCACGGGGACCTTGCGGATGTGGGCAATCTCCAGGAAGTCGATGATGCGCTCGACCACGGCGCGATGTGCGATCTCCTCGGCCTGCGCAGGTCCCCAGTGCGCCATGTGCGCCAGCAGTCCACGCCGCATCTTGAGCGTGCGGCCGGTCATGATGTTGTCGAGGGTCGACATGCCCTTGAACAGCGCGACGTTCTGGAAGGTGCGGGCGATGCCCTGGCTGGCGGCGATGTAGGGCCGCATGTCGTGGCGGCGCCGGCCCTTGAAGGTGATGATGCCATCCTGCGGGTGATAGAAGCCGTTGATGACGTTGAGCATCGACGTCTTGCCGGCGCCGTTGGGGCCGATGATGGCGCGGATCTCGCCCTTGCGGATGTCGAAGGACACGCCGCGCAGCGCCCTGACGCCTCCGAACGAGAGCGAGACGTTCTCGAGCGACAGCAGCACCTCGCCGGCGGCGATGGCGGCTGCGCTGGAAGTGGTCGGCTTCGGCTTGACGTCGGCCTTCATTCGGCCGCCTCCCGCATGGGCTGCGCGGCGCGCGAGGGATAGGTCTGCATGTCGACGATGCGCACGTTGCCCTCGATGGTGCCCTTGCGGCCGTCCTCGAACGTCACCTCGGTGACGACATGCGTCTCCTTGGAGCCGTCGTAGAGCGCCTTGATCAGCGGCGCGTAGCGCTCGGCGATGAAGGAGCGGCGCACCTTCTGCGTGCGGGTCAGCTCGCCGTCGTCGGCATCGAGCTCCTTGTGCAGGATCAGGAAGCGCCGGATCTGCGAGGCCGCCATCTGCGGCTCCTCGGCGAGCGAGCGGTTCAGCTCGTCCACGCGGCTGGCGACCATCTCGTAGACCTGCGGGTGGGCCGCGAGCTCCTGATAGCTGGCGTAGGAGACGTTGTTGCGCTCGGCCCAGCTGCCGACCGAGATCAGATCGATGTTGACCAGCATCGTCACGTAGTCGCGGCCCTGGCCGAAGGCCACCGCCTCGCGCACCTCGGGATAGAACTTGAGGCGGTTCTCGAGATACTTGGGTGCAAACAGCGCGCCGCTGCTGAGCCGGCCCACGTCCTTGGCGCGATCGATGATCTTCAGGTGTCCGCGCTGGTCGAAGAAGCCCGCATCTCCCGTGTGCACCCAGCCGTCCGGCGTCTTGGTGGCGCTGGTCGCCTCCTCGTTCTTGTAATACTTGAGGAACACGCCCGGACTCTTGAACAGCACCTCTCCGCTGTCGGCAATCTTGATCTCGACACCGAGGTTGGGCTTGCCGACGGTGTCGGGATAGACCTCGCCGTCGGGCTGGGCCGTGATGTACACGCTCGCCTCGGTCTGTCCGTAGAGCTGCTTCAGGTTGATGCCGAGCGCGCGGTAGAATTGGAAGAGCTCCGGCCCGATCGCCTCGCCGGCCGTGTAGGCCACGCGCGTCCGGGAGAAGCCCATGCGGTTGCGCAGCGGCGCGTACACCAGGATGTTCCCCAGCCCGTAGAGCAGGCGGTTGAAGGCACCGACCGGCTTGCCGTTGAGGATCGGTTCGCCGTAGCGCCGCGCCACGCCCAGGAAGTAATGGAACATGCCCTTCATGAGCCAACCGGCGTCCTCCATGCGCACCATGATCTGGGTGAGCAGGTTCTCGAACACCCGCGGCGGGGCGAAGAAGTAGGTCGGGCCGATCTCGCGCCGGTCCTCGATCACGGTCTCCGGGCTCTCCGGGCAGCACACGCACATGGCGGCCGTGTAGGCCTGGCCGTAGGAAAAGATGTGATCGCCGACCCAGGCCATCGGCAGGTAGGCGAGCAGGACGTCGTCGGCGTCGAAGCCGTCGAACTTGTTGCCGTTCTCGGCCGACATGATGATGTTGTCGTGCGTGAGCATCACGCCCTTGGGCCGGCCGGTGGTGCCGGAGGTGTAGAGCATGACGCTGACGTCGCCGCCCTTGCCCTTGGCGATCTCGTCGAGCCACCAGGCGGCGGCGCCCGGGTTGGCCGTTTCCTCCTCGCGGCCGAGCTTCTGCACGTGCTCGAAGGAATGCAGGCGTGCCGGATCGTAGCCGGCGAGCCCGCGCTCCTCGTCGTAGATGATGCGCTCGAGCTTCGTCAGCCGGTCCGAGATCGAGATGACCTTGTCGACCTGCTCCTGGTCCTGGACGATGGCGATCTTCACCTCGGCGTGCTCGAGCACGTAGGCCATCTCGTCGGCGACCGAGTCCTGGTAGACGGGGACCGGAATGCCGCCCAGGCTCTGCACCGCTGCGAAGCTTGCATAGAGGCGCGGACGGTTGTCGCCGATGATGGCGACCGTATCCCCGCGCTGCAGCCCGAGCTTCCGCAAGCCGACGGCGAAATCGCGCACCTCCGCAAGGAGTTGCGACCACGTCCAGGTCTGCCAGATGCCGAAGTCCTTGTGCCGCATGGCCGGGCGCGCGCCATAGGTGTCGGCATTGCGCAACAGCAGCTTGGGCAGGGTGTCGAGCTGCGCGCGTGCTGTCTCGGCAGTCACGTGATGCGTTGCCTCCCGGGGCTGTTGCGGAACCGCCGCCGCGACGGCTGCTCTCCCGTCGCACTCGGCTGACTGTCCGCAAGTCCTTGCGCTTTCAGCGTTCTTATTGGTCGCGCTACAAGCCACAAATTATATGTCGGCTCAACGCAAATATCGCCAGACGGTATCAAATATTTATGCTAACCTTTCGTGTTGCGCCGCTCAACCTTCGTAGCGCCCCAGCTCATCCAGCTTCAGGATCGTGATACCGCCGCGCTCGGTGACGAGGAGCCCGGCCGCCTCCAGCTTTAGCAGCCCCTTGCCGGCAACCTGGCGTGAGACGCCGGCAAGCAGCGCCAGTTCCTCCTGTGTGATCTCGATATGTTTGCCGGCTCTCGGATAAAGCACTGGGTTGAATAGCCAGGACAGATGCCGGGCAACCCGCGCGGTCGGATCGTGGACGCGATCGGATTCGATGGTGGCTATGAACTGGCCCATGCGCTCGTTGAGCTGGTGCACCAGGAAGCGGGTGAAGCCGACGCTCTGCTCGAACAACCACATGAAGGTTGGCCGGTTCATCATGGCAAGCTCGGTGTCGCGGAGCGCCACGAGGTCATACTTGCGCGGCTCGCCTTTCAAGACCGTGCCCTCGCCGAACCATCCCCCGGCACCGCCGCCGGCATATGTGATGGCCTTGCCGTCTTCGGATATGGCGCTGATCTTCATGAGGCCGCTGATCACGCCGGTCCAGTAATCGAAGCGGTCGCCCTTGTGACAGATGTAGCTGCCGGCCGGAAACCGCCGCTCGACCACGCCCTTGAGCGCGCGTGCGGCCTCCGCCTCGTTCAGCGCGTCGGCCCAGAAGGCGATCCTTCGCAGCTCGTCTTTCGCGCTCACGCGAGCCCCACTGGGTGGCTGGCAAGCAGCAAGCTTAGAGCGAGAGAGCCACGCCCCTCAAGGTGCCGCCTGCGATCCCGCGCGCCCTCATCCTGCACTGCATCATAGCTGCCGACCGGGCCACAAGCGGCGTCGGCGGCTTGCCGCGCCCGGCCCCCCATGTTAGCGCATCGAAAACTGCGAACACCCGCAAGGAGGCGGCCCATGATCGAGTACGGGCATTTCATTGGCGGCAAGCCGGTCAAGGGCACGAGCGGGCGCACGGCCGACGTCTACCAGCCGATGACCGGCGAGGTGCGGGCCAAGGTTGCGCTGGCCTCCAAGGCCGACGTTGCCGTGGCCGTCGAGAACGCCAAGGCCGCGCAGCCGGCCTGGGCCGCCACCAACCCGCAGCGCCGCGCCCGCGTGCTCATGAAGTTCCTGGAGCTCGCCAACCGCGACTACGACAAGCTCGCCGACTGCCTTGCCCGCGAGCACGGCAAGACCGTTGCCGACGCCAAGGGCGACATCCAGCGCGGGCTCGAGGTCGTCGAGTTCGCCATCGGCATCCCCCACCTCATGAAGGGCGAGTACACCGAGGGCGCCGGACCCGGCATCGACCTCTACTCCATGCGGCAGGCCCTCGGCGTCGTGGCCGGCATCACGCCGTTCAACTTCCCGGCCATGATCCCGCTGTGGAAGTGCGCGCCGGCGATCGCCTGCGGCAATGCCTTCATCCTGAAGCCGTCGGAGCGCGACCCCGGCGTACCCCTGATGATCGCGCAGCTGATGATGGAGGCGGGACTGCCGGCCGGCATCCTCAACGTCGTCAACGGCGACAAGGAAGCGGTCGACGCCGTCCTCGACCACCCTGACATCGTGGCCGTCGGCTTCGTCGGCTCGACGCCGATCGCCGAGTACGTCTATGCGCGCGGCTGCGCGGCGGGCAAGCGCGTGCAGTGCTTCGGCGGCGCCAAGAACCACATGATCGTCATGCCGGACGCCGACATGGACCAGGCCGTCGACGCGCTGGTGGGTGCCGGCTACGGCTCGGCCGGCGAGCGCTGCATGGCGGTGTCGGTGGCCGTCCCGATCGGGCAGAAGGCGGCCGAAACCCTCATGGAGAAGCTGATCCCGCGCGTGGAGAGCCTCAAGATCGGGCTCTCGACCTCGGCGGATGCCGACTTCGGCCCCCTGGTGACCGCGGCGCACCTCAGGAAGGTGAAGGACTACGTCGACATCGGGATCAAGGAAGGCGCCAAGCTCCGGGTCGACGGCCGCGACTTCAAGATGCAGGGCTACGAGCAGGGCTTCTACATGGGTGGCTGCCTGTTCGACGAGGTGAAGCCTGACATGCGCATCTACAAGGAGGAGATCTTCGGGCCGGTCCTGTCGGTGGTGCGCGCCAAGACCTACGATGAGGGCCTCAAGCTCGCCAACGACCACGAGTACGGCAACGGCGTCGCCATCTTCACCCGCGACGGCGACGCGGCGCGCGATTTCGCGGCCAAGGTGCAGGTCGGCATGGTGGGCATCAACGTGCCGATCCCGGTGCCGCTCGCCTACTACACCTTCGGCGGCTGGAAGCGCTCGGGCTTCGGCGACCTCAACCAGCACGGCCCCGACAGCGTGCGCTTCTACACCAAGACCAAGACGGTGACCTCGCGCTGGCCGAGCGGCGTGAAGGAAGGCGCCGAGTTCGTCATCCCGACGATGAAGTGACGTCGGCTGGCGGGCAGCCGATGTCATCCCCGCGAAAGCGGGGATCCATGACACCGCGATGGGAGCGCACTTGCCACCACACATCAGAGGCGCCGACATCGTTGCCCGCACGCTCGACGCGGCTGGTCTCACGACCGTGTTCACGCTGTCGGGCAACCACATCATGATGCTGTTCGACGCGGTGCTCGACACGCGCGTCAGGCTCATCCACGTGCGCCACGAGGCGGCCGCCGTGCACATGGCGGACGCCTGGGGCCGGCTCACGGGCCAATGCGGCGTCGCGCTCGTCAGCGGCGGCCCCGGCTTCACCAATGCGGCGGCAGCCCTCTACACGGCGCGCGCCGCCGAGTCGCCGATGGTGCTGCTGGCGGGGCATCCGCCTTTGAAGGAAATGGGACGCGGCGCCTTCCAGGAGCTGGGCCAGGCGGAGATGGCGGCTCCCGTCGCCAAGGCTTCGTGGGTGGCCAAGTCCGCCGCGACGCTCGGCGCGGACCTTGCCGAGGCCGTGCGCATTGCGATGTCGGGCCGGCGCGGGCCGGTGCACCTGAGCCTGCCGTCGGACCTGCTGGACGAGAAGGTGGAGGACGCGCCGGCGCTCCAACCCTCCCCCTCGGCGTTGGCGCCGCGGGAGCAGCCGCTCGCGGATAGCGCCGCCGCCCGCATCGTGGCCGCGCTGGCCGAAGCCGAGCGGCCCCTGATCCTGGTCGGGCCGCAGCTCTGCCACGCCGGCGATCTGTCGCTGCTCGCGCGCCTCGAGGCGGCGACGGGCGCGCCTGCCGTGCCCATGGAGAGCCCGCGCGGCCTCAACGATGCGCGCCTCGGCGCCTTCGCCGAAGTTCTGCGCCGCGCCGATCTCATCGTCCTGCTCGGCAAGGCGCTCGATTTCGCCCTGCGCTTCGGCAATGCTCCTGCCATCGATCCGGCCTGCCGGTTCATCGCTATCGATCCGGAGGATGCGCTGATCCAGCGCGTCGCGGAGGCCAAGGGCAGGCTGCTGGCCTCGAGCGCCATCGCGGATGCCGCGCCCGCCGCCCGTGCCATCATCGGCCAGGCAGGCCGGCCGCAGTCGCGCCACGCGCCCTGGGCACGCGAAGTTCACGACGCCATCGGCTATCGGCCGCCGGCGTGGGCGACGCTCACGTCGCGCGAGCCTGGCAAGGTGCACCCGCTCGATATCTGCCGGGCCCTGAGCGGCATCCTCGACCGCCGGCCCGAGTGCATCCTGATCTGCGAGGGCGGGGAGATCGGGCAATGGCCGCAGGTCATGCTGTCGCCGAAGCGGCGCATCATCAACGGCCCTGCCGGCTCGATCGGGGCCTCGATACCCTTCGCGATCGCAGCACGCGCCGCCGACCCGGAGGCGCCCGTCATCGCCATGCTGGGCGACGGCTCGTTCGGCTTCCACATGGCGGAGTTCGACACCGCCGTGCGCTATGGGCTGCCATTCGTGGCGGTCGTGGGCAATGATGCCGGCTGGAACGCCGAGCACCAGATCCAGCTGCGCGAGTATGGGCAGAACCGCACGCACGGCTGCGAGCTGCTCCCCAGCCGTTACGATCTCGTCGCGCAGGCGCTTGGCGGTCACGGCGAGCTCGTCACCAGTCCCGCCGAGCTCGCGCCCGCGCTCGAGCGCGCTCTTGCGAGCGGCAAGCCAGCTTGCGTCAACATCATGATCGAGCGCGTGCCGGCGCCGGTGATCCGGCGCGCATAAGGATCAAGGTTTGACGTTCCGCTCCAGCGATCCCGTCCGCTGCGCCGAGGCGATCATCGACCGCGCCGGGCGCGATATCGCCCTCGCCATGCCCATCGGCATCGGCAAGCCGGTGCAGCTCGTCAACGCGCTCTACGGACTGGCGGAGGCCGACCGCAGCCTGCGCCTGCGCATCTTCACCGGCCTCACCCTGGTCCGTCCCGTCTACCGCACGTCGCTCGAGCGCCGCTTCGTCGAGCCGCTGCTCACGCGCCTGTTCGGCGGCTACCCCGACGTCGCCTACATCGCGCCGCTGCGCAGCGGCGGCCTGCCGTCCAATATCGAGGTGACCGAGTTCTTCCTGCAGGCCGGCGCCTGGACCGGCAACGCCCGCGTGCAGCAGAGCTACACGAGCCTCAACTACTCGCAGGTCGCCGCCCATCTGGCGCGCATCGGCGCCAATTGCTTTGCCCAGCTGGCGGCGCCACATCCCGGCGGGGAGCCGCGCATCAGCTTGAGCTCGAATACCGACGTCACGCTCGACATGCGCGACTACATGCTCGGCCGTAGGCGGGCGGGTCAGCCGCTGGCGCTCGCGGTCGAGCTCAACGCCAACCTCCCCTACATGCCGGGCGAGGCCGAGCTCGAGCTCGGCGACCAGGTCGACGTGGTGCTCGAGGCGGCGCCGCCGCACTATGACTTGTTCGCCCCGCCCAAGGAGCCGGTCTCGCTCACGGACTACGCCATGGCGCTGCACGCGGCCGCCTTGGTCAAGGACGGCGGCACGCTGCAGATCGGCATCGGCTCGTTCTCCGATGCACTCGCGCATGCCCTGATCCTGCGCCACACCAGGAACGGAGAGTTCCGCGCGTTGCTGGCCGCGCTCGGCACGCCGCTGCCGGCGGACGCCGAGCTCGCTCCGCTCAAGGTCGGCCTCTACGGCTGCACGGAGTTGCTGGTCGACGGCTTCCTCGCGCTGATGCGCGCCGGCATCCTCGAGCGCACGGTCGAGGGCCCTGACGGGCACGAGACCGTCCTGCACGCCGGCTTCTTCGTCGGCAACCAGGAATTCTATCGCGAGCTGCGCGAGATGCCGCCCGATCGGCTCGCGCGCATCGCCATGACCGGCATCCACTTCACCAACACGCTCACCGGCGACGAGGCGGCAAAGCGCGCGCAGCGCCGCCACGCCAGGTTCGTGAACACGGCGATGGTCGCGACCCTGATGGGCGCCCTCTCCTCCGACCAGCTCGAGGACGGACGCGTCGTCAGCGGCGCCGGCGGCCAGCACGACCTCATCGCCATGGCGCACGCGCTGGACGGCGCTCGCTCCATCGTCGGCCTGCGCAGCACGCGCCGGCAGGATCGCCGCACGGTCTCCAACATCGTCTGGCGCTATGCCAACGCGACCGTGCCGCGGATGCTGCGCGACATCGTCGTTACCGAGTACGGCCTCGCCGATCTGCGCGGCAAGTCCGACCGCGACGTCATCGTCGAGATGCTGGGCGTTTCCGACAGCGCCTTTCAGCCCGCGCTTGTCAGGGCCGCGCAAAAGGCCGGCAAGCTCGAGAGCTCCTTCACGTTGCCGTCGCGGGCAGCCGGCAATCGGCCCGGGCGCATCGCTGCCGCGCTCGCTCCCGCCCGCTCCGACGGGACGCTGCCGGCCTTCCCTCTCGGCACCGAGATGACCGATGTGGAGCAGGCGCTCACGGGCCCGCTCACCCGTCTCAGGTCGGCCGGCTATGCGGACCTCCTGGGCATGCTGCTTGCGGGCCTGACGGGCGGCCCCACGACAGCCGAGCAGCGCGCCGCTCTCGATCGACTCGCGCTCGGCGACGCCAGGGGTCTCGCGGACCGGGCGATGCGCGCCCTGGTGCTGGGCGCGATGCGGCGGGGGTGAGAGCGCAGCTGCCGCCAAAAGCGCATTGACAGCGGCGCCGGCTTGCAGAGCATGCTCGCGCATGAACTACCGCCACGCCTATCACGCGGGAAATTTTGCCGACGTGCTCAAGCACGCGACGCTGGCGCTGGTGATCGAGCACCTGAAGCGTAAGGAGGCCGCGTTCCGTGTGATCGATACGCATGCGGGCGCCGGCCGCTATGCGCTCGGCTCGGCGGAGGCCGGCAAGACAGGGGAATGGCTCGGCGGCATAGCGCGCCTCATCGGGCCCGATGCTGCTCCGCTGCCGCCCGACGTGGCGCACCGCCTCGAGCCCTACCTCGATGCCGTGCGCCGGGAGAACGGCAGTGGTGGCCTCGTCCACTATCCCGGCAGCCCTGCCATCGCGCTGGCGCTCATGCGTCCGCAGGACGTGCTGATCGCCAACGAGCTGCATCCGGAGGACCGTGCTGCGCTCAAGGCCGCCATCGGGTCCGATCACAGGGCGAAGGTGATGGGGCTCGATGCCTGGGTCGCGCTCAAGTCGCTCCTGCCGCCCAAGGAGCGGCGTGGCGTGGTGCTGATCGATCCCCCGTTCGAGGCGACCGACGAGTTCGAGCGCATAACCCACGGCCTCGCCCAGGCTCTGCAGCGGTTCGCAACCGGCATCTATCTCGTCTGGTACCCGATCAAGGACTCGAAACGAGTCGCCCGCTTCCATGCGCGTCTGGCTGAGATGGGGCCGCTGCCGCTGATGTGTGTGGAGCTCATGATCCAGCGGCCCGTCAACACCGAGCGCCTCAACGGTTGCGGGCTCATCATCGCCAATCCACCCTTCACCTTGGAGGGAGATATGACAGTAGTGCTGCCCGATCTCGGCCGCCGGTTGACCGCTGTTGGAGGCGGCGCGGACTACCGCCTCGATTGGATAAAACCCGCGCAACCAAAAGCACCGCGGGCGGCCCCAGGTATGAAAGGCCGTATGCGGTCGAGCCGGTAACCTCGAAGCGTTAATTTGCCTTGCGCATGGGCAGCCAATCACCGATACTCCGCGCCAGTTCGGGCGGCCCATCGACCCGGCGGAGACTGCTGAGACAGTTCTGAGATGATTTGCGCAGACGCGTCATCGTTCTCTCGCGCCTCACGTTCCCCGACATCGGATGAGACTGCCTACTCTTCACCCGCGCTAGCTCGCTCAGGCTAGCGCGATCTGCGATCTTTACCGGGGAAATGGAGACCTCGCATGCGGCAGACTGGAACTGTGAAGTTCTTCAACCAGACGAAAGGCTTCGGCTTCATCACGCCGGACCAGGGGGGCAAGGACGTTTTCGTGCACATCACCGCCGTTGAGCGCTCGAATATCGGGACGCTCGACGAAGGGATGCGCGTGTCCTTCGAGACCGAGCCGGACAAACGCGGCAAGGGTCCGAAGGCGGTGAACCTGCAGGCGGCGAGCTAGCCGTCACCGGCTGGCCACGGCAGGATAAAAATCGTTTCTCCCACACCAGAAAGTGGTGCTGAGGAGAGTGTGCAAGGACAGCGATCTCGGGCAGTGTTGCCCCGCTCGCTGTCTTTGTTGTTTTGGAGGGATCAAGATCATGGGCAAGACGATGCGCGTGACGGTGCCGGCGCTTGCATTCGCCGCGGCCCTGCTGGCAGCAGGGGCAGGCGCTGAGGCGGCCTGCGTGAAGAAGGCGGGAACCGGAACCGGCAGCACTGTGGATTCCGCCAAGTTCCAGGCCTGGGAGGCCGTCCTGCAGGCAACCGATTGGGGTTCCTGGGCGGGTTTCATGTCCACCGGCATGAAGATCGGCACGGCGCCCGGCTACAAGGTGAGCAACGTCCTCACGCGCTGCGGCAAGGGCGGCATGCTCGGCCAGCAGTGCACCATGCAGGCGACCCTGTGCAAGTGAGCGCAGGCTCGCGCCGGGTGGTGGGGGTATCGGTGCCTTAGACCATTGGCATGCGGCGGCCGGGTTGTCGAATGCCCGCCGGCGCGTTCAGGATTTGGTTGCCTTCGTACGCTAGCCTCGAGCCAAGCTGAGACAGGACTTAACACTTCTACAGGATTGCCGTTATGAGCAAGATCGGCTTGGCATTGGCACTTGGCGCCCTGGCGCTGATCGGGCTCGCAGGCCCCGGCCAGGCGGCGGAGCGGCGCTCCGGCCCGTCCATCGTCGCCACCGAGGCCTCTCACAAGGTCACCAACGGCCGGTACACGCGCAAGCGGCCGGTTGCGGGCCGGGTCTATCGGGCGAGGCGGATCGGCTTCTACTCCTACACCTACCGCGACGTCATCAATACCTATGGGATGGCCCGCACCAAATACGGCAGCATGAACAGCTACCGCGATCCGTCCCTTGATCGGCAGACGGTCAACGGGCCGTTCGATCATGGGTTCTTCTTCGACTCCGCCATAGCGCCCCGCGGTGGGAGTGCGCCATATCTGCACTGACGATCGGGCGGCGCATGGGGGTGTCGGCCGGGCTCTAGGCGCAAGGGGCGCCGACCGGTTATAAGGTTGGGCTTGGGGGTGCTTACTCTGCGAGGGGAGCCAGCTGCATGCGCCTGAAACACGCTTCCGCCATTGCGGTCGCCGCCGCCGCCGTTTTCCTTGGCGCCACTGCGGCCGATGCCAAATGCCAGAAGCTTTCCTTCCTGGTCAACGACTACGGCAAGGACGGCCCGACGCGCGATGCCAAGAACCTGCTCGACAAGTACATCGTCGACTGGACCAAGGAAAAGGGCATCGCAAATTACACCGTCGGCAAGAAGGACGTGAGCTGCGAGCTCTTTCTGAATTTCATCGTCTTCGATGAGCACACCTGCACGGCAAGCGCCATGGTGTGCTGGGCGGATGGTGCCGCTCCCGCGCCCGGTGCCGGCGCGCCCGCGGCAAAGGCCCCTGCCACACCTGTTCCGAAGCCGCCGTCGGCCAAGAAGGCGCAGGTTCCGGGCTGATAGCGTCCGCCGATCCGATCCAAGCGATGCCTGAAAGCGATACGGCCCTTCCGCGAGGAAGGGCCGTATCTGTTCGGCTCGGGCTGAAGCGACTGGCCGCGCCCGCTACTTCGCCTTCTCGTACGGGTAGACGACGTTGCCGGTCTTGAGATCGGGAGGTGTCAGCACGGTCTGGTAGGACATGCCGCGGAACACATCCACGCCGTCGCCCTGCTTGATGCCGTGATATTGCACCTGCAGCATCCGGCCCTTCTCCCATTCGCCGTTGGCCCCGAACTTGATGGGTCCGTGGATGGTCTTGAAGGTGGTCTTGCGGATGTAGTCGGCGAGCACGTCGTCCTTCAGGCTGTTGGCGCCCTTGATGGCGTCGCCCAGCACCTGGATGTAGGAATGGCCCCAGCCGCCCAGGTAATAGCCGAGCGGGTCGACGCCCTCGGCGCCGGCGCGAGCCTGGTACTTCTTGAAGAACGCGTCGGTGCCTTCGTACATCATCTCCTTGGACGGCACCCAGGTCTCGTAGTTGACCCAGCCGTTGAGCAGCGGCCCGAGCTGGTTCTTGAACACGGTGTTCTGCAGGCCGACCATGGCGCCGCCGATCATCTTCGGCTTGAAGCCGAGCTCGTTCACCGACTTGACCATCCCGACCGAGTCCAGCGGATAGGAGCAGATGGCGACGACGTCGGGATTGGTCGCCTGTATCGCCCGGACAATCGGCGTGAAGTCGGTCGTCGCCGGCGGATAGGTCTTGTCGTAGACGATGTTGAAGCCGTGCTTCTTGGCGTTCTCGCGCGCGCCCTCGCAGGCGTTGCGAGAGAACTCGCCGTCGGCTGCGACGAGGGCCGCCGTGGTCGGCTTGGGGTTCTGCGCCGCGGCGGTGTCGAAGAAGCCCTCGGTGAAGGACGCCTTGGTGTTGGGCCCCGTCGGGATCATGGCGAAGAACTTGTTGTACTTGAACTCGTGGTTCACATCGAGCCCGAACAGGATGATGAAGAGCTTGCCCTTCTGCATGGCGACCGGCATCGCCGGCGCGGCCATGTTGGTCGCGTAGGGGCCGAGCACGAGGTCGACCTTGTCCACGTCGATGAGCTTGGTGTAAATGCCGGGCACGGTCGAGGCGTTGGTCTGGTCGTCGTAGTAGATGAGCTTGACCGGACGCCCGAGCAGCCCGCCCTTGGCGTTGGTCTCCTCCTCCCAGATCTTCATGCCGAGCAGCGCCTGCTTGCCGGCGCCTGACAGCGGCCCGGTCAGCGCCATGGAGAAGCCGATCTTGATCTCCTGGGCCTTGGCGGGGGCGGCAAGGAAGCTGAAGACGGCTGCGGCAAGCAGGGCAAAGCATGCCGCTACCCCGAGCCTGGTGTGAAAGGCTGTTTGTCTGCGCATTTCGAAGGTCCTCCATGTGTAACGCCTTTTGCACCAGTGTAGGCGTGAGCCCATACCCTAGCCAAGGGGGCACAGGCGAGGTTCGGCTTTCTCGTGCGCCGAAAAGGCAGCTGGCCGGCACAACGTTGGGATGCCACCCATTTGACCGGCCGCGGGTCGAGGACTAGCCTGCCGCGTGCGGGCCCCATGGTCGTTCTGCAGAGTCCTGCGGGGCGGCTCAGTGTTCATGTTGGCAGCTCGCGAGCAGACAATGGGAACACACTCGCCATTGCTGGACCGGATCCGCCCTTTCCTCCGCAACAACACCTTCTTCGGGGGGCTCCCCGACGTGGCGCTCGACCACCTCATTCGCAGGGGGCACACCAAGAAGTATCCGCGGGGAACCATCATCTATCGCCGCGGCGAGCTCGGCGATAGCCTGATGGTGCTTCTCTCGGGGCGCATCAAGATCACCAATACCAATGCCGATGCACGCGAGGTCGTTCTGAACTTCCTCGGCGAGGGGGACATCAACGGGGAGATCGCCGCGCTCGACGGCAACGAGCGCACCGCCGATGCGGTGGCGCTCGAGGACTGCGAGGTCTTCACCGTCTATGCGCGCGACCTCGTGCCGATGCTGGTCGAGCATCCGCAGGCCATGCTCGAGATCATCCAGATCCTCTGCCAGAAGCTCCGCGCCGCCTCCGCCATCATCGAGGACAGCACGCTGGAGATGCGCGCGCGCACCGCGAGGGGCTTGCTGCGGCTCTGCCGGCAGCATGGCCGCACGGGCCGGGAGGGGGTCCGGCTGCAACTCTCCGTGTCGCAGAGGGAGCTCGGGGCCTACCTCGGCATCTCGCGCGCCAATGTCAGCCGCCAGCTCGGGCGGCTCAAGGACGCCAACGTGATCAGGATCGCGGGGACGCAGATCACGGTCATGGACGAGGAGGGTCTTGCGGCCATCGCCGCAGCGTCCTCGAAGGATTGAAAAAAGATAGCCTTGGGACGCAGCGTGAAAACATGGGCTGCTGCGCCCAAGGCGTCCACCGTCACGATCTAGCCTTGGCGCGGCGCTGAATATTTCGCCGCGTCAATCACGCTTCGGTGTCATTTTTGGAGTCCCGGCACCCAACGCACCATCCCCCAAACTCGGTCGAGAAGCTCTTCCATCCGATTGCTTCCCGACGATGATGTCCCGCCCTCATAATGCGATGGTTCGCCAAATCGGTCTGTGCTGTGCAGCACAGCCCCTAACGATTATTTGGCATCTGGCGCGGCCGGCCTTCGCGGGTGCGCCAGCCGCTGGGCGTAGGGGCGCCTGTCGTCAGCGCTTGGCCTTGCGCGGCGGAGGGGCCTCGGCCAGTTCCTCCAGCAGGACGTCCGCCTCGCGCAGATCTGTGGATGTGATGGAGGCGGGGAACTTGGCCTTGACCTCTGTCAGAAGGCTGCGGGCCTTGTCCACCTGACCGCGCTGCCTGAGAAAGCGCGCGAAGCTGATGGCCGCTCGCAGCTCCCAGCCGGCGGTTCCGAGGCTGCGCGCGGAGTCGAGCGAGCG
>JBGGME010000075.1:0-3325 GCA_041288195.1 Hyphomicrobiaceae bacterium
GATCTATGCTTACGCCTACCATCGGCCGAAGCTCGAGTTCGTGCGTACCGGCGCACTCTATGACAAGCGTGTCGGCGACACGCGCTTCGCATCGCTCGCCGATTTCTTGGAGAGCACGCATGATCTCTTTCGCCGTGACGACGATCCGAAAGCCCGGGCATCGCAAGCGACGCCAGCATGGGCGGAGCCATCACGCATCATCGTCAATTCCAAACGCAATGCGGCGACGGAGACGGCGGCACTCATCATCCCAGCGGTCGGCAACAACAAGCTGCGGCACGAAACGCTCCAACATTTCATGCTCGTAAACGACAGCGTCACGGTCGCAGTCGAGATCCCGATCTGGCTTACCGAGCGCGACATCAGCGCACTCGAGCAGGAGCATGGCATCGAGCTCGTGCCACGCGTGAGTACGGCCGAGCGGTCGATCACTGGCCACATCGACTTCCTGCAGGTGCGCAACGGCTGTGTGCACGTCTTGGACTACAAGCCCGACGCGCGCACCAACAAGCCGATCGCGCAACTCACGATTTACGCGCTCGCGCTCACGCGACTGGTGCCGGGTCTCAAGCTCTTCGACATCAAGTGCGCGTGGTTCAACGAGCAAGAGTACTGCGAGATGTTTCCTCGCACGCTCTCCGCCCCCATACCTGCCCCCTAGCCAGGCGCAGCATCGACCAACTATTTGAAAAATAACGAGAACATCGGACCCGTCTCCTCTTCCTAGCAGGAATCCCCGGCTTGCGGGAACGTGCGGGCAAAGTCGCAGCCGACCTTCGGGTCAGCCGCCGAACCAGTTGATCAGCGGCGGCGACTTGCTCTGCGGCTCGGAATAGACCCGGCGCATGGCCGGCCGCTTGGCGGCGGCCCGCTCCTTGCGCTCGCGCGCCTCCTTCTCGCGTGCCTCCTTGGCCGCGGCTTCCTTGGCAGCGGCCTCCTTTGCGGCCGCCTCCTTGGTCGCTGCTTCCTTCGCAGCGCGCTCCGCCGCCTCCCTGGCGGCGTGCTCCTTGGCCTCCCTGGCGGCGCGTTCCGCCGCCTCCTTGCCCGCAGCCTCCTTCGCGGCGCGCTCCTTGGAGGCCTTCTCGCGCGCCTGCCTGGCCCGCTCGGCCTCGTCCTTGGAGGACGTCTCCCGCTCCAGCTGCTCGCGCATCAGGTGCGTGGTGCGGTCGGCCGCCTCGCGCGCGACGCGCTCCGCCGCCAGCTCATTGCGCAGCGCCGCCATCGTCCGCTCGGCGGCGGCGAGGCGCTCGCGCAGCTCGCGTCCCTCCTTGCCGCCTTGCTCGGCCCCCGCCTTTGCGAGCTGCTCGCGGGTCTCCTGGGCCGCGCGCTCGGCCGTCTCGCGCGCGCTCCTCTCCTGCGCCAGCCGCTCGCGGGCCTCCTTGGCCGCCTGCTCGGCCGCCTCGCGGGCCTCCCGCGCCCGCGCCAGCTGCTCGCGCCCGATTCTTGCCGGGACGTCCGCGGCGCCATCGGTACCTTGCGTCTCGCTCTCCCACGGCTGCCATGCGCCGACGCCGTATGCCCAGTCGCCGATCACGGCCGTGGCCGCCATGACGATGAGCACGCCCATCGCCACCGCCGTCCGCTTCACCCATCGCCCCAGCGCGCCTGCGCGCGGCGGCGCACGCTCCTCCTGGTCGGGCTCGACGGTTTTGCCGGCCGGGCGCTTCCAGGGATCGTAGGTGCCAAAGTTCCAGATATGCCCTTCCGGATCGCGGCACGAGTAGCCGCGGCCGCCCTCCTCCTCGATGTCGAGCACGATCTCGGCGCCCGCCGCCCTGGCCCTTGCGCAGTGCGCCGCCGCATCCTCGACGAACAGGTAGCAGATCTGGGTCTCGGCCCCGCCCGTATCGGCCGGTTGCGTCATCAGCCCGTCGAAGGCGGATTGCGCGCCGACCGGCCCCAGCATGATCATGCCGTCGCCGAAGGTGAGCTGCGCGTAGTGGATTGCGCCGTCCTCGCCCGGCACCACGAGATGGCGCTCGAGGTCGAACGCGTTGCAAAGCCAATCTATGGCGGCGGCAACGTCGCGATAGCGAAGCGTCGGGACGATCGTTCTGGAAGGGCCGCTGGCGTGCGCGTGCATGGCGTGTTTCAACCACCTGGTTGCGCGGCGCACGACGTCGAGGCCCTTTATCGACGCGGCGCTGCTGTCGCCATTCCATGCCTATTTGGTAAAGACTTTCTTTCCGCCTGCGTCAAACCAGGCAGCACTGGGCAAAAAAAGCGAGATCATGCGGGCCTGCATGCGGCGGTTGTGCGCTGCCCTCGATCCGCCATCGGATGGATAATCGGGGGTGGCGAAGCTGACCGCCGCCCGGCCTCAGGGGCTCATCGGCCAGACCTCGCGATAGCGTGCGAGCAAGGCCTCGCTGGCCGCTGCACCGTCGACGGCGTAAATGCCATTCCCGGCGGCCTCGGCACGCTTGTGCTGGCCGAAAAGGGACCAGGGCATCTGATAGGACGGCAGCGGCGACACCCACGGCAGCACGTACGGGCCGCCAAATGCCTCCCGGTCGGCCATCACGAGCGCGCCCGCCGCGGCGATGAGCGCAACGATGCCGGCGGCGATCCTGCTGGCCACCCGGCGCCCGCGTGAGGCGGCCACCGGCCTCGGTGCCGCGATGTCGGCCTTTTCCTTGCGCTGGCGCGGCTCGAAGCTGATCACGGCTGCCGCTGCGGCAGCCGGTGCTTCGCTGGCGGGCGTCGTCGCCTCGGCGGCGGCTGCAGGAGGCTCCGTCGCGACGTCCGCTGGCGTCGCAACCGCAACCCCAACCTCAGCCGCGGCCGGCTCCTCCGCTACCGGCGCAGCCTCGCCTGCCGGCGCGGGTGCAGCGCTGGCGTCGATCGTCGTTGCCGGTGCCGCTGCCTGCGCATCCGACTTGGGCTCCGCATCCACGCACAGCCCTTCGGCCGTCGTGTCGACCGGGACCACGTCCTCGGTCACCGGGCTTGCCGGGCCCCGGCTCGTCGCCTCGGCATCGATCGAGGCTGCGGCGGCGCTCTCATCCCTGGCCACGGCCTCGCAGGCAGCCAACGCGTCGGCCAGTGTCGCGGCCGGCTTTTCCATCGTGGGCATTGCATCCAGCGACGGCTCGGCAGTCTCCGTCGTGGTTGCCGCATCGTCCTGGCTTGGAGCGTCGAGGTCGCCCTCGGCCTCCTCGCTCGCGGCTTCAGGCGCGAGCCTGGCCTCGGGCGCTGTGGTTTCGGTCGGCACGGTCTCGGCGGCTGCGGGAGTTGCCTCCTGCGCCGGCGCCTCGGCCGCGGGCGCCGCATACGCTGCGGCAGCTGGCCGGGTCAGCGCTGCGAGTTGCAGCACGATTGCATC
>JBGGME010000076.1:0-23914 GCA_041288195.1 Hyphomicrobiaceae bacterium
TGAAGGTCCCCGACAGCACCAGCGAGATCGACGCAAATGTGTGCCCCTCGTCGTAGGGGTGATCGTGCGGACCGCAGGTGCAGACGATATCGGCGACGCGCCAGCCTGCACCTGATGCGACAAGTCTTTCCGTCGCGCCGCCGGGCGTGCCGGTCCGCCTCTTGGCAGCGAGCGCAAGCTCGAGCGGGTCGGCATGGGGCGTCCGCGCTGCGCGGCGCTCCGATCCGGCGAGCCCGTTGTTCGTCGTCGCTGTCATATCCGCCGCAGCGAAACGCTCTCGATCTTGTGGTTGGCGCCCTTGCGCAGGATCAGGCGTGCGCGCTGACGCGTCGGCAGGATGTTCTCGTAGAGGTTCTTCTCGTTGATGGACTGCCAGATCTCGAGCGCCTTGGCGCGCGCCTCGTCGGGGGAGAGATGGGCGTAGCGGTGGAAGTAGGCGGCCGGATCGCGGAACGCGGTCTGCCGCAGCCGCATGAAGCGGGTTACGTACCACTCCTCGATCATCTTGGCGTCGGCATCCATGTAGATCGAGAAGTTGAAGAAGTCCGACACGAAGGGAATGGCCTCGCCGCCCTTGGGCATGCGCGCCGGCCGCAGCACGTTGAGGCCTTCGACGATCAGGATGTCCGGCGGGTCGATGATCGTGGCCTGGCCGGGAATGATGTCGTAGTGGAAATGCGAGTAGACGGGGGCCTCGACGTTGGCCCTGCCGGACTTCACGTCGTGCAGGAAGTTGAGGAGCCGGGCAGTGTCGAAGCTCTCGGGGAAACCCTTGCGGTTCATTAGTCCGCGCCGCTCGAGCTCGGCGTTGGGGTAGAGGAAGCCGTCCGTCGTGATGAGATCGACGCGCGGGTGGTCGGGCCACCGCGCCAGCAGCGCCCGCAGCACACGGGCAGTCGTGCTCTTGCCGACCGCCACCGAGCCGCCGATGCCCAGGATGTAGGGCACGCGGCCGTCCATGCGGCCGAGGAAGCGGCTGGTGACGGCGTGCAGCTCCTGTGCGCCGGCGACGTGCAGATTGAGGAGCCGCGACATCGGCAGGTAGATCTGCTCCACCTCCTCCATCGACAGGTCCTCGATCAGACCCGAGAGCTGTTCGAGGTCGCGCGGCACCAGGGTCATCGGCGTGTCGGCGCGCAGCTTCGCCCATTCGTCGCGCGTGAAGACGCGGTAGGGCGAGAAGTGGATTTGCGAGCGCGAGACGCCAGCGTCTTGCGGCCGCAGGAACTGGGTGAGCTCGTTCATGGCTGGCCCTGCCCGCGGCTGGCCTTCTCTGCGAGGCCCGAGGTGCCCATGCGATGCTCCAGCTCGGCCAGCACGTTGCTGAAGGGTACATTCTTGATCTCGAGCAGCACCAGCAGGTGGTACAGGAGATCGGCAGCCTCCCGCGTCAGTGCGCGTTCATCCTGCGTCAACGCTGCGATCACGGTCTCGGTTGCCTCCTCGCCGAGCTTCTTGGCGCAATGGCCCGGGCCCGCGTCGAGAAGCTCGCGGGTATAGGACTTGCTGGCGGGCTCGGAGCGCCGCGCGCGGATGGTCGCGGCCAGGCGCTGCAGCGCAGTATCAGACATGGGCCATACGTCCGGGTGTCCGGGCTCGGGGTGGCGGTCGCGGCCACTCCAACAACTCCAGGCGATGGCCGTCAAGGGTCCCTTGGTCGCCCTGGTTTCCCATACATGTTGGGTGGCAAGACGCGGCAGCTCCTGGCATTGTCGAGGCGCATGCCTGCCCCTGGCAGGGGCCGGTCCTTCGCGAGGCATCTATGGCGCCCGAGATCCGCTCGCTTGCCATCCCCGACGTGAAGCTGATCACGCCGCGTATCTTTAGCGACGGGCGGGGCTTCTTCTCGGAGACCTACAGCCGCAGGGACATGAGCCAGGCCGGAATCGGCTGCGAGTTCGTTCAGGACAACCAATCCCTCTCGCACGCCAGAGGCGTGATCCGGGGCCTGCATTACCAGGCCGAGCCTCATGCCCAGGGCAAGCTGGTGCGCGTCACGAAGGGTGCCATCTTCGACGTGGCCGTCGACATCCGGCAGGGATCGCCGACCTTCGGCCAGCATGTGACGGCCACCCTATCGGCCGCCAATTGGTCGCAGCTGTGGATCCCGGTGGGCTTTGCCCACGGCTTCTGCACGCTCGAGCCCGATACCGAGATGATCTACAAGGTGACCGACTACTATGCGCGGGAATGCGACCGCGGCATCGCTTTCGACGACCCGGACCTCGGCATCGCCTGGCCGGTTGGCCCCGCCGAGGCGACCCTCTCGGACAAGGACCGTAGGCACCCCCGGTTGCGCGACTTGCCCGCACAATTCACCTTCAACGGTCACGGCCTTGCTGCTGCCCCAGGTTCGACTTGACGTCCTGGCGGACCTAGACTGCCCCCACGCCGGCAACGACCCAACACCTGTCCACGCGGATCACAGGCTGCCATGAAGGGGATCATCCTCGCGGGGGGAAGGGGTACGCGCCTCTATCCCATGACGCTCGTGGTCTCCAAGCAGCTGCTGCCGGTCTACGACAAGCCGATGATCTACTACCCGCTGTCGACCCTGATGCTGGCGGGCATTCGCGACATCCTGATCATCACGACGCCGGAAGACCGGCCGAGCTTCCAGCGCCTGCTCGGAGACGGCGGCAAGTGGGGATTGCGGCTCAGCTACCGCGAGCAGCCGAAGCCGGAAGGGCTGGCCCAGGCCTACATCATCGGCGCCGACTTCGTTGCCGGCGGCAATTCCGCGCTGATCCTCGGCGACAACATCTACTATGGCGACGCCCTGCAGCGGTTGCTCGCCTCCGCAGTCGCCCGCAGGAGGGGCGCCACGGTGTTCGCCTATCAGGTCGCTGATCCGCAGCGCTATGGCGTGGTCGATCTCGATGCGGCCGGATGCGCACTGTCGATCGAGGAGAAGCCGCTGCGGCCGCGGTCGCGCTGGGCCGTCACCGGTCTCTACTTCTATGACGAGCGCGTCACCCAGATCGCCACCCACCTTCAGCCCTCGGCGCGTGGGGAGCTCGAGATCAGCGATATCAACAAGGCCTACCTCGAGCTGGGCGAGTTGCATGTGGAGCGATTGGGCCGGGGCTATGCCTGGCTCGACACCGGCACGCCGGAGGCGCTCAGCGAGGCCGTGGACTTCATGCGCGCGCTCGAGAAGCGGCAGGGCTACCGCATCGCCTGCCCGGAGGAGATCGCATTCCGGATGGGGTTCATCGGCCGGGACGATCTCGCCGCCCTGGCCGGCGAGCTGGCCAGCTCCGACTACGGCCGCTATCTGCGGGACGTCGCCGACACCGGCTTTGGAGCGTGAGTCGGCGACGTCTGCGGCAAGTCGCAAAGGATTGACGGAGGGCAGGCTATGCTGGCAGCAGGGCCATCTTGGTATGTGCTTGCCCCGCCCCTGTAGAGGATGCCCGCGGACATGTCGCAGCGCTCCGCACGACCGATCCGATCCGCCGAGGCGGCGCTGGACCGCCTGGAGAAGCTCTATGCCGACGCCAGTTCCGCGCTTGTGGCGGCGCTCGACCGCTACCTTGCCACCCGCGAGCCGCCATCGCTCGAGACCCGCGCCCAGTTCCGCTATCCGCTGCTGCGCATCGTCCATCGCGATGCCGCCCGCACGCTTCCCAGTCACCGGCGCGCCTTCGCCCGGCTGCAAAGCCCCGGCGTCTACGAGACGACGATCACACACCCGGCCGCCTTCCGCCGCTACCTGCTGGAGCAGCTGACCCCGCTAGTCGCCGAGTATGGCGCCCGCATTGAGATCGCCGTCAGCGACCAGGAGATCCCCTACCCCTATGTGCTCGAGCGCGCCGACGAGATTGCGGGCGCCGGCGTCACCTCGGCCGATCTCGCCCGCCATTTTCCGACGCCGCAGCTCTCCGCGGTGGGCGACGAGATCGCGGATGGGCAGTGGGAGCATCGCGAGGGCCAGCCACGCCCGCTGTCCCTGTTCGACGCCGCCCGCATCGACTACTCGCTGCGCCGCCTCGTGCACTACACGGGCAGCGATTGGCGCAACGTGCAGCAATGGATCCTGCTCACCAACTACCACCGCTACGTCGACCAGTTCGTGCGCTGGGGCCGCGAGCAGCTTGCGGGAGACGCCAGAACCGCCCGCGTCGTGCTGCCCGGCAATATCTCGATCGATGGTAGCCATTCCCGCGAGGAGGCCGACGCCCTGGTCGCTGCCTGCGAATGGCACCGCTACCAGATGCCCGCCTATCACCTGGTCGCCCCCGAGGGCGAAGGCGTGACCCTCATCAACATCGGCGTGGGTCCCTCCAACGCCAAGAACATCACCGACCACCTGGCAGTTCTGCGCCCCAACTGCTGGCTGATGGTGGGCCACTGCGGAGGCCTGCGCGCTACGCAAAAAATCGGCGACTACGTGCTGGCGCACGCTTATCTGCGCCAGGACCGCATCCTCGACTCCCTGGTGCCGCCCGACGTGCCGGTGCCCGCGCTGGCCGAGATCCAGGTGGCCCTGCAGGATGCGGCGGCGATCGTCACCGGCGCCAAGGGCGAGGCGCTCAAGGGAATTCTGCGCACCGGAACGGTCGTGACCAACGACGACCGCAACTGGGAGCTGCGCTTCACCCAGGAGCGGCGGCGAATCAACCTCTCCCGCGCGATCGCCGTCGACATGGAGAGCGGCACCATCGCCGCCCAGGGCTTCCGCCTGCGCGTGCCCTACGGCACGCTCCTGTGCGTATCCGACAAGCCATTGCACGGCGAGATCAAATTGCCCGGCGCCGCCAACGCCTTTTACGAGCGCGCCGTTGCACAACATCTGGAGATCGGGCTCAAGGCCCTTGACCTTCTGCGCTCGCGACGCGACACGCTGCATTCACGCAAGCTCAGGAGCTTCGACGAGCCGCCGTTCCGCTGAGGGGCGAGGCCGGCGGAGCGGCATTTGCGGGAGGAGCCGATGTTTCCCCTGTCGAACATGCTCGAAGCCTTCGTGCGCGTTGGCACGCTCAAGGTCATCGATGCGGAGGGCAAGACCCACGTCTTCGCCGGCGCGCCGGGCCCGCAGGTCACCATGCGGCTCACCGACCCCACGCTCTACCGCAAGCTGTTCTTCAATCCAGAGCTTGCGGCCGGCGAGGCCTACATGGACGGGCGCATGCGCTTCGAGGATTCGACGCTGCGCGACTTCCTCACGCTGTTCTCGCTGAACCGGCTTTCGCTCGGCAACCAACCCTTGCAGAAGTTGCTGCGCCGCGTCTCACGTGGGCTCAAGCGCTTCCAGCAGGCAAACCCGGTCGGCAAGGCGCAGCAGAACGTGGCGCACCACTACGACCTTGGTAACGACTTCTACAAGCTCTTCCTCGACGAGGGGATGCAGTATTCCTGCGCCTACTTCCTCGACGACACCGAAACGCTGGAGGAGGCCCAGCAGAACAAGCTGCGCCTGATCGCCGCCAAGCTCAACCTCAAGCCCGGCCTCAAGGTGCTCGACATCGGCAGCGGCTGGGGCGAGCTCGCGCTCTATCTCGCAATCCTCGAGGAGGTCGATGTCACAGGCGTCACGCTGTCCAAGGAGCAGCACGAGCTGTCGAACGAGCGGGCGCGCAAGGCGGGGCTGGCCAACAGGGTACGCTTCGAGCTGCGCGACTACCGCGAGGTAAGGGAGCAATTCGACCGCGTCGTATCGGTCGGCATGTTCGAGCACGTCGGCGTCCACCACTACCCGGAGTTCTTCGCCAAGGTGAACGATCTGCTGAGCGAGAACGGCGTCATGCTGCTGCACTCCATCGGTCACATGAGCCCGCCGGGCACGGCGAGCCCGTGGCTCAGGAAGTACATCTTCCCGGGCGCCTACTCGCCTGCCCTGTCGGAGGTGTTCACGGCCGTGGAGCAGGCGAGCCTGTGGGTCACCGACCTCGAGTTCCTGCGCGTGCACTACGCCAAGACGCTCGCGCACTGGTGCCGCCGCTTCGAGGCCAACCGCGCCAGGATCGCGCAGATGTACGACGAGCGCTTCTGCCGCATGTGGGAGTTCTACCTCATCAGCGCCGAGATGATGTTCCGCACCGGCAGCCAGCTCGTCTTCCACATGCAGCTCGCCAAGAAGCGCGACGCGGCGCCGATCGTGCGCGACTACATGACCGACCTGCAGCGCCGCTATCGCGAGATGGAGGCCCGGCTGCCCCAGCGCGTGGGGCAGGACTGAGCGGCGACTGCAGCGAGGCGCCCTGCCCGTCCCCGCGATCGCTTCTACCCGCGCTTCGCAAGCACGACATGCGTGGTCTTCGCCGAGGAAATATGCTCGGTGCACCGGTAGCCGAGCTTGGGCAAATCGAGACCGGCCAGCAGGTGCTCTCCGGAGCCGAGAAGGACCGGGGCGACGGCAAGGTGCATCTCGTCGATCAGTCCGGCGCCGAGGTACTGCCGGATCGTTGCGACGCCGCCGCCCAGTCGGATGTCCCGGTCCTTCGCAGCCTCCGTTGCGCGCGCCAGCGCGGCGTGGATGCCGTCGGTGACGAAGTGGAAGGTCGTCCCGCCGTTCATTTCGATCGGCGCCCGCGCGTGATTGGTGAGCACGTACACGGGGCAGTGATAGGGCGGAGTGTCTCCCCACCAGCCCTTCCATGTGTCGTCGGGCCAGGATCCTCGCACCGGTCCGAACATGTTGCGGCCCAGGATCCACGCGCCGATGCCGTCGAAACCACGTGCCGCGTAATCGTCGTCGATACCTGTGTTGCCACCCTCCTGCCCGAACATCTGCCGGAATGTGCGGGTGGCATGAGACCATTCGTGCAGTGCCATGCCGCCGCGCCCGAGCGGGTTCTCCAGGCTCTGGTCGGGGCCTGCGCCGTAGCCGTCGAGGGAAAACGCAAAGCAGTGGACGCGCAGCTTGGGCATGACGGCTCCGTCGGTTGGCGAGGGCGCCCGATCCACATCGGACATTTGGACGGCTTGATGGCCAGGCGCGTCAGCCGACGAGACCTGCCTGGCGCGCGAGGTCCTGCAGGCGCTTCTCGGGCCGGGCGCCGATGTGGGAGATGATCTCGGCCGCCGCCAGGCTGCCGAGGCGGCCGGCCGTCTCGACGTCGCGGCCGGAGGCGACGCCGTAGAGGAAGCCCGCCGCATAGAGATCGCCGGCGCCGGTGGTGTCGACGACCTTGGCGACCGGCGCCGCGGGAACCGCAACCGACTTGCCCTGGCTCAGGATCACGCTGCCCTTCTCCGAGCGCGTGAGCACGGCAAGCTTGGTGTCGGCCTGCGCCCGCCGCGCCGCCTCGTCGAACGAGCCCGTCTGGTAGAGCGAGGTGATCTCGGCCTCGTTGGCAAAGAGGATGTCGACGTTGGCGCGGATCAGCGACAGGAACTCGGCCCGGTGACGGTCGACGCAGAATGAATCGGACAGCGACAGCGCCACCTGCCGCCCCGCCTTGCCGGCGATCGCCGCCGCCTGTCGGAAGGCGGCTTTGGCCTCGGGCCGGTCGAACAGGTAGCCCTCGAGATAGACGATGCGTGCGGAGCGGATCAGCGCCTCGTCCACCTCGCCGCCGCCGAGTTGCGGGCTCACTCCGAGGAAGGTGTGCATGGTGCGCTGGCCGTCGGGCGTCACCAGCACGAGGCAGCGCCCGGTCGGCTCGCTCCCGGCTGCTGCCGCCGGCGTCGTGAAGGTCACGCCCGCGGTGCGGATGTCGTGGCCGAAGACCTGTCCGAACTGATCGCTCGCGGTCTTGCCGATGAAGCCGGCCCGCCCGCCGAATGAGGCGACGCCGACCACGGAGTTGGCGACCGAGCCGCCCGAGATCTCGACGGCCGGTCCCATGTCGTCGTAGAGCTTGCCGACGGCCGCCGCATCGACCAGCTGCATGCTGCCCTTCTTGCAGCCGTGCCGCGTCAGGAACGCATCGTCGCAGCGGGCGATGATGTCGACGATGGCGTTGCCGATGCCGACGACGTCGTGCTCTTGCATGCTTGGTCCCTCCGTTGGTCGGCGCACTATATGTGCCGGCGCAGGTCCGGTCGACACCCCGGCAAAGGGCTGCCGGAAGACCTCACTTACGCCTTCCGCTGGCCCGAGAGCTGGCCGAGGTCGAGCAGCAGCTTCTCGGTGAGCGCCCCTTCGAGTGCGGAGTTGAGGCGGGCGGCCTTGGCCGCCTCGGCGATGCGTGCCAGTGCAGCGCTGAGCTTTGCTGCGCTCCAGTTGCGGCCCTGTTGCTCGAGCGCGTCGCGTTGCTTGAAGTGCGGCGGCGGGCGCAAGGTGCGCAGAACCTCCTCCATCGGCCGGCCGGCATCGAGCGCCCCGCGCATGCGGTGCAGCCTCAGGAAATGGCGTTGCAGCGCGGCGATGACGGCCTGCGCGCTCTCGCCCGAGGCGATGCTGCGGTCGCACTCGGCGAGCGCAGCGGCGACGTTGGCAGAGCCCGCCGCCATGACGATACGGTCGAGCGCCAGCTCCGCCGCATCGCCGACCGCGATCTCGACGTCCTCCTCGTCGATCACGCTCTTGCCGTGCGCATAGAGGGCGAGCTTGTCGATCTCGGAACGCGACAGCGCCCGGTCGGCCCCGAGCCGGGTCATCAGCAGGCGCCTGGCCTCCGGCGTGATCTGGACGCCCCGGCCCGCAAAGACCTCGCGGATTACGACGTCGAGATCGCGCGCCTCGTCGGGGAAGCAGGCGACGGCGGCGGCGGCGGGCGACTTCTCGAACAGTGCGCGCAGCGCGTCGTCCGGGCGCAGGTTTCCGGCCTCCACGATCAGCGAGCCCGCGAGATTGCCGCCCTCCACCAGCGTCTTGAGTTGCGCGGCCGTCACCCGCCGGCCCGCCGCGGCGCGCACGACCTTGCGTCCGCCGAACATGGGCGCGGTCTGCAGCTCGACAAAAATGCGGTCGGGGTCGTCCTCGAGGCTCGAGTCGTCGAGGCGCAGGATCTCCCCCGGCGGGTCATCGCGCCCAGCGAGCGCCTTGGCGAGTTGGGCGGCCCGCTCCGACACCAAGCCTACGTCGGATCCGTAGAACAGCACTGCCTGGGGGACGCGATCGAGCGCGTTGAGGAACGCGCTCGCCTGGTGGGTCTTGATCGCAACCATCGAATGGCATCCGGGAGTTCGCGGCGGCGAATGCGACCCCACATCACGAACAGTGCCAGGCTTGTCGCCGAGCCCGGGCTCGCAGCGCTCGCGCTCCGGCTGGAATGATGCAGCAGCGGCCGCCGCCTCAGGCCGCGCCCGAGAGGTAGGCCGCAAGCCGGGTCGTCAGATCCTCGGCGATGGTCTTTGCCGCGCGGTTCTCCGCGTCGTCGCGAGCGCGCACGTTGGAGTAGATGGCGGAAAAGCGCTCGAAGCTGGCGCGGGCATGGCTCGTGCCCTGCAGCACGACCTTCTTGCTCTTGATATCGACGAGCTTGAAGCTGGCGTTGACCGCGTAGATGAGGCCGAGTGCGTCGCCGTCCACCTTCACCAGCGTCGACGTCATCGATTCGGCCAGGGTGATCTCGAGCCGATGCGTCGGCGGCAGCGCTTCGCCCGGACCATTGGCCTGGAACCGAACCTCGTTGCGGATGCGCAGGCCGACACGACCTGGAATTGGGGCCACCTCGACTTGCGCCAGGCGCTCCTGCATGCCCGCGCCTGACGCGGTCGTGCCGTAAAGAGGATGGAAGCCGTTGCTGCCGCAGGCCGTCAGCGCCGGAGCAACGGCGAGCAGCAACACCAAGCTGCGCACCATACTCCGACGGCTCAAAGTCGCGCGTGCCGGACCAGCCTTAGCCGACGACATTCACGATCCTTTGCGGCACCACTATCACCTTCTTGACCGGCCTGCCGGCCAATGCACGTACGACGGGTTCCAGCTCCAGCGCTGCCGCCTCAATCTCGTCGCTGGTTGCCGTGCGAGCGACGGTAAGCTCGTCCCGCCTCTTGCCATTTACCTGTACGGCAATGGTAATCACGTCGTCAACGAGCAAGCCGGGATCGGCCTCCGGCCAAGGCTGATCGGCCAGCATAGTGTTGTATCCGAGCCGCGCCCAGCACTCCTCGCCCAAATGCGGCAGCATCGGGCCGATCATCTGCACGAGTAGCTCGGCGGCCTCGCGGATGGCCCAATCCAGGCCCTCGCCCGATTTGCTCAGGGCCGACGACAACGCATTGGTGAGCTCATAAATCTGCGCAACCGCCACGTTGTAACGAAGGGCCTCGATGTTCTGGCCAACATTGTTCAGCGTCTTGTGCGCAATGCGCCGCAGGGCCTGGGCATCCGGCCCGAAGGCAGGGGCTTTTACATCCTTTGAGCATTTGCGCTCGACCACGTCGTCGATCAGCCGCGAGATGCGCTGGATCTGCCGGCCCGCACCCGCCACGCCAGCGTCCGTCCAGATGATGTCCCGGTCGGGAGGGCTGTCGGAGACGATGAACAACCGGGCGGTGTCGGCGCCGTAGTTGGCGACGATGTCGTCTGGGTCGACCACGTTCCTGCGCGACTTCGACATCTTCTCGATGGCGCCGATCTCGACTGGTCTGCCGGTCGAGGTCGAGAACGCCTTGCGGGTGGGGCCGTCGCCCTCGAAACGGACCTCGGCCGGCGTCAGCCAGTCGCCGTTCTCGCTGCGGTAGGTCTCGTGCACGACGATGCCAAGTGTGAACATCGACATGAACGGCTCGTCGAAATCCACGTGCTTGGTTGCCTTCATGCCGCGAGTGAAGAAGCGCGCATACAGCAGGTGCAGCACCGCGTGCTCCTTGCCGCCGATGTATTGGTCGACCGGCGCCCAGTATTTCAGCGCCTTGCTGTCTGTCGGCTTGGCTGCGTGCGGCGCGGTGAAACGAAACTGATACCAGGAGCTGTCGACGAACGTGTCCATAGTGTCGGTCTCGCGTACCGCCGGCTCGCCGCACTTGGGGCACTTCACGTGCTTCCACGTCGGGTGGTGGTCGAGCGGGTTGCCGGGTTTGTCGAAGGTGACGTCCTCCGGCAGCTTCACCGGCAGGTCCTCGACGGGCACAGGCACGATGCCGTCCTTCTCGCAATGGATGACAGGGATCGGACAGCCCCAGTAGCGCTGGCGCGACAGCAGCCAGTCGCGCATGCGGTAGTTGACTTTGCGCTCGCCGATGCCGCGCTCCTCCAGCAGGCTCGCTATTCTGTCCTTGGCGGCCTCGATGGCGAGCCCGTCGAGGAACTCGGAGTTGATCAGGGTGCCGTCGCCGACGTAGGCCTCGGCACCGATGCTGAAGGTCGCGGGATCAGCTCCCGGCGGCAGCACCACGGGGATCACCGGACGACTGTACTTGCGGGCGAAATCGAGGTCGCGCTGGTCGTGGCCCGGACAGCCGAAGATGGCGCCCGTGCCGTAGCCCATGACGATGAAGTTGGCGACATAGACCGGCAGCTTGACGTCTGGCTTGAACGGGTGGATCGCGACGATGCCGGTGTCGAAACCCTTCTTCTCGGCCTTGGCCAGCGCTTCCTCGCTGGTGCCGATCTTGCGGCACTCCTCGACGAAGGCTGCCAGCTCCTTGCTCTTCTGGGCGAGGTGAGCTGCCAGCGGGTGCTCGGGCGAGATCGCCATGAAGGAGGCGCCGAAGATGGTGTCGTGGCGCGTGGTGAAGACTTCAAGCGTGGCGAGCTTCTTGGACAGCTTGCCGCCTTCGAGCGCGAACTGCATGTTGGCGCCGGTCGACTTGCCGATCCAGTTCCTCTGCTGCGTGCAGACGAAATCGGGCCACGTGGCCTGCAAGCCATCCAGCGCTTGCAGCAGCTCCTCGGCGTAGGCGGTGATCCTGAAGAACCATTGCGTGAGGTCGCGCTGCTCGACCACGGCGCCGGAGCGCCAGCCGCGGCCGTCGATCACCTGCTCGTTGGCGAGCACGGTGTTCTCCACCGGATCCCAGTTGACCTTGGCGGTCTTGCGGTAGGCCAGCTTCTTCTTCAGGAAGTCCAGGAACAGCCGCTGCTGGTGCACATAGTAGTCGGGATTGCAGGTGGCGAACTCGCGCTCCCAGTCGATCGACAGCCCCATGGCCTTGAGCTGGGCGCGCATGGTGTCGATGTTCTCGTAGGTCCATTTGCGGGGGTGGACCTTGCGCTCCATGGCCGCGTTCTCGGCCGGCAGGCCGAAGGCGTCCCAGCCCATGGGATGGAGCACGTTGAACCCCTTGGCGCGCATGTAGCGGGCCATCACGTCGCCCAGCGTGTAGTTGCGCACGTGGCCCATATGAATGCGCCCGGAGGGGTAGGGGAACATCTCCAGCTGGTAGCGCTTGGGCTTCTTGCTCTTGTCCTGGGTGCGGAAGGTTTCGCGCTCCTCCCACACCTGCTGCCAGTGCTTCTCGCGCACGGGCGCGTTGTAGCGTTCGCTTGCCATGAGCTCAGGTCTCTTCGGGGTTAGCCGCGGCCGGTTAATGGCCGATGGGGCACGAGGTGGTCAAGGACGCGGCTGCCGTGGCGGGGATGGCGGTCAGACGTTCGCCAGAGGCTGGGGTGCTCGATATGTCGATAAAGCGCGATTCTTTCGCCATGTGCCCTTGGACGTGTCGAAGGCGTCGCCACGCTCAGTAGGATATGGATATAAGTCGGATTTTTCTCTCCATATCTCTATTGACCTGGACATTGCCTGACCATATCAGTCAGGACATGGAGACGAAATCAGAATACTTCGCCACATAGACCTTGATCTGCCGATGCCCGACCCTGGACGCCCCTACAACGATCTGCCGCTCCTCCCACCGAACGCAGAGATCGAGACGCGCGCCGTCTTGAAGAAGTGCGTGACGGCCCGCACCGCGCTTGCCGAACTGCGCCTCGCGGGCCAGCTGATCCCAGACCAGTCCGTGTTGGTGCACGCGATTCCGAACCTGGAGGCCAGGGACAGCTCCGCGGTCGAGAACATCGTCACGACCAACGATGCATTGTTTCGCGAGGCAAGCCTCGGAGACTACGAGGCGGCACCCGCCACCAAGGAAGCCGCGCGTTACCGCAACGCCCTCTACACCGCCATCGAGGCCATCAAGACCCGCCCGCTCTCCACCCGGATCGCGGTGGATGTCTGCCGGGCGATCACGGGCATCGACCTCGACATCCGCCGCACGCCGGGCACCACCCTAACCAACAGTCACACCGGCGAGGTAATCTACACGCCTCCAGAAGGGCAAGCGCGCCTGCGTGAGCTACTGGGAAACTGGGAGCGGTTCGCTCACGAGAGACCCGATCTCGACCCACTCGTGCGCATGGCGATCCTGCACTACCAGTTCGAGGCCATCCACCCGTTTCCGGACGGCAATGGACGCACTGGGCGCATTCTCAACATTCTGAGCCTGATGCAGGATGGACTGCTCGACCTGCCGACGCTCTACCTCAGTCGCCACATCCTCAAGACTCGCGGCGAGTACTATCGGCGGCTCGGCGAGGTGACTTTCCAACAGCGGTGGGAGCCCTGGATTCTCTACGTCCTAGCCGGCGTGGAGGAAACTTCAGTGTGGACCACACAAAAGATCGGAGCGATCCGGTCGCTGATGGATGAAACGAAGCGTTACATCCGTGCCGCCGCGCCCAAGATGCCGCATGCGCTGATCGAGCTGATCTTCTCGCAGCCCTATTGCCGCATTGCCAACCTCGTGGAGCATAAGATTGCCGCCCGCCACACCGCGTCGGCTTATCTCAAGGAGATGGCGCGGCTCGGCATCCTCGAGGAGGAAAAGGTCGGCCGCGACAAGGTCTTCCTGCATCGCAAATATCTGGATGTGTTGTTCGGCGAGAAGCACGACTTCGACCCCTATCCGCGGCCCGGATAGCGCGCAGAGCGCCACTCGCTGCGCCGCCGAGGCCAAGGCCGGCTCATCTACCGCACCACGCCCACGGGCCCCTGCCGGTACTTCTCCACCATCACCATGTCGGGCTCGACGCCGAGGCCGGGGCCGGTCGGCACGCGCACCTTGCCGTCCTTGGCCAGCATGGCGTCGCCGAAGGGGCTGGCCTCCAAATTGGCGTAGATGTTCTCGAGCAGCGTGTCCGTCGGGAGCGAGGCGACGATGTGGATCGAGGCGAGGTTGCCCGGCCCGAAGTAGGCGCAGTGCGGCACGAGCTCCACCGAGTGCGCCTCGGCGAGCGCGGCGATCTTGCGCATCTCGGTGATGCCGCCGATCTTGGTCACGCTCGGCTGGGCGATGTCGATGGAGCCCTTGGTGAACATGTCGTGGAAGTCGTGCAGGCCGGCCGCGTTCTCGCCGGCTGCTATGCGCGTCGCGCCCTGGCGGCGCACGCGGGCGAGCCCGTCGTGGTCCTCCGGCGGCCATACCGGTTCCTCGAGCCAGTAGAGGCCGGCCGGACGGAAGGCGCGCTCCATCTCCAAGGCCTGCGCGACGGTCCAAGGGCAATTGACATCGTTCATGATGGCGATGCCGGGACCCGCGCCCTCGCGCGCGGCCTTGACTGCCTCGATGCTGTGCTCGTGCAGCTTGATGTGTCGGAAGCCGAGCTGCACCCTCTCCGCGCAGATCCTGCCGACGGTTGCCGGGTTGGCGTAGCGCATCAGGCTCGAGTAGGCGCGCACCTCCTTGCGTCGCGCACCGCCGAGCAGGTCGCAGAGCGGCAGACCGGCGCGCTTGCCGGCGATGTCCCACAGCGCAATGTCGATTGCCGAATGCGCGTACACCACGGGGCCGTTGCGGCCGAAGATGTGGAACGACTGGGCTGCGTCGCGGTGGAGCGCATTGATGTCGGTTGGGTCCTTGCCGATGAACCACGGCCCCACGTAGGTCTCGAGCGCGGCCTTGGTGGCGGGGATGATCGTGTGGCCGAAGCCCTCGCCCCAGCCGATGAGCCCATCGTCCGTCTCCACCTGCACCAGCAGGTGGTCCATGGTCGGAAACCGCAGGCCGGCGAAGTCCTGCCTCGGCGCCCCCATGTCGAAGGGGATGCGGACGTAGTGCGTCTGGATGGATTTGACCTTCATGGGTGTTCCTCCTGCCTGGCCGGACTATGCAGGCTTGCGGCCCCGCTTGCCAACGTGGCGAAGGCGCGAAATGCTTGGGCCGGCGACATCGCACGTCCCCGCGCGAGGATGAATGCACCCCGAGACCAACCTCACCATGGGCCGCGTGCTCGCCCGCGCGTGGTCCGATCCGGAGTTCAAGACGAGGCTGCTGGCAGGGCCGAAGGCCGCCCTGCGCGAGCTCGGGATCGGGCTCCCGGATGGCCTGGACATCGTGGCGCGCGAGAATACGGCCAAGGCGGTGCATCTCGCCATCAGTGCGCCGCCGGTCGCCGTACCGAAATCGGCGTTCTCCGATATCCGCGACTTCGCCGAGACCTATCGTGATCCGCGCCTGTGGCCGTTGAACTGGATCGCGCGCGATCCGCCGGCGACAGCGCGCCTCGTCGCCGACCCGCTGGGTGAGCTTGGCAGGCTCGGCGTGCGCGCGCCGAAGGGGCTCGCGGTGGTCATGCTGGCGAATACGGCGGCCGTCGCGCACCTGATCCTGCCGCCCAAGCCGCCCGCACGGCACTGCACGCCACGCCTCTTCGAGCGGCTGGCGGCGGGACATGCACCGGCGGCATTGCGATTCGGCCGCTTGCTCGGGGCAGGTCCCTACAACACCCTGATCGCCGCTCTCTCGGGCGAGAGGTCATGACCAGGATGAACGCATGATCGACGTGGAAACGATCGTCTATGGCTACGTCGACGGCGCCTCGCTGCTTGCCGATCTGGCGCGGCCAGCCGGGAAGGCACCGCTGCCGCTCGTGCTGTCGGTGCACGGCGGGCGCTGGTACTACGGCACGCGCCGCGACACGGGCGCAATCGATGTCAGGCAGTGGGCCGGTTTCGGCTTCGTCGCCATGAGCATCGACTACCGGCTCGTCACCTGCACGCCGGCTCCCGCATGCTACCAGGACATGCTCTGCGCCATCCGCTGGGCCCATGCCAATGCCGAGGCCTACGGCATCGAAACGAGCCGCATCTTCCTGATCGGCATGTCCGCCGGCGGACACATGGTCTCTCTGGCGGCCACCCTGGGCGAGGGCAAATTCCCGAGATCCGGCGGGTGGGACGACTATCCGACAGCCTTCCGCGCGGCGATCTCGGTATCGGGTTGCTACGACCTCGTGAAGCTCGACTGGGGCGCCGGCTGGGTGCCGCCCGGGGAGCCGTTCCCCACTGCGCGCGAGTACGCCTCACCCCTGCGTCATGTTCATGCCGGCTGCCGGCCGCTTCTGCTGCTGCATTCCGACGATGATCCCTCGATACCGATCGAGCAGGTGCTGCGCATGCAGGCCGCGCTGGAACGCGCCGGCGCGCCGCACCAGTTCGTGCGCTACCGTGATCGCGGCCACATGTTCATCACCGAGGAGGTGATCGCCCAATCCCGCAAGTTCATCGCCGATCAGCTGACCAACGCGTGACCGGCCGCGCGATTACCCGGCCTCCATGGCGTCGCTCTCGTGGGTGGTGCGGGGGCGCTTCGCTGTCGCGCTCAGCGGCTTGATGCGGATCGCAGTGATCTTGTTGCGGTTCTTGCGCAGGATCTCGAAGCGGTAGTCGTAGAAGGTGAAGATCTGGCCGGGCTCGGGGATGGTCTGGGCCTCGTGGATGACGAGGCCGGCAATGGTGGTGGCCTCCTCGTCGGGCAGGTCCCAGTCCATCTGCCGGTTGAGGTCGCGCACGGCCACCGTGCCATCGACGTTGACGGAGCCGTCGGCCTGGACGCGGATGCCGATGTCGCCGACGTCGTGCTCGTCGGCGATCTGACCCACGATCTCCTCCAGGATGTCCTCGAGCGTGATGAGGCCCTGCACCTCGCCGTACTCGTCAACCACCAGCGCCAGCTGGGCCTTGCGCTTCAGGAACTCGTTGAGCTGGTCGGTGACGGAGGTCGTATCGGGCACAAACCACGGCTGCGCGGCAAGCCTCGGCAGATCGAGCTTCGCCGCGTCCCAGCCGTTGCGCGCCAGCTCCACGAGCAGGTCCTTGGTATGCAGGACGCCGACGATGTTGTCGGGCTCGTCCTTCCACAGGGGGATGCGCGTGTGCTGGCTCTTGACCACATCGTCGATCACTTTCTGCGCGGGGTCGTCGATGTCGATGGTCTGCATCTTCGTGCGATGCACCATGATGTCGAGCACCTGCAGGCTTCGCAGGTCCAGCACGCCGCCGAGCATCGCCGCGTCGCCCTTGGCGACGGCGCCGCCGATGGTCTTGAGCTCGATGGTGCCGCGGATCTCTTCATGCGCGGCGAGAATGTTGGCGGCATCGTCCAGGCCGCTCGGCGTGAGCTTGAGGAACTGGCGCACGATGAACTGGATGGCAGCCGTGAACGGGGTCAAGAGCAGGATGATCACGCGCATGATCGGCGCGACAAACAGGGCGGCACGGTCGGCAAAAGCCAGCGCGTAGGTCTTGGGCAGCACCGCCGCGAAGATCACGATGAGCAGCGTCATGATCCCCGTCGCATAGGCGACGCCCGCCGGGCCGATGACGATGACGGCGAGACCCGAGGCCAGCGCAGCGGCCAGCACGTCGACCAGCGTATTGCCGAGCAGCACCGCGCCGATCATCTTCTCGGGCTGCCGCAGCAGCCGGTTGACGAGGCGCGCACGCACGTTGCCTTCCTGCTCGAGGGCATGCATGCGCGCCCGCGAGGCGGCGGTCAGCGCCGTCTCGCTGCCGTTGAAGAAGGCCGACAGGACGAGCAGCGCGATGATGGCTGCGATAATGATCGCGATATCGAGTGGCATGGGCGTTCGGTGTCTTCCGCTGACTGCGCCAATACTACCCCGGCAGTGCAAACAAGGGCTTGCCGCGCGGGATAGGGCCGCATCTGCAACGATAGCACGACCGTCAAGTTCCCGCGGAGGCGGGTGCGCTCAGCGGTCGATCTGGCCGGCCAGGAACTCGCGTACGGTGTCGGAGGCGACATCGCGGGTGATGAAGGCCTCGCCGATGCCGCGCACCAGAATGAGGGTCAGTTTGCCGGCGCGCACCTTCTTGTCCTGGCCCATGATGTTCATGAGCGCTGCCGCGTCCGGCTCCCCGCCGCCCGGGATCTCGCCGATGCGGGTCGGCAGGCCCAGCCCGGCGAAATGCGTCTCGACGCGGGCGACGCTGTTGTTGCCGATCAGCCCCAACTGCTCCGAGATGCGAAACGCCAAGCAGATGCCGATGGCGATGGCTTCACCGTGCAGGAGACGGTCGGAGAAGCCGGCCCAGGCCTCGAGCGCATGTCCGAACGTGTGGCCGAGGTTGAGCAGCATGCGGTCGCCGGTCTCCGTCTCGTCGCGGGCGACAATGTCGGCCTTGCCCTGCACGGCCACGGCGATTGCATGTGTCAGGGCCGCAGGCTCCCGCGCGAAGACGGCTGCCGCATTGCTCTCCATCCAGCCGAAATACTGCGCATCGCCGAGGAGCCCGAACTTGGCGGCCTCGACGTAGCCGGCGCGAAACTCGCGCGCCGGCAGGGTGGCCAGCGCATCGATGTCGGCGAGCACGAGGCTCGGCTGGTGGAAGGCCCCGACGAGGTTCTTGCCTTGGGGCGTATTGATGCCGGTCTTGCCGCCGACCGAGGAGTCGACCTGTGCCAGCAGCGTGGTCGGAACCTGCACGAAACGCATGCCGCGTCGCACGATACTTGCGGCGAAGCCGGCGAGATCGCCGACAACGCCACCTCCGAGCGCGATCACGAGATCGCCGCGCTCGAGGCGCATCTCGAGCAACCGCTCCGACAGCCGCGCCAGCACCGGGAAGCTCTTGGTCCCCTCGCCGGGCGCCACCACCTCCGTCTCGGCGCGAAGGCCGGCGGCTCCCAGGCCGGCCTGGAGGCGCGCGAGCTGGCCGGCGGCTGCCACGTTGGCATCCGTGACGATGCCGCACCGGACACCGCCGAGCCTACTCTCGATGAGCCCGCCTGCCGCATCGATCAGGCCGGGTCCGATCAGCACCTCGTAGGAGCGGCTGCCGAGCGCGACTTGGATCGTGGCGCGCGCCCCGGACGCTTGCGAGCTTGCGGCGGATCCCGACGTGCGTTCCGCACTCATGGTGCCTCGCCCAACGACGCGGGCGTTCCGGACTCCTGGCCGGGCGCGGACGTCAATATGGGGCTTGTCGCCAAGGCGTCGATGATCTCGCCCACAATGGTATCGTGCGGCAGATCGCGGCTCTCCACCGTAATGTCGGCGGTGGCGTAGATCGGGTAGCGCGCCTCCATCAGCTCGCGCATGACACGCTCGGGGTCCTTCTCCAGCAGCGGCCGGTTGTTGCGCTTGAGCACCCGGCGCATGAGCACGCTCAACTCGGCCTTGAGCCAGATGGAGATTCCGGACCGTCGAATGCTCTCGCGCGTCTCGGCCAGCATCAGCGCTCCGCCGCCCGTAGCCAGCACCTGCGGCCCGCCGCTCAGCAGGCGCGCGATCACCTTGCGCTCGCCTTCGCGGAAGTAGGGCTCGCCATGCTCCTTGAAGATGTCGGTGATGGGTTTGCCGGCTGCGCGCTCGATCTCCTCGTCGGCATCGACGAACGGCAATTCGAGGCGGGTCGCCAGCCGACGGCCGACGGCCGACTTGCCACTGCCCGGCATCCCGACCAGCACGAGCGAGCGCGAGCCGAGCTGCATGCGGATGCCGGCGAGCGCTTCGGGCTGGACCTCTTCGCTTTTGCCTCGTTGCCCGAATCGGACCATCTGTTCCTCGTCTGCCAGCGGCAAGCACTGCCGCATATGCCACGTGGCCGGCGTTTCGTTTGGTTTTTCAGAGCCTTGCGGAGACCCTGCGCCGATCGGTCGGATCGACCGCCGGCTCCTTCGGCGACACAATAGCGTCACGTTGAGTGGGGAACATACCTGCCAGGGAGCAGCTTCGCCACATGCCAAGCCTATTCCGGTTTCTCGTTGTCGCGGGGATCTTGGGCGCGGTCGTGTTCGGCGGATTGTACGCGATGCAGTCCTTTTTCGAGCCCGTGCCGAAGGAGACGGCCACGCCGGTGCCGGGGATCAAGGTGCGCCGCTAGCTGCGGCGAGGCCTAGAGACGGCGTCGTCGCCGAGCATTCATGCGCATTGCCCGATCAGCGATCTCGACGTGGCTGGCCTTGCTGGCCTTGGCTATCGGCTGCGCGGAGCTTCACCCAGCCGTCGCTCAGGAAAGTTGGAATCCCTTCAAGTCCCAAAGCGAGCGTGAGCGAAACCGCCGCCCGCGCGCCGACGACGGCGCCACGCCATCGCCGCCGCTGCCGCGTGAGCGGCCCACCGTACCGGCCAGCGAGCAGCCGCTGCCGCGACCGCCCGCGCGCGGCGGCGTGGAGCGCAGCGAGCTCGCGCCGATCATGGCGCCGGATACGTCGGGCTTGCCGCTGGAGCTGTGGCGCGGGCTCGACCTGAAAACGCTGGAGGGGCTGCTGGCCGGCCTCGAGCTGCCGCCGCGCTCTCCGGCCATCCACCAGCTCTGGCGGCGCCTGCTGCTCTCCACTGCGACCCCGCCTGCGGGAGCGCCCAATGACGAGCACTTCGTTGCTCTTCGCCTCGAGGCGCTCTATCGCTCCGGGCTCCTCGAGGATATGGATGCCGTCCTCAAGGACCTCCCGGCGCCCGGTCCCGTCGTCGAGATGCTGCGCGCCCGCCGCGATATCGGCCTCGGCCAGCGCGAGACGGGCTGCCAGACGATCAAGGCGCTCGCCGCTCCGAGCTCTCGCCTGCCTGGCCGCCTCAAGGGTGAGACGCAACTCCTGGCCGGCTACTGCGCCGCGGTTGCGGACGATGCTCACGGCGCCGGCCTCGCGGTCGAGCTTGCCCGCGAGGAGGGCGTCGAGGCCGAGCTGCCCTTGGCGGTGCTGGCGGCCCATGCCGCGGGCGACAAGCCGAGGCTCACCCTGCCCAAGCGCGTGTTGCTGCTCGACTACCGGTTCCTGGAGCTGCTGGGGCCACTCGACCCCACGCGCATCTTCGACAAGGCCGAGCCCGCGCTTCTGGTGACGCTGGCCGGCGATCCCCAATCGGACCTGCGCCTGCAAATCGCGGCTGCCGAGGCGGCATTGAAGGCGAACGCCCTGTCGCCCGCAGCCGTCGCCAAGCTGTACCGCAGCCTGTCCCTGTCCGGCAGGGCGGCCGCCGATCCGGCGGCGCCGGGCACCGATCCGCTGTTGCGGCGGGCGCTGTTCTTCCAGGCTGCCGAGGTTGCCCGCGCGCCGGGACAACGTGCGCGCTTCCTGCAGGCCATCATCGAGGATGCGCGCAGATCGGGCTCGTTCCTGCAGACGGCAGCCGTCGTGGCACCGCTGCTGGCGGGAGTGCAGCCCTCGCGGGAGCTTTCGCCATATGCGCAGGGTCTTGTCGAGATGTCGCTCGCAGCCGGCGAGTTCTCCCAGGCGCGGCAATGGGCGGAGAGCGCGGATCTGTGGCCCTGGGTGGCGCTGGTCGATATCGCCGATCCCGAGCGCCGCGGCGGCCGGTTGCGCTCGCTCGGCGCGATCGAGGACTTGGCTGTTCGCGGGCGCTTGGGCCCGGAGGCGCTGCACAAGCTCGCGACCGTGCTCGACGCGCTCGATATCGATGTGCCGATCCAGATTTGGGATGCGGCCAACCGAACGCCGCAGTCCTCGAGCGGTTACCTGCCGGAGACCGGCATCCTGGCCGACCTTGCGCAATCTTCGCGCCGCAACGATGCCGGCCGCACCATCCTGCTCGTGATGCGCACGCTGGGTCCCGGCGGGCCCGACGGCGCCAACCTGCTGGCGCTCGGCGATGCGATCCGGGCGCTCAAGCGCCTCGGTCTCGAAGCGGACGCCCGCCGGCTGGGGTTGGAGGCGCTGCTACCGGTCTGGCCGCGCGCGGCGGCCAACTGACGATGCGGGAACCATGACGACCGCAGCCCTGCAGCCGGTCGAGGCCTTCCTCGAAATGCTCGCTGCCGAGCGCGGCGCAGCTCGGAATACGCTCGAGGCCTACCGGCGGGACCTCGAGGATTTTATCGGCTACGTCGAGAGGGCGGGACGGTCGCTTCCGGCTGTCGGACCGGCCGATATCGGCGCCTATCTGCGAGAGCTGTCGCAAGCCGGCCTGGCGCCAGCCTCCAGGGCGCGGCGGTTGTCGGCGCTGCGCCAGCTTTTCAAATTCCTGGCGGCGGAGGGCGTGATCGCCGAGGACCCAGCGCAGGGGTTTGCCGGCCCGAAGAAAGCCCGCGCGCTGCCGAAGACGCTGTCCGTTGCCGAGGTCGACCGCCTGATCGAGGCCGCGCACCGTCGTACCGAGGTCGCAAAAGGGCGTGACCGCGTGCGGGCGCTGCGCCTGCACGCCCTGATCGAGACGCTCTACGCCACGGGGTTGCGGGTGTCTGAGCTGGTGACGTTGCCGCGATCGGTCCTGACAGGGGATGGCCGCGTGCTCACGGTCAAGGGCAAGGGTGGCCGCGAGCGCATCGTGCCGCTCACGCCGGCCGCGCGCGCCGCACTCGACCGCTACCTCAACGTCGGGCAGGCCGACGACGGGTTCGCGCCGATGGTGCGGACCCGGTGGCTCTTCGCCTCCCGCGGTGCGGAGGGCCACATCACCCGGCAGCGTCTGGGCCAGGACCTGAAGGAGCTGGCCGAGGAGGCTGGTCTCGACCCCGAGCGCGTGTCGCCGCACGTGCTGCGGCACGCCTTCGCCAGCCATCTGCTCGACCGCGGCGCCGACCTGCGCTCGGTGCAGCAGCTGCTCGGCCACGCCGACATCTCCACCACGCAGATCTATACGCACGTGCTGGAGGAGCGGCTGAAGAAGCTGGTCTTCGAGCACCACCCGCTGGCGGCCCGCAAACCCGGCACCGTGTGAAAGCCTTGCGGCCGACCGTCGTGGCTGGCCAATGTAGCGCATGACAGCGATCTCGAGCGCACGCGCCATCCTCATTGCGGGCCCGACGGCCAGCGGCAAGTCGGGCTTGGCGTTGCGGCTTGCCGAGGAGCTCGGCGGGGTCGTCATCAATGCCGACAGCATGCAGGTCTACCGCGAGCTCGCGATCCTGACGGCGCGCCCACCGCCATCGGAGCTGGCGCGCGCGCCGCATGCTCTCTACGGCTTCGTCAGTGGCGCCGAGCCCTATTCGGCCGGGCGCTATGCCGCCGATGCCGCGCACGCCATCGGCGAGGCGAGGAGCCGCGGCCGCATCCCCATCATCGTCGGCGGAACCGGCCTCTATTTCAAAGTGCTGCTCGAAGGTCTCTCCCCGGTGCCGGCGGCAGACCCTGCCGTACGCGCCTATTGGCGGGCGCAGGCTGCGACACGGCCGGCCACAGAGCTGCACGCGATCCTGGCCAAGCGCGATCCGGTGACCGCCGCGCGGTTGATGCCGACCGACCCGCAGCGCATCGTGCGCGCGCTCGAGGTACTCGAAAGCACTGGGCGCTCCCTGGCGGACTGGCAAATTGAGCCCGGCAAGCCCGTGCTTGCGGAAAGGGAGACCGTGCGGCTCCTGGCGTGGCCGGAGCGCACGCTGCTGGCGGAGGCCATCGACACCCGCTTCGACGCGATGATGAAGGCGGGCGCACTCAGAGAGGTGCGCAGCCTCTTGAGCCTCGGCCTGTCCACGGAGCTGCCGATCATGCGCGCCCTCGGAGTGGCTCCACTCGCCGCGCACGTGGCCGGGCGCCAGTCGCTGGATGCGGCAATTGGGGCGGCCAAGACGGAGACCCGGCAATACGCCAAGCGGCAGCTGACTTGGCTCAAGAGAAATATGATGTCGTGGAACCGCCTGAATTCGCAACAAACGAAAACATTCGTGGCATCAAACATATCATTTAGTGACAGTAGCAGTTGACCCGCAAGGATCTTGCCCCTAGTTGTTTGCCGCCGCCGCGTCGCGCTGCTGGGCGGCCCCTTCTTGTCACGGAGTTTTCGATGACCCAGAAAATGACGGGCGCCGAGATCGTCATTCGCGCCCTGGCCGATCAGGGCGTCGAGCACATCTTTGGCTACCCCGGCGGCGCCGTGCTGCCG
>JBGGME010000077.1:0-24929 GCA_041288195.1 Hyphomicrobiaceae bacterium
TCGTCCCTGTCGGGACGGGCCTCGGCGACCGCGCGATTCTTCCCGCGACACTCCGGTGAACGCGTTCGGGACATTGCGGCGTCGAAACCCTCGAAGGCCATGGTGCGGCGAGACCCTCGACCGCGAAGAGAACGATGCACCGACAGAGTCGAATGTTCGAGCGAGAGGCGAGGTAGAGAGAGGAAGAGAAGCAGGCCCCGATCGAACCAGCGTGCCGTCGTGCTCGGGCATGTAAAGGCCAAGCCTTCGGTGGCCGCGAAGAGCGGCCAGCCTTGACATGACCTGCGCGCGTCGGCGTTTGCATCCTGCGGTCGAGGCGAGGGAAAGCCTGCGGCGCGGTCAAACCAGAGAAATACCTGGAAGGAAGAAAGTGATGCCAGAGCCATGACTTTGCGCTTGCCTTTGCCGTCGCGATTAGAGAACTAGGTATATTCCGAAGCTCGCAGCGATCGCCGTTTCGTGTGCCCATGCGCCGGGCTGCATGAGATAGGTAAAACTGTCCTCGTGCTCGAAACCCTAACCGCGAGCGGCCCGGCTATGCCGGGAATTTCGGCCGCTCTTTCTTGCAACGGTCGGCGTCCCCGGCGCGAACCCGAAAAGCGTTGCGGAGCCAACGCTCTAGCGTCATGTCGCGCTGGATTGCCCCCCGCCCCCGCCCTCGCACAAGAGAGCTGCGATGCCAAACCCACCACGGCCCATATGACAACTCATCAGCGAAACAACACCAGGCCGTTTGCTTCCCGCGCCAACAGACTAGCCTCGAGTTCCGCCAGGCAGAGGCCCGGCCAAGGCGTCAATGCCAAGGCGCGCTATGTGAGATACGTGGCGATGGCCCGCGCCGCTGCTCAGGCAGGTGACGTCGTCGAAGCCGAGAACTGTTACCAGCACGCAGAGCATTACTTCCGGCTGATGAGAGAGCGGCCCGGCATGGAAGAGCCACCCGAGTAGGAACGTCACGACAATCTGCCTCGGCGGGCTTGGCCGCATGAGTACATTCCGAGCCTACCTCCGCCCTCCTGCTGTCCACTAGGCTTCACGGCGCACTCCAAGCGGATCAGCTCTATCATGGCAGGACGGACGACGCGCACGTCAGTGACGTTCTCACGCTCGTTCTCGCTTGCGGACGTCGATGAATTGCAACCTGCCGGAACATACAGGATCCAAACGGTCGACGTGGTCGTCGAAGGCCTGTCGCTTACCGCGTATCGCCGCGTCTCGACGACGATCGAGCTGCCCGCCGTCGGCACCACCAGTCCCAGAAGGCGGGTGGTCGCCATCGACCCCCTCGAGCTGGAGGCAGCCTTGAAGAGGGATTCGGCAACCGGCGGCTGCCCGGGCTGACCCAAGTCGCCGTGCTGCGAACGAAGGGTCGCGGCGGCCACGAGGCCTGGCGCGCATCTCACCTCGCCGATGCGACCGCCTCCCGCTCCGGGCAAATCGGCACGCCGGCAATCCAGCGCATGACATCGCGCAGCATGGCACCCTCCTAAGGGGACGTACGCCGGCGGGTCGCAAATTCGAAGCGGGCAGGAACCGACTTGTCCCGGTGCTGGCCGCCCTTGATGGCGGCCCACCACGCCGCACCGAGGGAAAGGATGAGGCCCGCGGCCGTCACGAACCCCGTGAGCACGGCAGCCTTCCTGGCCTTGTCGGCCGCCTCGCGCGCGGCATTTACGGCACCATCTACCCGGCGCTCGGCCTCCTGCTGAGAGATACCGGATCGCTGCGCAACGAGCTGAGCCAGATAGGCGCGGTTCTCGGCCGAAAGGCCGCCACTGGCAACTGAGCTTGCAAGCACGCGAGACATCTCGGCCCGCGCGTCATCACCTCCGGCCGGTGCCGTAGCAGCCCGCGGACGTGGTGCTTGCTGAGGAGCACCGGCGGCGGGTGGCGTAGCGGTTGGCGCTTGGGCAGCTACCGTCGGCCTCAGCATCGTGTCGATCACGCCGTCCATCGTGTCGGTCGTGGCAGCCACCGATGCTGCTGCCTTGCCGGCGACCTCGACTCCGGTTCGCGCTGCCGCCCCCGCGGTCGCAAACAGGAGAAGCGCGCCGATGAGGATGCCAATCGCCCACACCAGGCAGCCGTGCAGCCCGTCCCGGAACTCGGCCTCGTGGCCCGGCTCGAGCCAGCGCGTGCGAATGCGGCCCGCGACATAGCCGCCAATCAAGAGTGAGCCGATTTGCTGCGCCAGAACCCAAAAGACGGCGATCGAGGCGATGACCTTGGCGGACAACCCAGAGCCGGGCCACGGCGATGTGGCCGACAAACCGATGGCCGCGCCGAAAGTGAGGAACACGAAGGAAAGCGCGGCAGCCAGCACGGCACCAGCCAGTACCGCCGGCCATTCTACGAAGCTCGGTTTTTCCACGACAGGGGCGGTTCTGGATGCGACCGGGGCGCCAACTTCGACCATCGCTATTCTCCTGGAACCTAGCGCAACCCGAGGGCGCTCAGAATGAACATGATCACCACGATCAGGCCCACGAGGTAGATGACGCTGTCCATGACTTCGCTACCTTTCCGGACGATGCATGGTCCGATGATGCGCGTCCGCCGCTGCTGATAACCGTGCAGTGAACGTGGGGTTCCAATAATTCCGAGCTTTTCGATCTCGCGCCTGCGAACGCGCGGCATCCTGCCGGGGGCGGCCGCAGCAAGGCGGCGGGCGTCACCAAAGCCGCAATGCGACGCACACGTCAGGATGCGAACGACCCATGATCGGAAACGTCGGCCGCGTGACGGACGTCAGCGGGAAAGAACAGGCGGGTGACGGGGACTTTCCGGTTCCGGGAGATCACGAGCGCACCCACGCCGCCAAACCACTAGCGCCAATCCGCTAGAGGAGCGCTGCCCTGCTGCAACAGCGCCCGAGGATCGCAGCCGCGAGTGAATCGCAGAGGCATTGCTCTGTAGCCGTAGTTCCCGACTCCGCCTACCCAATTCTCCATCGAGGTGCTGGGGCGTTGTGCTGTTGGGTTGCCTAAACCAGACGACCTTCGTTGGCACTGCGCTGCTGAAGCGAACGCAGGGCCATGAGGTGTTTCATCATCAGGGATCCTGCACATGCCAAGCAAACAAGCCCGCATTGCCTTCACCATGACCGTTGCCGCTGCAGTTGCAGGTCTTGCCCCCGCTCCAGCCGCCCATGCTGACGGCGCCTACCAATATGGCGGGTCATACGTTGCAGCCGTACCGCCCTTCACATGGACTGGGTTCCATTTCGGCGGCTACATCGGCGCGGCTTTTTCCGAGGGCAAGCTTACCGACAACCTGACCGGAGCAAATATCAGCAGTGATCATACCGGCTTCGTCGGTGGCGTTCAGGTTGGCTACAATTTCCAGCCGGCGCCTTGGATGAATCATCTGGTGCTCGGTGTCGTGGCGGACTTCGACTGGACCTCGCTCGACGCGAGCGAAACCGTCACCATCCCAGGTTTCGGAACCATCAAAGGCTCGGCGGATACGCCTTGGGCGATAACGCTGGCCGGGCGCGTCGGCGTGGCTTACGACCGCGGCCTCGTCTTTTTCAAGGTGGGTGGAGGCTGGGTCCACACCAGCGCCAGCGTCCGCAACTTGAGTACGGGTGCCGCGGCAAGCGCAGACGAGACCGCCGGGGCCTGGCTCCTGGGCGGCGGTGTGGAGTATGCGATCACACGCCATTGGATCAGCCGCATCGAGTATGACTTCCTGGGGCTGTCCGAGCGGACGGGAACGGGGCCTCTGGGTAACATCATCACCCTCAATCGCGACGTTCAGACCGTAAAGCTGGGACTGAGCTACAAGTTCTGAGCTCTGACGCTCGGCCGACCTTCGGCCAATGCTGGACGCGAGGCTGGTGGCGCAGGCGTCGAGCCGGGCGCCGAGCCGACGGAATAGAGCCGCCCGATCGCCTGGCGCCTGTCGCGGGCCGTCTCGGCGCTATCGCGCGATGCATCGGATTGCCCAACTTGGCTGCCATTGTTGCGGTCCGGCGGCGCGCGGGCTGATACAGTGCGGGTCTCGACGCGGCGCGGCTCGGAGACCTGGGCGATGCGGCTCTTCTGCTTCGGTTTGGGCTACTCGGCCGAGGCGCTGGCGCGGCGCTTGAGCGCGCGCACGGGCGCGCTCACCGGCACGCGCACCAGTGTCGGGCAGGAGCCGGCTCTGCTCGGGGCCAAGCTTGCTCCGTTCAAGGGCGATGTCGCATCCGCGGAGGTGCGCACGCTGCTGGCGGGGGCGACGCACGTGCTCGTGAGCATTCCGCCCGACATCGAGGGCGACGTGGTGCTGCGGCTGTTCCGCGACGCGCTGGCGGCGATGCCGGAGCTCGCCTGGGTCGGCTATCTCTCGACGGTGGGCGTCTACGGCGATGCGGGGGGGCAATGGGTCGACGAGACGAGCCCGCTGCGGCCGACGTCGGAGCGCAGTCTGCGGCGCGTGCAGGCGGAGCGTGCGTGGCTGGCGTTCGGCAAGGCGACGGGGCGGCGCGTCGAGATCTTCCGGCTCGCGGGCATCTATGGGCCCGGCCGCAGCATCGTCGATACGCTGCGCGCGGGGACGGCGCGGCGCATCGTCAAGCCGGGCCAGGTGTTCAACCGCATCCACGTCGACGATGTCGCCCGCGTCGTCGCCGCCGCCATCGATCGGCCCACGCGCCATCGCGTCTATAATGTGAGTGACGACGAGCCGGCGCCGCCGCAGGACGTGGTTGCATACGCAGCCGAGCTGCTGGGGCTGCCGGTGCCGCCGGAGATCGCGTTCGAGGCGGCGGGGCTCGGCGGCATGGCCGCGACCTTCTGGGCCGAATGCAAGCGCGTCGACAATGCGCGCATCAAGACCGAGCTCGGCGCCGAGCTGCTCTATCCCACGTACCGTGAGGGTCTGCAGGCATTAGCTGCAACCCGAGCTGCAACGGGGGCCGTTTAGCTGGCGTTCAGCCCAGCTCCCGCTTTCCGCCGCAAATGATGAAGAGATTGGCACCCAGCCGCCGGGCACCCTGTGCACCGGCAGGCGGTACATGCGGGAGGAAGCAATGTCTGCAACGGCCGTCGCGCGCGGGGTCATTGCGCTCGTTGCCTTTGGCTTCCTGATCGCCCAACCGGCATCCGCCAACGACGCCGCCCACAAGATGGCCGAGAAGTTCTCCGGCCCCTCCGCGGGGACCAAGAAGGAGGCCGCGCCGGCCAAGGCGGAGGACAAGAAGCAGGCCGAGGCCGGCAACAAGGCGCAGGCCGATACCCAGGATGCCAAGGCCGCCGAGGCCAAGAAGAAGAAGGAGGCCGAGCGCAAGGCGGCGGAGGCCAAGAAGCGGGCGGCCGAGGACGCCCGCAGGAAGGAAGCGCAGAAGAAGGCCGAGGCGCAGCGAAGGGCGGCGATGGCCGAGGAGGCCAAGCGCCGCGCCGGCGAGGAGAAGAAGGCCGAGGAGGCCGAGATGCTCGCCCGCGCCCGCCGCGAGGTCGAGGAGATGCGCGGCGCCGAGGAGCAGACGCGGCTCGCCGAGGAGGCGCGCCGGCTGATCGAGGAGGCCGGCAAGGAGCGTGCAAGGGCCGAGGCGCTGCTGGCAGAGCAGACCGAGCAAGCCCGCAGCAAGGAGGTCGAGGAGGCGCAACTGGCCCAGCGCCGGCTCGAGGAGACCAAGGCGCTCGCCGAGAAGCTCAAGCGCGTGCGCCAGATCCGCGAGGCGCGCCTGGCCGCACAAGAACGGGCTGCCCACGGACAGAAGGAGAAGGACAAGGGGTCGACCGAGCCGCAGGAGAAGGGCCCCGTGGCCGCCGCGCCGCCGCCGCAGGTCGCGACTGTGGAGCAGCGCGAGCCCGCCCCAGAGCGCACCGAGGCGGCGCCAGCGATGCCCGCGGCACCCGTCGCGATGCCCTCCGCGCAGGCCAAGGAGCCGGCGCCGCCGGTCGTCGCCGCGGCGAAGAATCCGCCACCGCCGGCCGCCACCGCCGCGCCCGCGCCTCTCCCTGCATCCACGGCCAGGGTCGAGGAAACCGCCGCCAGGCTGCCACCGCCTTCGCCCCCTGCATCGACCCAGCCGGTCAAGGCGCCTGAGCACGCGAACGAGAAGCGCGTCACCGTGCTGCTGGTGCTCGAGCCCGGCACCTACGGCATCCGCCGCAGGGGCCCAAGGACCGCCGATCCGCTGCTCTGCACGCCGCCCGACGGCTGCTACGTCAGCGCCGGTGCCGACCGCCCCGCCACCTTCCTGCACGGGCGCAAGGCGCTCGGCTTCGGCAACACCATGGGCAACCGCGCAGGCGCCTGCCGCAACTCGCTCGGCTGCGTCTTCCGCGAGGTCGAGTTGGCGGAGATGCCGGGCTACCTGCAGCCTGTAGACCTCCACATCCTCAAGCACGACCGGCGCCGCCCGCAGGCGATCCTCGGCGACTCCAGCTGCCGCTCCGACGCCGGCCGCCTCTCCTGCACGCGCGGCATCTATGCCGAGGACTACGTGATGTGGATCGTGCCCGAGAGCCTCGCCGACGCGGTCGGACCCGCCGTGCTCGAGCAGGCTGTCCAGGACGGGCTCAAGGGGCCGCGATCGGCCGGGCTCGACTCGCTGCGATAGTGCGGCGGCCCGGCCTCAATCCTTGGCCTTCTTGGCGCGGTTGGTGAACCGTGCGTTGCCGAGCCCCGTACCGATGGTCAGCACGCCCCAGCGCTTGTGGTCCTGCATGAAGGGGAGCTGGCTTAGCCCCTGCACGACGGCATCGTTGTGCATCACCACGATGGTCTCGTGCTCGCCGATGCTCGGGATCTTGTCTCGGATGTAGCGCGGCAGGTTGAAGCGGTTGCTCTCCCAGTTGCCGGGCAGGTTCTGCGCTCCGCGCTCGATCGCGCCGTCCGTGTCGATGACTCCGGGACAACCGATGCCGATCAGCGGCGCCAGCTTGAAGCCGGTCTTCTTCGCGTCCTTCACGTGCGCCTCGAGCATCTCCACCAGGCGGTCCACCGCATCGTCGCGCTTGACGTCCTCGTCGCCGTGCCGCCACAGCTCGGATTTCAGCACGACGGCCTGCGACAGGTCCTTGGCCTTGCCCTGGTTGAGCTTGACCACGCCGGTGCGGATGTTGGTGCCACCCACATCGACCGCGAGGATGCCCTCGTAGCCTGCCAGCATCCAGGCCGGCAGCAGGTGCGCGGCGCCGAGCAAGCCCGCCTCGTCCGGGTCGTGCCGGATCAGCTCGATGTTGATCGGGATCTCCTCGGCCTTGAGGATCAGCTCCGTGCGCGCGATTGCCAGCTCGCCGACCCGGCTTGCGCGGAAGCCGCCGCCGATGACGATGCTGTCGGTGTCCCGCCAGGTCTTTTGTCTCAAGAACCGGCGGATGACCTTGGCGAGCTGCTGCGCGAACTCCTCCACGGCGCTTTGCACCACGCCGGCAGCCTCCGGCGTGCCCTGCGCAAGGACCGAATCGAGCTTCTTCTTCGAGATCTCCTCGGACGGCTTGTCGTCGAAGGGGTCCTCGCCAAGCTCGCGCAAGGGCTGGCGCCACTTGTCGAGCATCTCGCGGAATGCGCCCCGACTGGCCTTGTCGCCGACGAAGCCGTCGTCGTCCTCGACCTCGAGGTTGTAGCTGTCGACCTCGACGCTCGGCAGCACCGCAGCGCCGTGCGTTGGGAGCGTAGACTGGTCGGGGTCCTTGGCCATGGTCCGTCTCAAGCCCTCAGAGCGAAGAAGGTTCCGCCCGGCGGCGCGGCGCCGGGTGCGCCTCCAGGCCATTGGCGATCGAGGCGAGCCAGGCCCTCACCTCGTGCGGCCCCTTGAAGTCGGCCTGCCCGCGGAAATGCTCGCCGGCCACGCGCAGTCCGCTGCCGCCGTGGCGCGCCGCAGCCAACAACGCGGATTCGTCGGGCACATCGTCGCCTACCATGATGGGGCGGCGTCCCCTGAACGGCGGCAGCGCCAGGAATGCCTCGAGCGCCGCGCCCTTCGACACGTGCCGCGGCACCACCTCGATCACGCATCGCCCGGGGCTCAGGATGAAGTGGTCCGGACTATCCGCAACGATCCGCATCAGTGCCGCCTCGATCTGCGGCTCGACCGCGGGCACCTGCCGGTAGTGGACGGCGATCGAGTGCACCTTCGGCTCGATGATGACGCCCGGGTGCAGCTCGCCCAGCCTGTTCACGGCCGAGGCTACGACCGGATCCATGGGGCCGACCGTGAGGAGGACCTCTCCATCGCCGCTCGCGCGCAGCTGCGCCCCGTGCACGCCGGCGGCGGCCAGGCGCAACGGATCGAGAAAGCGGTTGATGTCGGCGATGGGCCGGCCCGAGATGATCGCCACGGCGCCGCCGAGGCTCGAGGACAGGCGCCCCAGCAGCGGCGCCAGCTCCGCGGGAATGCGAACGAGGTCGGGGGCCGGCGCGATATCGATCAGCGTGCCGTCGAGATCGAGAAAGATTGCGCAGTCGGAGGGATTGTCGAGCCGCATCGCCACTTTCGGCCAGCCGAGGAGAAGCTTCAGCTTTACAACACCCGTCCGCGCCGAAGGTTCCGCGCCTCCGATCGGGCGGCGGCGGATTACGCTTCGCTAATCCTACGCGCCCGCTCAATCGCTGCCGCGCACGGCCTCGGCGAGGGGGATGTTGAGCACGTACTCGAAGCCCTCCTCGTTGAAGGCCGCCTGCGATTCGCCGATCGCCGACATCAGGATCGTGCCCAGGCCCGTCTCCTTGGGCGGGGAGGTCGGCGGCCCGCCGCGTTCCACCCAGGCAAAGCGCAGCTCGGGGCCGTCTACCCCGGCTTCGACCTTCCAGTTGATCACCACGCGCCCGCGCGGGCTCGACAGGGCGCCGTATTTCGACGCGTTGGTGGCGAGCTCGTGCACGAGCAGGGCGAAGGTCTGCGCGAAGGCGCCGCCGACCACCAGCGTCTCGCCGCTGACGCTGGCGCGCGCGGCGAACGGTGCGAGCTCGGCATCGAGCAGCTGGCGCAGCGGCACGCCGCCGCTGGGCCCCGAGGCCACGAACTCCTGGGCGTGGGCCAGCGCGTGCAGCCGGCCGACCAGTGCTGTCTCCGCGCTCGCGAGGTCGCGGCTGCGGCGCAGTGTGTTGGTGACGATCGACTGGATCACGGCCAGCATGTTCTTGGTGCGGTGCTGCAACTCGCGCAGAAGCACGGTCTGGCGCGCGTCCGCCTCCTTGCGCTCCGTGATGTCGCGCGCGATCGAGTGGATGGCGAGCGGCTTGCCGTCGTCTCCGAGCGCCAGCCTCGACTTGACGTCGAGGATCATCCGCCGCTGGCCATCCTTGGCCAGCATCTCCAGTTCGTACTGGGTCGACGCCTCGCCCTCGAGCTTGCGCCGCAGCATGGCGTCCTGCATGGGCATCTGCGCGGGGCGGACGAAGTCGTCGATCTTCTTGCCGATCAGCTCATCGGGCGTGTAGCCGAGGATGCGCTCGACCGCCGGATTGATGCTGATGAAGCGGCCATCGAGGTCGAGCGTGGCGATGATGTCGGTGGCGCTCTCGACCAGCGTGCGGTAGCGCTCCTCGCTGGCGACCAGCGCCGTCTCCGCCAGCTTGCGCTCGGTGATGTCGAGCACGCAGCCGGCGCCGTGCTTGGCCTTGCGCGCCGCCCCCTCGCCCGCGAACGTCACCTGGCCTTTGGCCAGCACCCAGCGCACGCTGCCGTCGGGCCGCACGATGCGATGCTCGTCCTGGAACATGCCGCCGGTCACGGGATCGAAGCTGGCCTCGATGGCGGCCTTCGCCCGCTCGCGATCGTCGGGATGGATGAGGGGCAGGATGGCGGCAGGGGCGGGCGCATCCGAGGCGAGCCCGAAGATGTACCGCAATCCGGACGACCAGACGTGCTCGAGGGTCTCGAGATCGAAGCTGTAGAAGCCGAGCTGCCCGGCCTCGGCCGCCATCCGTAGGTCCTCGCCGGCCCGTTCGGCCGACTGCACGGCGCGCTTGAGATCATCGAAATCGGTAGCGGTGACGAGCCAGGCATCGACGCCGGCCTTGCCGCGCAGCAGGAAGACGTCGAGCCGGTGCCAGCGCCAGACGCCGTCCTTGCGTCTGAGCCGCATCTCCAGCGCGAAGTCGCCCTCGTGCTCCAACGCGCCGACACGCGCCGCGGCCAGGAACGGCATGTCCTCGGGGTGGAACAGCTGGCGGTCGCGACTGGGACGGTCGAGCTCGATGGTGGCGCCGACGTAGTCGCGCGTCGCCCGGTTGTAGTAGAGGGCCATGCCCTCCGGCCGCACGATCCAGATCTTGTGCGGCACCGCATCGAGGATCTCATGGAGGCGAGCTGCCTCGAACGCTGTCCTGGGCGACATCCACTCTCCGCGCGCCTTCGGGCCCACCGGATCAGGCTTCCTTTCTCGGTCCCATTCAGCCCGAAAGCATAGCGCCCGCGCGAGGGTGCGTCCCCGTCCTTTTTCGGCCGCGATCAAGCTTCACTTGCGGTAGGGCGCGACGGCCTCGTCGGTGTTGGCGACCTCGCGCTCGACGTCGACGGGCGCGCAGCCCTTGTCGATGAGCTGGCGGTGCAGCGAGCGGACGTGGGCGCGCTCGCGATCGTACTCCTTGAGGTTGACCAACCCTTGCGTGGAGGTGCCGAACATCCGCCCGAATGCCTGGAACGCGGTGGGAGCCGCGGCCTCGCGCTCCGCCTTGATCTTGTCCGGCATGCTCTTGAGAACTTGCAGCCGGCCCCAGATGCTGTTGGAGAGGCGCTGGCAGTCCATGCTCTGCTCGCCACGGTCGAGAATGTAGCTGCCGTCGCCCTGCAGCCCGACCTTGGTTGCGCAGCCGGCAGTTGCGAGAAGCACGAGCGTGCACGACAGCGATGGCAGGGCCTTGCGCCGGAAGCGACGCGCGATACCGGGGCCGAATGCTCGCACGGGGGGCACGGAGCGAAAACCCTTCAGAGGCTTGGCTGCAGCGATGGGCCAGCGCCGGCCCGGCAATGGTCAACTCAACAGTGCAGGTTGTCCGAATTTCGACCGCACGGCCTCCGCTTGGCATGATTCGGTGTTCGACGGGAGGTTGTGGCAACCAGGTATCACCGTCTTCCCAAGGCCCGCATCTCCTCATCCTCGATGGGGCGCGCCTCGTCCTCCAGCATGATCGGGATGCCCTCGCGAATCGGATAGGCGAGGCGCGCGGCCGTGCTGATCAGCTCCTGCCGGGCCTTGTCGTAGACGAGGGAGGCCTTGGTGCGCGGGCAGACCAGGATCTCGAGCAGCCGCGGCTCGACCTCGGCGGCTTCGGCGGAGTGCTGCTGACGCTCGTCGGCCACGATCTGCCTCCAGCCTACTGCAGCGTGGTGCCCGAGCCGCCGGCGCCGGCGGCCAGCTCCATCTCGGCCAGCGCCACCAGCACCTCGGCGCGCGCCTTGAGGTCGGGGGCCTCGAGCAGGGCCTGCTTCTCCTCGGGACCGTAGGGCGCAACGATGGCGAGCGAGTTGACCAGCCATTCGTTGCTGGCCTTGGAGATGGCGGACCAGTCCGCCCGCATCCGGCGTGCCTCGAGGTAGGCCTTGAGCGCGGTGAGCAAGTGCTGGCGGTCTACATTGTCCTCCCCGCCCGGCAGGAAGTCGGCAAGGTAACGCTCGAAGGTGACGTTCAACGACCGGTAGGGCTTGGCGGTCTCCACCTCTTCGGCGAGCGTGCAGCGGGCGACGCCCGTCAGCACGATGGAGAGATGCCCGTCATCGAGCTCCTGATAGGTGGTGACGCGCCCGACGCAGCCGATCCGGCGCAGCGGCACCGACTTGCCGGGCGGCGACTCGCCTTCGCCGGTGGCCGGCTGCGCGATGAGGATCAGCCGCGAGCCCGACATCACGTCGGCGAGCATCGCCAGGTAGCGCGGCTCGAACACGTTGAGCGGCAGTATGGAGCGCGGCAGCAGGATGGTGCGCAGCAGAGGAAAAACGGGGACGGGCTGCGGCAGGTCCGCTGGTCCCTGATAGTGCTCCGCGATGGTGGCCAAATGCGTCGAGCCCGGCTGCCGGTTGGGTGTCGTCACGAGAACAGGATCGAGGAGAGACGGCGGCGGCCGTCGAGGGTGGCATCATCCTTGGGTCCCCAGGCCTCGAACAGCTGCACGAGCTGCTTGCGCGCGGCCTCCTCGTTCCATTTGCGGTCGCGGCGCACGGATTCGAGCAGCTGCGTCACGGCTTCCGCCTTGTTGCCGCCTGCCGCCAGCGCCATGGCGTAGTCGATGCGCGCCTGGTGGTTGGCGGGCTCGGCGGCGACCGTGGCTTGCAGCTTGGCCGTATCGCCGGCCTTGGGGGCGAGCTTGGCGAGGTCGAGGGCGGCACGTACGCTCGCGACCGCGGCCTGCTCCTGCTTGTCGGGCGGCACCAGCGCCAGCGTCTGCTCGGCGCGCGCGATATCCCCGCTTTTCAGGTAGCACCTGGCGAGCCCGGCCAGCGCCGCCACGTTCTGCGCATCCTGCTGCAGGACGGCGGCATAGACCTCTGCGGCGCCCTGCAGGTCGCCGGCCTCGAACGCCTTGTCGGCAGCCTCCAGCGCCTGCGCCGCATCCATCGCCGCCTCGTCGCCCAGCAGCCGGTCGATGAACGCCTTGATGGCGCTCTCGGGCTGGGCGCCCATGAAGCCGTCGAGCGGGCGGCCGTCGCGGAAGGCGTAGACGGTCGGGATCGACTGGATGCGCAGCTGAGTGGCGATGGTCTGGTTCTCGTCGATGTTGATCTTGACGAGGCGCACCTTGCCATTGTGGGCGCGCACGGCCTTCTCGAGGAGGGGGGTGAGCTGCTTGCAGGGCCCGCACCACGGCGCCCAGAAGTCGACCAGCACCGGCACCTGGCGCGAGGCCTCGATCACGTCCTTGGCGAAGCTTGCCACCGTCGCGTTCTTGATGATGTCGCCGGCGGCACCCGCCGGCTGGGGCGCGCCCGCGCCCGGTTTGTTGCCAAAGCCAAACACCATGTCCGTCTCCAAGCCCTCGAAGCTCTCGCGAAGCCCTCTTGGGACTTCGCCAATGTCGTCACGCTGCCGTCGCGCCGCCTGTCAGGTAGCGGCCGACACGGCCAGGATGCGCGGCTCGTGACCGCACCCGCGGATGAACGCAACCAGGTCCTCGCGCGCGATGTTGGTCGTCGCCGTATTCTCCAGCGGGTGGAAGTTGAGCCGCTCGTGACGCATCATACCGGCATCCAAGATCACCGTCACGAGGCGAGCCTTGTCGTTGATCAAGGCGAACGGCGTGACCGAGCCCGCCGGCACGCCCAGGATCTCCAGCAGCAGCTCGGGCCGGCCGAAGCTCAGGCGATCAGACCCCAGCACTTTCGGCAAGGTCTTGAGGTCAATATGGGCATGGCCCAGCGCCACCACCAGATAGAGCTTGCCCTTCTTGTCCTTGAGGAACAGGTTCTTGGTGTGCCCGCCCGGGAGCTCGCGCTCGAGCTTGGAGCTTTCGGCAACCGTGAACACCGCCTCGTGGTCGAGCGTGGTGGTGGCGATGCCGAGCTCGGCGAGGCGGGCGAGAAGGTCTTGGCGGGTGGCGGGCAAGGGGGGAACGCGTAGATTGAGGAGCGCAGTGAGCCCTGGGAGATCGCGACCTTATACCACCATTCTCTCCTGCGTCATGCCGGCGGGGTAATGCGACGGAGCGGCCGCTGGCGCCTTGCAACCGCCCCCGTCTTGTTGCATAAGGCCACCCTTGGACGCGGGTGTAGCTCAGGGGTAGAGCATCACGTTGCCAACGTGAGGGTCGAGGGTTCAAATCCCTTCGCCCGCTCCAATTTCCAAAAAAATCTGGGCTGCCGGCGCGTCTAGGCGGCCAGGTGGTGCGCGATCTCGATGGCCGCGACCAGGAGGCCCATCGGGATCGAGGCGGCCAGCAGCCAGAACATCCAGCGGCGATGGATGGCTGCGAAGGCGTAGAGGTCATAGACCCCGACCATGAATTCCACGGGTCGCCTCCCTGGCGTCGAGTGATGCGGGGGAAGCGTAGGCGCACAGTGGGGCGGGGGCAGTTCCGGGCGGCACATTGGGCGCAGAGCGCGGTTCCGGCCCGAACGAACCGGAACCGCCAAAGACTCTAGCGGGCCGCGGACGCGGTGCGCTGGTCGAACTCGCGCACGGCGGCGGCATCGCGGGCGGACAGGTCGGGGAAGGCCGGATCGCTGCCGACGTCCTGGGTGATGCGCCAGGAGCGCACGCACTTCTTGCCTTGCGCCGGCTTGGGCACGACGGCGACGCCCGCAACGTCCTCGAGCGTGAAGGCGCCGGCGGGGGCTGTGCCTTGCCGAAGGTCGAGTCCCGAGGTGATGCACACCTCGGCCGTGTCGATGCCGTCGAGCGACGCCAGCAGATCGGGATCGGCGATATAGACCTCGGGCGCCGCCTCCAGCGCCGAGCCGATGCGCTTGGCCGCACGCTCGATCTCCAGCGCGCCGGTGACGACGCGGCGCACGCGCTTGATCTTCTCCCACTTCTGGCTGAGCGCGTCGTCGCGCCAGGCCTTGGGGATCGCGGGGAACAGCTCCAGGTGCACGGACCCTTCCTCGGAGGGGTAGCGCGCGAGCCAGGCCTCCTCGGCGGTGAAGCACATGAGCGGGGCCAGCCACAGCGTCGTGCAGCGGAAGATCTGCTCGATCGTCTCCAGCGCCGCCAGCCGCTTCCTGCTGGAGTAGGGCTCGCAGTAGAGCGCGTCCTTGCGGATGTCGACGTAGAAGGCGGAGAGGTCCGTGTTCATGAAGTGCGACAGCGCTGAGACCACGCGCTTGTAGTCGTAGGCGGCGTAGGCCTCGCGGATCACGACGTCGAGCTCGGCGAGGCGGTGCAGCATCAGCCGCTCCAGCTCCGGCATGTCCTTGGGCGTGACTTTCGCCTTGCCCTCGTGGTGGGCGAGCATGCCGAGCATCCAGCGCAGCGTGTTCCTGAGCTTGCGGTAGGCCTCGGCCGTGCCCTGCAGGATGGCGGGTCCGAAGCGGATGTCGCTCGAATAGTCGGACGAGGACACCCACAGGCGCAGGATGTCGGCGCCGGAGGTCTTCATCAGCTCCTGCGGCGAGAGCGTGTTGCCGCGGGACTTGCTCATCTTCTCCTCGCCCTTCTCGTCGAGGATGAAGCCGTGGGTCAGCACCACGTCGAACGGCGCGCGGCCGCGCGTGCCGCAGGACTCCAGCAGCGAGGACTGGAACCAGCCGCGGTGCTGGTCGGAGCCTTCCAGGTACATCACGCGGTCCTTGCCGCCATCGCGAACGCGCACGATGCCCGCAAGTTGCGGGAAGGCCTGCGGGTCCTCGAGCGTGAAGACGTGCGTGGAGCCGGAGTCGAACCACACATCGAGGATGTCCGTCACCTTTTCCCATTCGGCGGGGTTGGGGACAAGGCCAGCGAGGAAGCGCTGTTGCGCGCCCGTCTCGAACCAGGCGTCGGCGCCCTTCTGGGTCATGGCGGCGCGGATGCGCGCCATCAGCTCGTCCGATTTGGCGAACTTGGCGGACGGGATCACCTCGCCCGTCTCCTTGTGCTGGAAGACGGTGATGGGCACGCCCCAGGCGCGCTGGCGCGAGATCACCCAGTCGGGCCGCGCGTCGATCATGCCGCGCAGGCGGTTCTGGCCGGAGGCCGGCACGAACTCGGTCTCGGCGATGGCTTGCAGGGCCACTTCCCGCAGGGTCTGGTTGCCGCGCATACGGCGCGCGGATTCCCCTCCCCCTTGCGGGGAGGGGTTAGGGGTGGGGGGAGCCACGACGGCAGACGTTCTGCGATCCCCCCCTCCCTGTCCCTCCCCCACAAGGGGGGAGGGGACGCTGGCGGCACGGTCGGGCGAGCCCAGCGGCTTGTCCATGGCGATGAACCACTGGGGGGTGTTGCGGAAGATGACGGGTTTCTTGGAGCGCCAGGAGTGGGGGTACTGGTGCTTGAGGCGGCCGCGGGCGATCAGTGCGTTGGCCTCGACCAGCGCCTTGATGACCGCGTCGTTGGCGTCGCCCTTGTTGCCCTTGTCGTCGATGACGCGCTTGCCCTCGAAGCCCGGCGCGTCTTTCGTAAAGCGGCCGTCGCCGTCGACGGTGAAGGGGATGGTGGTGTCGATGCCGCGCTGCTGGAGCTTCGGCGCATTCTCCATCCAGACGTCGAAGTCCTCGCGGCCGTGACCGGGCGCCGTGTGCACGAACCCGGTGCCGTCCTCGTCCGTGACGTGATCACCGGCGAGGAGAGGAACAGAAAAATCGTAGCCTTTGTCTCGCAGAGGGTGGGCACATACGACGTCCGCAAGATCTCCCGCAGCGACAAAACCAAGCCTCTCGAACTCTTCGACTTTGGCTGACCTCATCACCTGCTCAGCAAGCTTCACCGCGAGCACATAGCGGTCACCGCGCTTCGCCCAGTTGCCATCCGGCGAGGAAGTCACTTCGTAGAGCCCGTACTCGACCTTCTCCGAGAAGCTCACAGCTCGGTTGCCTGGGATCGTCCAAGGCGTGGTCGTCCAGATCACGATTTGAGCGTCCTCAGCGAACCTCTCCTTTGCCACTGCCGCGGCCAGTTCGGCGATTCTTGTGGCCGCACTGAGCGAGAGCCAAACTGCATCAGTGTACTGCGGTACATGGAGGTACTTGAGGGGCTTCAAGACAGGAAACTTCACCCAGACCATGTCGCTGGTGTAGTCGTGGTACTCGACCTCGGCCTCGGCGAGCGCGGTCTTCTCCACGACGGACCACATCACGGGCTTGGAGCCGCGGTAGAGGGCGCCGTTCATGGCGAACTTCATGAGCTCGGCAGCGATGGTGGCCTCGGCCCGGTAGGCCATGGTTGAGTAGTAGTGGGCCCAGTCGCCCTCGACGCCGAGGCGCTTGAACTCGGCCATCTGCACGCCGATCCAGTGCTCGGCGAACTCGCGGCACTCGCGGCGGAACTCGTTGACGGGGACGGTGTCCTTGTCCTGGCCCTTGGCGCGGTACTGCTCCTCGATCTTCCACTCGATGGGCAGGCCGTGGCAGTCCCAGCCCGGCACGTAGTTGCTATCGAAGCCCAGCATCTGCTGGCTGCGCGTCACCATGTCCTTCAGGATCTTGTTGAGTGCGGTGCCGATGTGGATGTTGCCGTTGGCGTAGGGCGGGCCGTCGTGGAGGATGAACTTGGGGCGGCCCTTGGCGGCGGCGCGCTGGCGGCCATAGAGGCCGAGCCTGGCCCAGCGCTCGAGCAATTTGGGCTCGAGCTGCGGCAGGCCGGCCCGCATCGGGAAGCTGGTGTTGGGCAGGAACAGGGTCGCGCCCCAATCGCGCGTTTCAGTCTTGGTGTCCATGGGAATGCCGTTTTCGGATCAGCTGATTGCGGGAATGCGGACAAGCACGGGCAGCCCCGGAGGCCCCCGGATTCAGTGGGGGGCTTCCGGGCCCATAATTCGCGCAATCCGCTTGGCCTCAAACCGCAGCATGGCACCCTTCTAGCCGCGCCGGGGGCCCCCTGTCACGCCGGATGTTGCGACAGCGGGCATCCTGGCCCGGACAGCAGACTGTGACGGGCGTGCATCAGGCGATCGCGACCGGCGCGAGGGCCGGAACCAGCGGCGCCCACGCCCGTTGTCGGCGCCAGAGGGATGCCGGCGCGCAAGAGGGCGGCGCGAAATGCGGGGTCGCAGGACGCGTCTCAGCGGGGTCGTGACGGCGTCCCTCACCAATTCTGGTCGATTGTTTGGGCTCGGACCCGATCGGCAATGAGTTCGGCGATCAGACGATTGCCGGCGGCGCTCATGTGGCCGTAGATATTGCCGTGCGGGACATACAGCGCCCGGTAAGCGGCCATGTCGCGCAGAGCGGTGGCCACCATCGCGTCCCATGTGTCGAGCACGTCGAGTCCGATCGCGGTCGCGCACTGGATCACGCCAACAGGGCGCACATGCACCTTGCCTTGGTCCAAGGTGGCGATGCGGTCGAGCCCGCCGTAGATCATGACGATCAGCACCGGCAGATTGCGCTGTGCAGCAAAATCCTTGAGCCCAGCGAGCATGGCGCACGTTGCCGCCACCGGCTCGTTCTCTGCCAGCGCGTTTTGCGACGTGCGGAAGCGGATCAGATCCGCCCGGCCGAAACGGCTGGCCGTCCATAGCGCAAGATAGGAGTGTCCGAGCCAGTGCGGCTCCCGGTCGGTCGCTTGCGTCGGCGGCGGCACCGGATCGTTGTGGTGGATGAGCTTTCCATCGCTCACCGAGAACCAGGGCTTGCGCGCGCCACCGAGGACCTTGTAGCCGGCACGGTTGATGTCGTCGTCGAGAACACCGACGACGAGCAGGCTCGGGTTGAGGATCGGCACGAGACGGTAGGCCCAAAGGATCATCTGGTCGGTCCCGAACCCGCCGACGCCACCATTGACGACGGGGCGGCCCAGCAGCCCCTCGAGCTGGGCTGGATATGTTTCGTGCTCGGCTACCTCCGACCCGGCGGTAAAGCTGTCGCCGACTGCGAGGATGGCTGTCCGCGGAAGCGGCCGGATCTCGCGCGAGTTCATGCGCACGCCTAGCTCGCCTGTAACGAGTACGGCGTTGCTGCGGAAAGCCTTCTGACGCCATCCGACAACGGCATCGAACTCGGCATTGGCTTCGAACTCCAGAAACGATGGCGCATGGCGAGCGAAGTTCTGCGCCGACCGTAGGGGCACACCGTCGAAGAGGCGAACGGCAACCTCGCAAAGCACCAAACCGACGAACAGTGATGCGGCGAGGAGCGCGGCCTCCGCACGGGCGATCATGAATGTCTCCTGAGGCAATGCTGGGCTGAAGTCGAAACGCAAGAAACAAGGTGCGCACGGACTTGAACAGCTTGCACTCGTCGCGCTCGAACTCGCGCAGTCTGAGCGGCCGCAAATGCCCGCTGCGACTCAAGGGCATTCTAGGCGAGCATCGGATAGGTGAACAGGGAAGGGGACGCCATGCATATCGGACATCGGCTCCAGCGGACGTGCGCCCATTCAGGCTCAAAACGGCTTGGCGGGCGCCGTGGCCAGAATCTTGCGGGCGGCGTCGCAGTCGAGCGCCATCTGCGCGATCAGCGCCTCCATGCCGTCGAAGCGGCGGTCGCCGCGGATGAAGTCGATGAACTCGACCTCGATCTGGCGGCCGTAGAGGTTGCCGTCGAAGTCGAGCAGGAACACTTCGAGCAGCGGCGCGCCGTCGTCGAAGGTGGGCCGCGTGCCGAGGTAGGCGGCGCCGCCGTGGTGCTCGCCGTTGAAGTGGACGCGCACCGCGTAGATGCCGTGCGCCAGCGCCGTGCCCGGCGTCATGGCGACGTTGGCGGTCGGGTAGCCCATGCCGGTGCCGCGCTTGGCGCCGCCGCGCACCTCGCCGACCACGCGCCACCACCAGCCCAGCATCTGCGCGGCGCCCCGCACGTCACCCTGGCCGAGCTCGGCGCGGATGGCGCCCGAGGAGAACACCTCGCCGCCTTCGGCCAGCTGCGGGACGATGGTGACGCCGAAGCCCGACGCGGCGCCCGCGCGCTTCAGGGTCTCGGGATCGCCGCCGCGTCCCTTGCCGAAGCGGAAGTCGTAGCCGACGACGACGTGGGCGGCGGCGAGCTTGCCTGCGAGGATCGACGCGATGAACTCCTCCGCCGACAGCGCGGCGAGGGAGGCGTCGAAGCGCAGCACGACCGCGAGATCGAGACCGAAGCTCTCGAGCAGTTTCAGCTTCAACGGCAGCGGGGTGAGGCGGAAGTGGGGACGGTCGGGCTGGAAGAATTCGCGCGGGTGCGGCTCGAACAGGACGACGCCGGCGGGCCCGCCCGATTTCGCCGCCTGCTCGCGCGCGACGGCGAGCAGCGCCTGGTGGCCGCGATGCACGCCGTCGAAGTTGCCGATGGCGAGCGCGGCGCGGCGCGCGGAGGCCGGGACGTTGTCGATGCCGTGGAGGACCTGCATGGGCGAGGCAATCGCCGATTGGCGCAGGCAGGTCAAGGTCGCGTAGTGGGGTCAGACCCCATGACACGCCGTTTGTCCAGGAGCAGCCGCTCTGCCAAGGGGTCTGACCCCATGGCGAGCCCTACGCCGCCTTGGTGGCCGGGCGCGACGGCACCATCAGCACCGCCTCGCCTTCCAGCACCGGCTTGCCCTCGACCAGGCACACGCTCTCGAAGCGCGCGCGCCGCTTGGCCGGGTAGAGCTCCAGCACCCGCACTTTCGCCACGACGCGGTCGCCGACCTTGACGGGGCCGCGGAAGTTCAGCGTCTGCGACACGTAGATGGCGCCGGGGCCCGGCAACTCCATGCCGAACACGGCGGAGATGTAGCCCGCAGTCAGCATGCCGTGCGCGATCGGCTCCTTGAAGATGGTCTTGGCGGCGTAGGCGGCATCGAGATGGACGGGGTTCTTGTCGCCCGTCACCTCGGCGAACGCGGCGATGTCCGACACGCTGACCGTTTTGGCAAAGCTTGCTTCCATGCCCACTTCGAGGTCCTCGAAATGGTAGGCCTGTCGGTTCATGACGTTCATCGTCGTCTCATGCCTTGTTTGCGTTCATGCCGCGCCGCAAAATTAGTCGCCCAGGGTTTGCGCCGCAACAAGACTACGGCTCCGCTCCTGTATAACGCGCGGGTTTGGGAAAAGATCGCGGCGGTTTGGGGATTTGCGGCCACACAGGGAGTTTGCCGGGCCGCCGTCCCGAACCGGCGAGGCGGCCGGGATTGCGATGCTTTCTTTGCAGGCGCAATGCTGCAGTGCGACCAATTTAGGCAGGTGCGGCATGGTGGTTGCATGCCCGTCGGGGCTCGGGGTATAAGCATTCGCTTCCCAGCCTCATTCTCTGCAGGCTTACGGCCTACTCGGGCTATGCCCCTGTCGGTCTCGGAAAGGGCCCCTATGAGCGACCGCAAACTCCTGATGCCGAAAGCCACCGCGGTGTGGCTCGTCGAAAACACCTCCCTCACATTCGAGCAGATCGCAGAGCTGTGCGGGCTGCACGTGCTCGAGGTCAAGGGCATCGCCGACGGCGACGTCGCCCAGGGCATCAAGGGCATGGACCCGATCTCGACCGGCCAGCTCACGCGCGAGGAGATCGCGCGGGGAGAGGAGGATCACGACTATCACCTGCGCATCGCCGAGGCGAAGATCGATATCCCCGAGGTCAAGACCAAGAAGGGACCACGCTACACGCCGGTGTCGCGCCGCCAGGACCGCCCCAACGCCGTCCTTTGGCTGCTGCGCAGCCATCCCGAGCTCAAGGACAGCCAGATCATGCGGCTGGTGGGCACCACGAAGCCCACGATCGCGGCAATTCGCGAGCGCACGCACTGGAATTCGCCCAACTTGCAGCCGCAGGACCCCGTCACGCTCGGCCTGTGCTCGCAGATCGACCTCGACAATGAGGTGAGGAAGGCGGCAAGGCGCGTCGAGAAGGAGCGCAAGGAGCAGGGCAAGCCGCCGCTCGAGAAGGCGGGCACGCTGCTGCCGGCCTCACAGACCATCCCCGGCATGGGGCCGCAGCCCGACATCGAGATCATGGTGCCGCGCGCCAAGGAGGAGAAGCCGGAGGAGACCGAGGCCGAGGAGGACGCGCGCGTGTTCGCCAAGCTGCGCGAGATGGGTGCAAAAACCGAAGAGACACCGTCGGAATAACGGCCGGTCGCCGAGCCGTCGGTCAGCGTTCGTTCAGATTCGATGTTCTACTCGCCTTGGGTGGCAAATCACGGCATAAGCAGCGATTGCTGCGCCTTGCCGTATTGCCGCGTGCCTCTCGACGGGGTGCCGCCGACCTCGGATAGTCCAAGGAAATCATGACCATGCGCGCACTGCTGGCAATCGCCGCCGTTTTGGCGGCCCTCCTGTTTGCTCCCACTCCCCAACTTCACGCCGCCAACGGCGCAAGCTTCGACGACACCGCCAAGTTCCTGGCGGGACTGCAGCCCTCGGCCAACTCCCCGCTCGCCGAGATGGCGCGGGAACCCGGTTGGCAGCAGCACGCCCGCCACTTCGACGCCACTTGGTCGGGTCTCGACGGCAACCAACTCGCGCGCGCCCGCGACTGGTCGGCCAAGAACATGACCGAGCCGAGCAAGACGCTCTTCTACATGTTCAGCGGTCCTGACTTTCTCTACGCCAGCATCTTCTTCCCGAAGGCATCGACCTACGTCTTGAGCGGCCTCGAGCGCGTGGGGCCGATTCCCGACGTCGCGAAGCTCAATCCCAAGTCGCTGTCGTCATCGCTCGGCCATCTCAAGGTGTCGCTGCGCTACATGCTGGGCCACAGCTACTTCATCACCTCGCAGATGGGCTCGCACCTCTCGCGCGGCCAGCTCAACGGCACCCTGCCGATCCTCTATGTGTTCCTCGCGCGCACCGGCAAGACCATCCGCGACGTCAGCTACGTGGAGCTCGAGCCCGACGGCAGCATCAAGCCGTTCGACGCGTCGGTGCCGAAAGCCATGCCGCGCGCGGTCAAGATCACCTTCACCTCCGGCAGCGGCCCCGAGCAGACGCTCTACTACTTCTCGACCAACCTCGCCGATGCGGGCGTGTCCAAGAGCGGCTTCCTCAAGTTCTGCGAGACGCTGCGGCCCGGCGACGGCCTCGTGAAGAGCGCGTCCTACCTGCTGCACGGCAGCGGCTTCTCCAACGTGCGCCGGTTCCTGCTCGACAACACCGCCCACATCCTGCAGGACGACACCGGCATCCCCGTCTCCTTCTTCAAGGAGGACGAGTGGACGCTGCAGGCATTCGGTCGCTACACGCGGCCGATCCCAGTGTTCTCGGGGCGCTACCAGTCACGGATGAAGGCGCTGTTCGAGAAGGACCGGCCGGCCCCGCTCCAGTTCAGCCTGGGGTACAGCTGGCGCGTCGGTCAGTCCCACATGATGCTCGCCACCCGCAAGCCGAGGCAGGCCGCAAACCTCTCGCCGTGGCGGGCTGCAGCCGCGGACTGAGAAGCTGCCTCGTCCTGCCGACTTTTGCGAGCCGCGCTCAGCCAGCTGAGTGCGGCTCGATCTTTTCGAGCACCCGCTTGCTCGCCGCCAGCGCCCGGCGCGCCCATTCCTCGGCGCCGATTGCCACGACTTCCCGGTCGTGAGGAATCTCGACGCTGATCGGCAGGTCGCGCGGCAGCAGCGAGAAGATGCCGGCGAGGTCGATGCCGCCGTCGCCGGGCAGCAGGCGCTCGCAGCGGGCCGTGTGGATGAGGCCCTCGATTGTTGCCGGAACCTCGACAGGCGCGTCACAGATCTGCGCGTAGTGCAGGCATTGCCGCGGGATCGCGGCGACATCGGCCAGGCTCGTTGCGGAGCGGGCGACGTGCAGGGCGTCGACGAGCACGCCGCCGTTCGGCTGCGCCGCGCCGAGCACAATGCGCAGGGCCGTGCGCGCGTCCGGCACCTTGGTCCACGGCATGAACTCGAGATCGGCGCTGAGGCCGAAGGGCGCGGCCGCCTGGCACAGCGCTGCAAACGAGGCGGTCAGGCGCGCCTCGTCCTCGTCGTCGCCGGCGACCAGCAGCGCCTTGGCGCCGAGTTTTGCTCCCACCTCGAAGAACGGCAGGTGATCGGCAGCCCGGAACGGCGCGCCCACGCGCACGAGCTCGAGGTCGAACACCCCGACACCGAGGTCCTTCATGCACGCCAGCGTCGCAGCCAGGAGGCGGGCATCCTGCATCAGCGAGTAGGCCCGGCCACCTGGCGCCGCCGGCGCCAGACGCAGCCCGACCATCTGGTAGCCCGTGCGCGCGGCGACCTGGACGAGCTGCGGGGGCGGGAGGGCGAGCGCGGTCAGGTGCGCAAGCGAATAGACGTTCGGCATGCAGGTCTCCCGGGCGAGGTCGTGGCGGCGTCGGGCAGGGCGGCGCCAGGCCGGCCCGCGAAGAGTGGCATGGGGCTCGACCCGATGCCACCTTCCCGCCTATCGTGTGCTGTTGCCTGTCTGGCAGAAGCGTACCCGAGACACGTTCATGCTGAGATGGTTGGCGGCGATTGCGATCGCCCTCGCTGCGATGGCGGGCCTCGGTCCGCTCGAGCAGCGCGCATACGCCGAGGACGATCAGGTCGACCTGCTCCTGGTGCTGGCGGCCGACGTCTCGCGCAGCGTCGACGAGAAGAAGTTCCGGCTGCAGCGCGAGGGCTATGCCGCCGCCATCGCCGACCCGCGCGTCGTGCGGGCCATGACCGGGGGGCCGAAGGGCCGCATCGCCCTGTGCTTCGTGGAGTGGGCCTCCAACACCGAGCAGGCCGTCGTCGTCGAATGGACGCCGGTTGGCAGCACGGCCGAGGCGGAGGGCGTGGCGGGGCGTGTGCGCCAGGCGCCGCGGGCCTTCATGGGGCGCACCTCCATCAGCGCGGCCATCGACTACTCCATGGCGCTGCTGGGGCGCAGCCCGTTCCAGGCGCCACGCCACGTCATCGACGTGTCGAGCGACGGCACCAACAACAGCGGGCGGTCCGTGACCGCGGCGCGCGACGAGGCGGTCGCCGCCGGGCTCACCGTCAACGGCCTGGTGATCCTGAGCGAAGTGCCGCTCCCCACCAACCCGCTGCACACGCACCCGCCGGGAGGGCTCACCGCCTACTACGAGAACAACGTGATCGGCGGCCCCGGCGCGTTCGTGGTCGAGGCGCAGAATTTCGAGTCGTTCGGGCAGTCGCTGATCTCCAAGCTGATCAAGGAGATTGCGCTCGCGTTGCCGTCGCGCCCGCGCGGCTGAGCGCGAAGGGGCGCGCAGCAGCCACCCTCGTCATTCCCGCGAGCGCGCAGCACGTCAGCGGGATTCCGCCGACAAGCTCGACGGTAGAGTTTCTGGCTGGATTCCCGCTCTGCGCTTCGCTTGGCGGGAATGACGGCGTTCGCGGATCTTTGCCGCGATCGCGCTTATCCCCGGCGGTTGCCGCCGTGGCATACTGCGTCCACCTCGGCTCGCGAGGCTGCCACTCGAGGGGCGGTCTCATGGGACGGCCGGGGGGCCGCGTAAAGGCGACACGGTTCGAACCCGTGCGCTTGGGGCTAGGTGATCGGATCGGTCAAGCAGCTTCCATCGCGGCGACGGG
>JBGGME010000078.1:0-27394 GCA_041288195.1 Hyphomicrobiaceae bacterium
CGACGGCTCCTCGATCGCGGGCTGGAAGGGCATCGAGGCCTCCGACATGACGCTGATGCCGGAACCAGCGAGCGCCCACATCGATCCGTTCTTCGCCCAGACCACCATGGCGGTGTTCTGCGACGTGCTCGAGCCCTCGACCGGCGAGATGTACGAGCGCGATCCGCGCTCGATCGCCAAGCGCGCCGAGGCCTACATGAAGCAGACGGGCGTCGGCGACACCATCGTGTTCGGCCCCGAGGCGGAGTTCTTCATCTTCGACGATGTGCGCTACACCGTCGATCCCTACAACACCGGCTTCAGGCTCGACAGCGTCGAGCTGCCGTCGAACTCCGGCACCGAGTACGAGATGGGCAACCTGGCCCACCGCCCGCGCACCAAGGGCGGCTACTTCCCCGTGCCGCCGGTCGACAGCGCCCAGGACATCCGCTCCGAGATGCTCTCGGTGATGGCGGAGATGGGCGTCATCGTCGAGAAGCACCACCACGAGGTGGCCTCCGCCCAGCACGAGCTCGGCATCAAGTTCGGGCCCATGGTGCAGCTCGCCGACCACATGCAGATCTACAAGTACGTGATCCACAACGTGGCCCAGGCGTACGGCAAGACGGCCTGCTTCATGCCCAAGCCCATCTTCGGCGACAACGGCTCGGGCATGCACTGCCACCAGTCGATCTGGAAAGGCTCGACGCCGACGTTCGCGGGCAACAAGTACGCCGACCTGTCGGACACCTGCCTCAACTACATCGGCGGCATCCTCAAGCACGCCAAGACCATCAACGCCTTCACCAACCCGACCACCAACTCCTACAAGCGTCTGGTGCCGGGCTATGAGGCGCCCGTGCTGCTCGCCTACTCGGCGCGCAACCGCTCGGCGTCCTGCCGCATCCCCGTCGTGACGAGCCCCAAGGCCAAGCGCGTCGAGGTGCGCTTCCCCGACCCCGCCGCCAACCCGTATCTGGGCTTTGCCGCCATGCTGATGGCCGGGCTCGACGGCATCCAGAACAAGATCTCCCCAGGCGAGGCGATGGACAAGAACCTCTACGACCTGCCGCCGGAGGAGCTCTCCAAGATCCCGACCGTGTGCGGCAGCTTGCGCGAGGCGCTGGACAACCTCGACAAGAACCGCGACTTCCTCAAGAAGGGCGGCGTGTTCACCGACGACATGATCGACGCCTACATTGAGCTCAAGATGGCCGAGGTGGAGCGCTTCGAGATGACCCCGCACCCGGTCGAGTTCGACATGTACTATTCGGTCTAGCGCCAAAGCTCCCTCTCCCCGCTTGCGGAGAGAGGGCTCGCCCTCGGACTCGTTCCGAGGGCTGGGGTGAGGGGCAGCGGTTTGCTCCAGCGTCGACAGAATGGGCGGCCCCGCGGCCGCCCTTTTCTTTTCTGTTGTACGCTTGCGGCCCGGCTTGGCCCTGCCCCGATGCGCCGCTAGATTGCGCCCGACCATGCCCCGACAACCAGGGGGAGCAGGGGAGGCACGCACATGCGTCGGGTCGCGATCATCCTAGCTTTCATGGCTTCCATCGTTGCGCTCGCCGGCGCGCCCGGCGGCGCCAACGCCCAGGGGCGGGTCGCGCTCGTGATCGGCAATTCGGCCTACCGGCACGCCGCCCCCCTTCCCAATCCCAAGAACGACGCCGCCGATGTGGCCGCCGCGCTGCGCAAGCTCAACTTCAGGGTCATCGAAGGCGTCGACCTCGACAAGGCCGCCTTCGATCGCAAGGTGGCCGAGTTCGCCGGCGCGCTGAGGGGTGCCTCCGTCGGCCTCTTCTTCTACGCCGGGCACGGGCTGCAGGTGGGCGGGCAGAACTACCTGGTCCCGGTCGACGCGCAGGCAGATACCGCCGCGGCGCTCGACTTCCAGATGGTCCGGCTCGACCTCGTCCAGCGCACGATGGAGCGGGAGGCGCAGACCAATATCCTGTTCCTCGACGCCTGCCGCGACAACCCGCTCGCGCGCAATCTTGCGCGGACCATGGGCACCCGCTCCACCGATGTCGGCCGCGGGCTCGCCGCCGCCGAGTCGGGCGTCGGCACGCTGATCAGCTTCTCCACCCAGCCCGGCAACGTCGCCCTCGACGGGGACGGCCGCAACTCGCCCTACGCCGGCGCGCTCGTCCGACAGCTGTCGGCCTCGGGCGACGATCTGAGCGCCATCCTGATCGCCGTGCGCAACGACGTGATGACCGTGACGCAGCGCCGCCAGGTGCCGTGGGAGCATTCCGCCCTCACGGGCCGCTTCTACTTCGCCGGCCTACCCCAGGCGCGGCAGCAGACGCCTGCGGCGCCCAGTGCGCCTGCCGTGCCCCCGGAGCCGAGCGAGGCCGAGCGCGCCTGGAACCTCGCCAAGGACACGACCAACATCGCGCTGCTCGAGTCGTTCATCGCCCGCTACAAGGGCACCTTCCATGCCGACCTGGCGAAGGCGCGCATCGAGGAGCTGAAAGCCAGGCAGGCCACGGCCGCCATTCCCCCTGCGCCGCGCTCCCAGCAGCCGGCCGCGCCGCCCGCCGCTGCCCCCGGTGCCGCCCCGGGTGTTCTGGCGACGCCGCAGGTCGCGCCGAGCTCGATCCCTGACAATCCCGCCAACCGCTTCGGCGCAATCGCCTACTCGCCGTCGACGGGCTCGCACGGCTGGTCCTACGACTACGCCTCCCGCGAGGAGGCCGAGCGCGTGGCGCTAACCAATTGCGCGCAGCACGCCCGCGACTGCAACGTGCCGATCTGGTTCCAGAACGCCTGCGGGGCCCTGGCCGTCGGGCCGTCAGGCTACGGCTCCGGATGGGCCATCAATCAGGGCCTTGCCGAAGCCTATGCGCTCGGCGTCTGCGGCCAGCATTCCGCCAGCTGCAGCGTCCGCCGCTGGGTCTGCACGACGCGGTAGGCCCGCGCTACCGTATTACTGGCACCGACGGCTGCAGTATCTGATCCGCATCGAAGCCGGCCGCAGCCCTCGCCTGTGGACGCAGCGATTGAAGCACCTGCCGGTATCGAACGTGTCGGCTTGGGCGACGCGATATGTCTGCGCGAAAACCTGCTGCGGAGCCGCGAGCCAGAAGACGCCAGCGGCGACACCCGCGATTGCCAATGACATGAGCTTGGTCATGAACGCTCTCCCGTACTGCCCGCACGAAGACGCGCTGCGAGCACCACCGTTCCCAGGCACGGCGCCTTCATAGCATGTCGCCTGCGCCGGGCAACGGCGGACTGAATTAGGGCCGCATCTGGTGTGGCCGCCCGACACGCTCACTTGCCACTGTTGTTGGGCACGTAGCGCGGATAGGCGAGCCACTCGAGCGAGGGACGATTGCCGGGCACTGCCAGTGCGATCAGGTCCGGCATGATCGACAGTCCGCTCGCGCTGTTGGTGAAGGCGACGACCGCCCAGCGCCCCCTGACCGAGCCAACGACGTAGGCCCGCTGCCCGCTGTTGTGACCCCAGTGGAAGAACGTGCCCTTCTCAGGCTCCAGCCCCCAGCCCAGCCCCCAGGCCACATGCGTCTCGACATCGGGAAGGTCGGGCGCGAGGCACTGGAAGCAGGCGTTGCGCACCCGCACCTGCGGCGCGAGCCACAGCCGCGCCGTCTCGGGCTTCAGGCGTCGCCCGCGCAATACCGCCTGCAGGAAGCGCGCGTAATCGATGGCCGTCGTCTGCAGGGTTGCGGCCGCGTTGGCGACCGGCGGCTTGCGCTTGGGGCGGAGCGCGGGCGTGGCGTCGTGCGGTTCCGCGTAGTTGGAATCGAAGGCCGGGCGCCACACGAGGCTCGAGTTGCGCATGCCGAGCGGCCGGAACACCAGCCGCTGCAGCAGATCCTCGATGTGCTCGCCCGTGGCCGCCTCGACGACGCGCTGCAGCCACATGAAGCCCTCGCTCGAGTAGCTGTAGCGCTCAGCCGGTGCGAAGTGGGTCTTCAGCGGCCACTTCTCGCTGCGGAAGTTCGGCAGCCCGCTCGTGTGGCTCAGGGCCTGCCGCACCGTGATCTCGGCCGCGCGCGGGTCCTTCGGCACATAGTCCGGCACGTGCTTGGACAGCGGCTCGTCGAGCGACAGGACGCCCGCATCGATGAGCTGGAGGACCGCGTAGGCGAACACGGGCTTGGACAGCGATGCGGCCTCGAAGATGGTCTGCCCATCGACCGGCGCCTTGCTCGTCACATTGCGCACGCCCGCCGTCGTCACGTCGACGATCTCGCCGTTGTTGATGATCGCCATGGCGACGCCCGGCACGTGGCCATCCGCCATCAGCTGCTCGAGGCTGGCGGCAAGGCCTGACGCTGGCAGGGCCGCCTGGGCAAGCGCGGCGGCGACGAGCAGGTGCAGGATGGCAAAGGGGATGCTGCGGCCGAGACGACGACTGAACATGCTGCAGCCCCCCGTTGACCCCGTTATGCGGCCGTCTCCGCACCCCGTGCTGCCGCCTCGTAGGCCTCGCTGGCGGCGAGCCACGCCGTCTCCGCGGCCTCCCGGGCGCGAGCCACCTCTCCCCGCTCGCGCGCCAGCGCTTGAGCCCGGGACGGATTGCGCTGATAGAGGCCGCTGTCGGCCAAAGCCGCGTCGATGGTGGCGATCTGCAGCGACAGGCGCTCGATCTCGGCCTCGGCCTTCGTCACCTGCTTCTTGAGCGGGGCCAGCGCCGCCCTCATCTCGGCCGCCTGCCGCCGCGTCTCCTGCGACTTGGGCCGCGCATCCCCGTTCGCCTTTGCCTCTGCGCCGGCTTCGCCGGAAGCGCCCCGCTCGGACAGGCACTGCGCGCGATAGTCGTCGATGTCGCCCTCGTAGCTCGCAACCGTGCCGTCGCGCACGATCCACAGCCGGTCGACGCAGGCCTCGATCAGATGACGGTCGTGCGTAATCAGGATCACGGCGCCCGCGTAGTCGTTGAGCGAACGCACCAGCGCCTCGCGCGCGTCGACGTCGAGGTGGTTGGTCGGCTCGTCGAGGATCAGCAGGTGCGCACCGTGGAAGGTGGCGAGCGCCAGCAGCAGGCGCGCCTTCTCGCCGCCGGAGAGCTTCTCGGCCCTTGTATCGGCCTTGTCGACGCCGAAGCCGAGCGTGCCGAGCCGGGCGCGCCGCTGCGCCTCCGTCGCCTCCGGCATCAGCTCGAGCATGTGCTGGTAGGGCGTCATGCCGGCGGGCAGGTCGTCCATCTGGTGCTGGGCGAAATAGCCGGCGACGATCTTGTCGGGGGCATAGCGCTTGCCGGCCATGGCCGGGAGGCGGCCGGCGATCAGCTTTGCGAAGGTGCTCTTGCCATTGCCGTTGGCGCCGAGCAGGCCGATGCGGTCGTCGGCATCCAATCTCAGATCCAGACCCTGCAGCACCGGCTGGCCCTCGACGTAGCCGGCTGCCGCGCCCTCGAGCCGGATCAGCGGGCTCGCGAAGACCTTCGCCGGATTGGCGATCAGGAACGGGGCGATGCGCTCCTCGATCGCCTCGGCGATCGGCTGCATGCGCGCCAGCGCCTTGACGCGGCTCTGCGCCTGCGCGGCCTTGCTGGCCTTGGCCTTGAAGCGGGCGATGAAGGCCTCGATGTGGCGACGCTCATCGTCCTGCTTCTTCTTGAGCTTGAGGTCGAGGCGCTGCCTCTCGCGCCGCGCTTCCTCGAACTGGTCGTAGCCGCCGGTGTAGAGCGTGAGCTTGCCCTGGCTCAGGTGCAGGATCGCTCCCACCGAGCGGTTCAGGAGATCGCGGTCGTGGCTGACGATCAACACGGTGTGCGGGTAGTCGGCGAGGTACTCCTCGAGCCACAGCGTGCCCTCGAGGTCGAGATAGTTTGTGGGCTCGTCCAGCAGCAGCAGGTCGGGCTCGCGGAACAGCATGGCCGCCAGTGCCACCCGCATGCGCCAGCCGCCCGAGTACTCGCCGCAGGAGCGCTGCTGGGCCACCTCGTCGAAGCCGAGTCCGGCCAGAATGCGGGCGGCCCTGGCGGGGGCGGCGTGCGCGTCGATGTCGGCGAGGCGCTGGTGGATATCGGCGATGCGGGCCGGGTCTTGCGCGGTCTCCGCCTCGGCGAGCAGGTCCGCCCGCTCCGTGTCGGCGGCCAGCACGAAGGCGATCAGGCTTTCGGGCCCGCCAGGCGCCTCCTGCGCCACCCAGCCGATGCGGGTCGACCGCGGGGTGCGAATGGCGCCGTCGTCGGGTGCGATCTCGCCGGCGATGAGGCGCAGCAGAGTGGTCTTGCCCGAGCCGTTGCGGCCGACGAGCCCGACCTTATGGCCCGCCGGGATGCCGGCGGTGGCCTGGTCGAAGATGACGCGCCCCTCGATGCGGTAGGTAAGGTCGTTGATGTGCAACATCTTGGGGCCACGCCATAGCCGAAGTCGGGCCCCTTGTCATGACAGTCGGCGCACGTGACCCCGACCCGAGACCTGGCCCGAGACCTCGACCGCCCTGCTCGGATAGAGTACCGAAGGTGCAGACAGAGGCTGGGGGAGGAGCGATGGCCCAGGTCGACGATCTCGAGCGCATGATCGCCGAGGCGGAATGCATGGTGGCCTTCACCGGCGCCGGCATCTCCACCGAATCGGGCATCCCCGACTACCGCTCGCCCGGCGGCATCTGGACCAAGTTCCGGCCCATCGACTTCGGCGACTTCATGGCCTCCGCCGAAGCCCGCCGCGAGACCTGGCGGCGCAAGTTCGCGAGCCACGAGACCCTGCAGAAGGCCACCCCCAACGCCGGCCACCGCGCGCTCGCCCGCCTCGTCGAGCAGGGCAGGATGGCAGCCGTCGTCACGCAGAACATCGACGGGCTGCACCAGGCCTCCGGCATGCCCGACGACAAGGTGATCGAGCTGCACGGCAACGCCACCTATGCGGCCTGCCTCGACTGCCGCAAGCGCTACCAGCTCGACTGGGTGCGGGAGATCTTCGCCGTCGACGAGCGGCTGCCGATCTGCACCGCCTGCGGCGGCATCATCAAGACCGCCACCATCTCCTTCGGCCAGTCGATGCCCGAGGCCGAGATGGAGCGGGCGCGCGAGGTGACGATGGCCGCCGACCTCTTCATCGTGCTCGGCAGCTCGCTCGTGGTCTATCCGGCGGCCGGCTTCCCGATCATGGCCAAGCGCAACGGGTCGCGCCTCGTCATCGTCAATCGCGAGCCCACCGATCAGGACGAGCTCGCCGACCTCGTCATCAACGCCGAGATCGGCGCCACCATGAGCAGGGCCGTCGGCGTCAACTGACCGTGCGCGACTAGAACAGCAGCAGAAAAGCGGCGCAGGCCCCGCCCACCACGACCCAGCCCACGCGGCGGCGCTGCAGGCGGACCCAATCCCCGACGCGCTCGGGCAGCGTCGACCACTCGACGCCGGCGAGCCAGGCGAGCGTGAGGCCCATCAGCAGCCCCAGCGCCCACACGCTGTAGGCAATCGGCGCGTTGTCTGCGGCCTTCGCGCCGGTGCTGGCGGGCTCCGTGTCGGGCCCGAGCAGGAGAAACAGACCGAAGCCGGCGGCCGTCATGGCCAGGAGGCCGAACAACCGATGCATGGGGCGCCTATCCCGATGATCGTTGCAGATGATCGCTATGGCTGGCCCGGCAAGGATCTGCCGGCCCGGCATCGCGGCAGCGTAGCAATGAGGCGCCAACGTCTGGTTAACGGGTTCTGCGCGGTCTCGCTCCGCGAAGCGACAATTGTGATTTGACGCCACGCATCGCCGGTGCGAGCTTCCCTCCATCCGGCGAAAGGAGGTCTACGAAAATGTCTCCCCCGGGCAGTTGCACGGCCGTCCCGCGCGCGCTTTGAGCGCGGCAAGCGCGGGCGGCCAATCCGACAATCCGAAATGCTTGACGGGCTCTGTCGCCGAACCGGCGTGGATGACCTGGGCGCGAGCGGGCGCTCCCGAGAGGTGGAGTCGCATACGCTCGGGGAGCCGAACCGACGGCGCAGAGACCCGAGATGATCTGATCTAGCGATCAGGCGGGCCAGCAGACGGAGCCGTAGCCGCGACAGCATGGGATGCGCCAGTGCCTTGGAGAAAGGCGCAAGACACGCTCCCGCGCAACTGTCCTCCGGCACCTCCAGCGTTCGTGCGTAGAGCCCGATGCCGGCCGCAATCGACAAGGCAGCGGCCACGGAGCCCGGCGGAAACCCCACCGCCGGGCTCTTGCTTTGGCCGCGCCTCCGCCCTCGGGCCGCCAATACTGGCGCCTACGCTGGCGCCATGCGCGTCTCACGCCTCCTCCCGACACTGGCCCTCGCGGCAGCGTTTGCGCTCCTGGGCGTTGCCGTGGCCGAAGCCGAGCCGCCCTACACCTGGCGCACAGGCGTCGCGGCGCCTGACGCGGCCAACACGCTCGCCGGCCGTATTGCGCCGCCGCCGGGGTACTCGCGGCCCGCTGCTGCGCCAGGCAGCTTCGCGGCCTGGCTGCGCAGCCTGCCGCTCAAGCCCGCCGGTTCGCCGGTGCTGCTCCACACCGGGGCGCCGAAAGCACGCCAGGACGTGCACGTCGCCGTCGTCAACATCGATGTCGGCACGCGCGACCTGCAGCAGTGTGCGGATGCCGCCATGCGGCTCAGGGCCGAGTGGCTGTTCGCGGCGCGGCGGACGAGCGACATCGCCTTCAATGACACCGGGGCAGCCAAGCCCATTGCCTTTGCGCGCTGGGCCGCCGGCGAGCGTCCGCGCATGTCCGGGCACACACTGGCCTGGTCGCGCAGTGCCGCACCGGATGCGGGCTACGCCTCCTTCCGCCACTACATGGACGTGGTCTTCACCTGGGCCGGCACCTATTCGCTTGAGCGCGAGCTCGCGCCCAAGCCGGTGGCCCAGCTCGCCGCCGGCGATCTCTTCATCAAGGGCGGCTTCCCCGGCCATGCCGTGCTGGTGGCCGACGTCGCGGAGAGCCAGACAACAGGCGAGCGCCGATTCCTGCTGCTGCAGAGCTTCATGCCGGCGCAGGAGATGCACGTCCTCAAGAACCCCGCCAACCCCGACGGCTCGCCCTGGTACGCCCTCGACTTCGGCGACCGCCTCGTCACCCCCGAATGGGTCTTCCCCCGCGAAAGCTTGCGTACGTGGCGTTGATCCTGGTTGCGACGGTTGTATCCTATAACGTTATGCGTTATATGGAAGAATGATCGTAAGCTTTCGCGATCCTGAGACGGCGAGCATATGGGCGGGTCGACGAAGCAGGCGACTGCCGCCGGACATTCAAGCTGTAGCGCTGAGAAAGCTGCGTCTCCTCAACAACGCAAAGGTCTTGAACGACCTGCGCGTGCCGCCGGGTAATCGGCTCGAAGCGCTGAGAGGCGATCGCAAGGGACAACACTCGATCCGCATCAACGAGCAGTGGCGGATCTGCTTCGTATGGAGCCAAGGCCATGCCCACGAAGTCGAAATCGTCGACTACCACTGAGCTTCTCCCCAACCCGCACCCGGGCGAGATTCTGATGGAGGAGTTCCTAAAGCCCATGGGGCTCTCGCAGACGGCGCTTGCGCACGCCATCGGCGTGCCGCCGCGGCGCATCAACGAGATCGTGCTCGGCAAGCGGGCCATCACGGCCGACACCGACTTACGGCTCGCCCGCTACTTCGGCATGTCGGAGGGGTTCTTCCTCGGCCTGCAGACCGACTATGAGCTGCTGGGTCGCCGCCGCGAGATCGCCGATCAGCTCGCGGCCATCCGTCCGCGAGCCGCGTAGCCGATCACAGCAACCCCAACTCGGCGAGCTGCTTCCTGAGCTTGGGCGGCATGGCGACGATGTCGCCGGCAGCGCCGCGCTTGAGGTCCTCGGGCGCCTCGTCGGGGTCGAGATAGCGCCAGCCCTGGAAGGGGCGCCGCGGGGTGGGCCGCACGGGGATCAGCTCGTTCTTCAGGATCAGCAGGCAGCAGGGCGTGCCGTCCTCCTTGGTGCCTTCGCCGATGTCGGCAAGCGGCTGGCGCACCTGCACGAGACCCTTGATCACCCAGTAGAGCGAGCCGCCGTCGACGAGCTCGGCCTTGCACTTGGGCGTCTGGAAGGTGCGGTGGAAGAGCTGCGGCCGCTTCTCGCCGGCCTTGCGGCGGGCCTTGAGGCGCTCGGCCTGCCAGTCCGCGAGGTCCTCGATGGAGTCGCACCCCACGCACAACTTGATCAGATGCAAGGCCATCCCGCCTCCGCCGTGCGCATTGCTGCCACGCTCCCCCTCTACAGGATATCGGCCCTTCCGGCGAGCTGGCGACAGTCTTAAGCTGGGGAAAGCACGCCTCGACTACAGCAGGGAGTATCGCACATGGCCCGAATGTCGCGCCGCTCTGTCCTTGCCGCTGCCGGCGGCCTCTCCGTCGCCCAGCTGGTCCCGGGCGCACGAGCGCAAGGCAAGATCAAGCCGGGGCCCGATGCGGTCCTCATCGTCGTCGACGTGCAGAATTGCTTCACGCCCGGCGGTAGCCTCGCCGTCAAAGGCGGCGACGAGATCGTGCCCCTCATCAATAAGATCGCCAAGGGCTTCCAGAACGTGGTCCTGACCCAGGACTGGCACACGCCGGGCCACATCTCCTTTGCCTCCTCCCATCCCGGCAAGAAGCCGTTCGAGACGGTCAAGCTGCCCTACGGCAGCCAGGTCTTGTGGCCCGACCACTGCGTGCAAGGCACCGACGGCGCCGCCATCCACAAGGGCATCGACATCCCGCATGCCCAGCTCGTCATTCGCAAGGGCCACAACCCCAAGGTCGACAGCTACTCGGCGTTCATCGAAGCCGACGGCAAGCTCAAGACCGGGCTGGACGGCTACCTCAAGGGGCGCGGGATCAAGACCGTGTTCGTGGTGGGCCTCGCCACCGACTTCTGCGTCGCCTGGTCGGCCATGGATGCGCGCAAGCTCGGGCTTGCCGCCTACGTCATCGAGGACGCCTGCCGCGGCATCGACACGCAAGGCTCGCTGGCGGCGGCCTGGAAGGGCATGGACAAGGCCGGCGTCAAGCGCATCCAGTCGAGCGAGTTGGCGTGATGTCATCCCGGCGCTTGTCGCCGGGATCCAGCCATCCACAATCGTCAGAGCAAGCGGAGAGTTGGATCGCGGGGACAAGCCCCGCGATGACTAAGCCAGCGACGCGATCAGCGCGCCCTGTGTGACCTGCTGGCCTTCCTTGACGGCGAGCTTGTCGATCCTGCCGTCGCGGGCGGCATGCAGCACGTGCTCCATCTTCATGGCCTCGACCACGGCGATGCGGTCGCCCTTGGCGATGCTGTCGCCCTCCCTCACGAACACCTTGGCGACGCGGCCGATGATCGGCGCGCGGATGCTGGACCCGTCGCCCTCGTCCTCGCTTGCCGCGGCGTCGAAGGTGGGCCAGCCCAGCTCGAGCTGCTGCATGTTGTAGAGCACGAGGAGGCGATCGCCATCCCAGACGGGGTGCAATGTGGACAGCTCCGACGCATCCTCCATGGGGCGGGCGACAACAGAGACCTGCGGCCCGAACTCGGTCCACCGCACGCCCAGTTTCGTGGCTTCCCCATCGACCAGGACGGTCAGCTGCTGGCGCCGCGAAGGCCCGAGCTGGAAGCCATCGCCCGCGCTCCAGGGCGAGTTGCGATCCTCGCCTTCCGGCATCCGCCCAAGCATTTGCCGCGCGCCGAAGGCGACGGCCCGAGCGTTGAACGCGTGCGGCGCGAGACTGGCGAGCTCGCGCCCGATCAGCCCGGTGTCCATGTCGGCGCGCTCGAAAGCCGGATGCGTGATCAGCGCCTGCAGGAAGGCGGCATTGGTCTTCGGCCCAGCGATGATCGCCGACGTCAGCGCGCGGGCGAGCACTCCGATCGCCGCCTCGCGATCGGCACCGCTGCCGATCAACTTGGCGATCATCGAATCGTAGAACGGCGAAATGACCGAACCGCTCTGCACGCCCGTGTCGACGCGCAAACCCGTCAGGCTCTTCGTCTGGAACTCGACGATGCGCCCGATCGACGGCAAAAATCCCTTGGCAGGGTCCTCGGCGTTGAGCCGCACCTCGATGGCATGGCCCGACATGGCGATCTCGCGCTGCGACAGCGGCAGCTTCTCGCCGGCCGCCACCCGCAGCTGCCACTCCACGAGATCGAGGCCCGTGATCGCCTCCGTCACGGGATGCTCGACCTGCAGGCGCGTGTTCATCTCGATGAAGTGCCAGGGGGCCGCAGGCCCGAGCGCGCCGCCCTCGACCAGGAACTCCACCGTGCCGGCGCCCTCGTAGCCGACCGCCTTGGCACAGGCGACCGCGGCGGCCGTGATCTTGGCGCGCAGCTCCGCCGACATGCCGGGCGCGGGGGCCTCCTCGATCACCTTCTGGTGGCGCCTCTGCAGCGAGCAGTCGCGCTCGAAGAGGTGTACGACGTTACCGTGCGAGTCGCCGAACACCTGCACCTCGATGTGGCGGGGACGCTCGATCACTTTCTCGATGAGGATGCGGGGGTCGCCGAACGCGGCCTGCGCCTCGCGCTGCGCGCTCTCGAGCGCGGCGGCGAACTCCCCCTCGCGCGCAACGAGACGCATGCCGCGCCCGCCGCCTCCGGCCACCGCCTTGATCATGACGGGAAAGCCGATGCGCTTGGCCTCGCGCGCCAGCGCCTTGGCGCCCTGCTCGTTGCCATTGTAGCCGGGCACCACCGGCACGCCCGCCGCCGCCGCAATCGCCTTGGCCTCGGCCTTGCCACCCATGCGCCGCATGGCCTCCGGCGACGGGCCGATGAACTTGATGCCGGCCTTGCCGGCGGCAGCCGCGAAGTCGGCGTTCTCGGCCAGGAAGCCGTAGCCCGGGTGGATCGCCTGGGCCTTCGTCTCGCGCGCCGCCGCGATGATCCGGTCGCCCCGCAGATAGCTTTCGGTCGCGGGCCCTGGGCCGATCTCGACCACCTCGTCGGCCATGCGCGTGAAGGGCGCGCCGCGGTCTGCCTCCGAGCACACGGCGACCGTGCCGACACCCAACCTGCGCGCGGTCTTGATGATGCGGACGGCGATCTCGCCCCGGTTGGCGATCAGGATCTTTTTGAACATGGCGCCTCCCTCCCTCTCCCCGCCAGCGGGGAGAGGGAACCGTCGCGTTATGCATTGCCGGCGGGCGCCGGGCAATCGGGCTGTCAACGGCGCCCCGCGTTTCCTATGATCCGCACCAGAATCAAGCGCAACGGCAAGCGGCATGCACGTCCTGGCACGCGGCGATCTCCTGCAACGGCTGAGGCTCACCTCCGGCCTCGTCCTCTTCACGTTCGCCGCCACCCACTTCCTCAATCACGCCCTGGGCCTCGTCAGCCTCGAGGCCATGCTGGAGATGCAGGGGTGGCGCAAGCTCGTCACCCGCTCCTGGGTGGGCTCCGGCATCCTGCTCGCCGCCTTCCTCGTCCATATCGCGCTCGCGCTCTACAAGATCTCGCGGCGACTCACCTGGAAGCTGCCGTTGTGGGAGGCGGCACAGGTCGTCTCCGGCGTCTCCATCCCGCTGCTGCTGATCACGCACGTGGCCTACAACCGCGGCGCGGCGAGCCTCGCGGGCACCGACGACACCTACGCCTTCGAGCTCGGCAACCTGTGGCCCGGTCTCGCCTGGCAGCAGAGCCTCCTCCTGGTCCTGGTCTGGGTGCACGGCTGCATCGGCATGCACTACTGGCTGAGCCTTGCGGCGTGGTATCGGCGCGTGCAGCCCCTGCTGCTCGCGCTCGCCGTGGCCCTGCCGATCGCCTCGCTCGCGGGCTTCACCGTGGCCGGACGGCAGATGGCGGCCCAAATCGAGCAGCCGGGCGTCTGGGAGCGCCTGCAGACAGCCTCGCGCGCGCCCGATGGCCCGACCGCCGAGCGACTCACCACCCTGCGCGATCGCCTGCAGTTGGCATTCCTGGTGTTGCTGGGGCTGGCGTTGGCTGTGCCCGTGGTGCGCACGCTCAGGCGCGCGGCCGGCGCCAAGGTCGAGGTGACGTACCGGGGTGGACCCATGGTGCGCGTGCCGCTGGGCCCCACGCTGCTCGAGATCAGCCGCATGAGCGACGTGCCGCACGCGTCCGTGTGCGGCGGCCGCGCCCGCTGCTCGACCTGCCGGGTGGGCGTGGAGAGCGGGCTTGCCGACCTGATGCCGCCCTCCAGCTCCGAGGCCATGACGCTCGCCAGCATTCGCGCGCCGCCGCACGTGCGGCTTGCCTGCCAGATCCGGCCGCGCGAGCCCATCACGGTCACCCGCCTCGTCGCGCCACCATTGAGCGTCCCCGGCGGCAAACCGCAGACCGGCCAGCCGCAAGGCATCGAGCGCAACCTGGTGGTGCTGTTCCTGGACACGCGCGGCTTCACCATGATCGCCGAGCGTCGTCTGCCCTACGACGTCGTGTTCATCCTCAACCGCCTGTTCGCCGAGGTGGGCGAGGCGATCGAGCGCCACGACGGCGCCATCGACAAATACCTGGGCGACGGTCTGATGGCGATCTTCGGCGGCCGCGACGGAGAGGCCGCCGGCTGCCGCCAGGCATTGCGCGCCGCTCGCGATATCGACCTCGGGCTCGACCGGCTGAACCAGGACATCGTGAGCGAGATCGGCAGGCCGCTGATGCTGGGCATAGGCATCGACGTGGGCCCGCTGGTCGTGGGCCAGATCGGCCATGCCGGGACGGCGTCGGTCACCGTGATCGGCAATACGGTCAACGCCGCGAGCCGCCTGGAGGCACTGACCAAGGAGAAGGGCTGTCAGCTGATCGTGTCGAGCGAGGTGCTGGCGCAAGCGGGCCTCGATCTCGCTGGCTTCCGGCGGGAGGATGTGGCGGTGCGCGGCCTGTCTGCGACCCGCTCCGTGGCCCTCATCGCCCGCGCCCGCGACCTGCCCGACATCCCCGAGCCTGCCCTTGGCGCCACGGCGTCCTCGGTCGTCAACTCAGCCTAGGCGATCTTGCGGTCGCGCTCGTCGAGCGGGCCCGGCTCGCAGCTCACGCCCAGGAGGCGGTGCCCGCTGTCGCGGGTGCGGCAGGGGAGGATCATGCGCCAATAGCGGCGCTCGACGCTGCCCGCTCGCGGCCAACGGATAAGGGCGTGGATCTGATCGAAGCGGGGTTGCCCGCTCTCGAGCACGCCGCGGTATATGCCCGCCGACCAGTCCGCATAGGCGCGATCGGGAATGTCGGAGAGGCGCGCGCCGTCAAGCGCCGCATGCGCCTCCCTGTCGGGGATATGCAGCCCACGGCCGGCATGGACGATGCCGAGATCGCTGTCGCCGGGGTACGACTCGAGCACGATGAAACGGTCGCATGCATGGCGCCGGAGCAACGGGCGGTAGGCGGTCTCCTCGAAAATGCCCCCATTCGTGCGCCAGTGCTCGAACACGGCCGAGAAAGCGGCGACCTCGGAAAGGGCCACGGCCCGCTCCTCGATCGAGACGAACCGCGACTGCGGACCGCGCGACTGCTCGATCAGCGCCTCGATCCTGCGAAACGCGGCGAGGCCCGCCCCGAGCACCATGTGGCCGGTCTCACCCCAACCGCCGTAGGCGAGGCAAAGCCGGTCGTAGCGATGCCGCCGCAGCCATTGGTACAGGCCGGCAAGCGCTGCGCCCGCCACGCTGCCCGGATTAAAGCGGATGACGAAACCCGCCCGATGCCGCGTGACGGCGACGAAGCCGGCATGCTCGATCAGGAATGCAGGGGCGTCTCCGCACAGCCCTGCGTTCCCGAACGCGGCGCGAAACGATGGGCTATCTATGATCCAGCAATTGCCTCGATCGTCGAAGATCAGCGGCGGCATTGTCCGAAAACCCTTGTGACTATGGTCCCTAACTTTCCGCATCCTTAGCCAGCGTCGTCGCGAGCACGAGCAGATATTGCTGCTTCTCGCGGTCCAATCGGCGGAAGGCCCCGACCAGGCTCGCCACGCGCTCCTCGTCGCTGACGACGCCGCGATCGCAGCTTTCGCCGCCGGCCGCCTCGGCCGAAAGCAGGTCCTCGAAGAAGTAGAGCACCGGTACTTTCATGAGCTCCGAGAGCCGGCCCAGCAGTTCGGGCGTGATCTCGACCCGGCCGGCCTCCATCGCCTCGAAGCGCTCCATGGACACGCCGAGACGGGCCGCGACAGCGCCCTTGCGGAAGCCGAGCTGGATGCGGCGCGCCCGCACGCGCTGCCCGACCGGCAGCCACGAACCGGGCGCGCTCGCTTCGCTTTCCGGGGAGGGTGAATTCTTCATGGCACGACGACCTCACGCGCATCTTAGCAACGACACCGGCCCGCGCACGAGCCCACTTTCAGCTGATGGCCTTCGACCTGACCTATTCGGCAGACGGGCCGCAAGCCGGCTGAGAGCCGTTGAACCTCGATGCTTCGACGCACCTGTGATGACGCTCCCGCACCACTCATGCAGGACAGGATCGCCGACATACATGGAGCAGATTGCCGCGACCGCACAAGCAGTTAACCGCGGCCGGCTCTTGAGAGGGTTCATGCGTCGCGAGGCTGCCGGCCCCGCGGAGAGGCGCCCGGGGGCCGCGGAGCGGTCGCCTAGTATTTCTTGCCGGGCTGATCGGGCGCGCGCGCCAGCTCGGCCTCGATGTCGAGCTGCTTGCAGTTGCGCGTGGCAAGCTCGCGGTTGTAGGCCTCGAGCTTGGCGCGCTCACGCGCAAACAGACGCCCTCGATCCGCGCCGATGCTGGAGCCGCCGAACACGGGCGTTGCCGCCGACTGTGCTACCCGCGCGCTCGCCGAAGGCTCCACGCGGCCGGAGCTGTCCCTCATGCGCGAGATGGCGATCTGCATGGAGCCGGTGATGCGCTTGCAGTCCATGGCCTTCTCGTCGGCGCTCATCTCGTATTGGCCGTCGGCCTGCACGTCGCCGCTTTCGAGCGGCTTGGCATGCTTGCCCGGCTCCTTGAAGGGAGGCGGCGAATAGCCCGGCACAGCCGCGCATGCCGCTATCAGCAAGGGTGCGGCCAGGATGGCGTAGCGAAGGAGCATGCGGCCTGTGCTATCAGATTCCCCGAGCACCAAGCCATCAAAACATGGCGGACGCGGGGCGTCTGGCGTAGGACTGGCAGGGGATTGGCTGACTGGCCGCACCCGCACACATCCACGCGCGCACCGGCGTATCAAAGACGGATTGGAGGAGCCCTTGCCCCAGAAGATTACGGTGAGCTCGAAAGCCCTGGTCGACGCCGCCAAGCGCGCGATCGAGGAGATCGAGGCGGCCGACGCCGTCAAGCTGCACGGCCGCGACGACGTCGTTCTCGTCGACCTGCGCGACCCCCGCGAGCTGGAGCGCGACGGCCGCGTGCCCGGCGCCTTCCGCATGACGCGCGGCATGCTCGAGTTCTGGATCGATCCCGACAGCGTCTACTTCAAGCCGATCTTCGCCGAGGACAAGAGGTTCGTATTCTTCTGCGCCGGTGGCCTGCGCTCGGCGCTCGCGGCCAAGACCGCGCAGGACATGGGGCTCAAGCCCGTGGCGCACGTGCTCGGCGGCTTCAAGGCCTGGAAGGAGGCCGGCGGCCCGACGGAGCCCGGCGAGGGGAAGAAGTAGCGTCATCCCGGGCCTTGTGCCCGGGATCCAGCCATCCGCAAAGCGCCGGAGCCCGCTGCACGCTGGATCCCGGCGACCAGCGCCGGGATGACACGATGCCCAAGATCACGTCCTCTATCTCCGCCTCCTCCGAGGAGTTCAAGGCCAACGCGGCGGCCATGCGGGCGCTGGTGGCCGACCTCGCTGACAAGCGCGCCGAGGCCGCTGAGGGCGGGCCCGAGAAGCTGCGCGAGCGCCACGTCGCCCGCGGCAAGCTGCTGCCGCGCGACCGCGTGCTCGGCCTCATCGACCCGGGCTCGCCGTTCCTGGAACTCTCCCAGCTCGCCGCGCTCGGCCTCTACTCCGGCGACATCCACGCCGCCGGCGTCATCACGGGCGTCGGACGCGTCTCGGGCCGCGAGTGCGTGATCGTGTGCAACGATGCCACCATCAAGGGCGGCACCTACTATCCCATGACCGTCAAGAAGCACCTGCGCGCCCAGGAGATCGCGCGCGAGAACCGGCTGCCGTGCATCTATCTCGTCGACTCCGGCGGCGCCAACCTGCCGCACCACACCGAGGTCTTCCCCGACCGCGAGCACTTCGGCCGCATCTTCTACAATCAGGCGACGCTGTCCTCGCTCGGCATCCCCCAGGTCGCCGCCGTCATGGGCTCGTGCACGGCAGGCGGCGCATACGTGCCGGCCATGTCGGACGAGTCCATCATCGTGCGCAGGCAGGGCACCATCTTCCTCGCCGGCCCGCCGCTGGTGAAGGCCGCAACCGGCGAGACGGTGAGCGCCGAGGAGCTGGGCGGCGCGGAGGTGCACACGCGCCAGTCGGGCGTCGCCGACCACTATGCGTTGAACGACGCGCATGCCCTGCAGATCGTGCGCAACATCGTCGCCAACCTCAACACGGTGAAGAAGGTCGACATCGACGTGCGGGCGCCGCGCCCGCCGGCCTACGATATGGCCGAGATCGACGGCGTGGTGCCGGCCTCCCTCATGACCCAGTACGACACGCGCGAGATCATCGCCCGCCTGGTCGACGGCAGCGAGATGGACGAGTTCAAGGCCAACTACGCGCAGACGCTGGTGACGGGCTTCGCCCACATCGAGGGGCTGCCTGTGGCGATCCTCGCCAACAACGGCATCCTCTACTCCGAGACCGCGCTCAAGGCCGCGCACTTCATCGAGCTGGCCTGCCAGCGCCGCATCCCCCTGCTGTTCCTGCAGAACATCACGGGCTTCATGGTGGGCAAGGCGGCGGAGGCCGGCGGCATCGCCAAGGACGGCGCCAAGATGGTGACGGCGGTCGCCTGCGCGCAGGTGCCGAAGGTGACGGTGATCATCGGCGGCAGCTACGGGGCCGGCAACTACGCCATGTGCGGCCGCGCCTACTCGCCCCGCTTCCTGTTCACCTGGCCCAACGCCCGCATCTCCGTGATGGGCGGCCCGCAGGCCGCCGGCGTGCTCGCCACCGTCCGCCGCGACAACCTCGAGGCCGAGGGCAAGACTTGGGGCGCCGACGACGAGACCGCCTTCAAGCGCCCCGTGCTCGAGCAGTACGAGCGCGAGGGCCACCCCTACTACGCCACCGCCCGCCTCTGGGACGACGGCATCATCACCCCCGGGGAAACGCGCCGCGTCGTGGCGCTGGCGCTCTCGGCAGCACTCAACGCCCCGATCCCCGAACCGCGCTTTGGTGTGTTCCGGATGTAGGGCAGCCGTAGGGCGCAATAAGCCTTCGGCTATTGCGCCCTACGCGGCATGTCCGACTTGCGCTAGTCTTCCGCCGGGACGGAAACGACAAGCGGCAAGCAGCATGGCAGACCCGGCAACCGAACTCGTGAGCGGCGCGCGGCGCATCGGCGGGGCGGCGCTCGACGAGCGCGTGCGGCGCGCGGCGGCGGGGCTGGCGGCACTCGGTGTGGCGCGCGGCGATTGCGTCGCCATCCTCATGCGCAACGACATCCCCTTCATCGAGACGGCCTACGCCGCGCAGGCCCTCGGTGCCTATTCCGTGCCCGTCAATTGGCACTTCAAGGCCGAGGAGATCGTCTTCATCCTCGGCGACTGCGGCGCTCGCGTGCTGGTAGGCCACGCCGATCTCATCGCCCCCGTGGCCGCGGCGCTGCCGAAGGGCGTCGCCGTCATCATCGTCGCCACGCCGCCCGAGGTCGCATCCGCCTACGGCATCGCCCCCGTGCCGCCGAGCGCTGTCCCCGGCGCGCGGGACTACGAGGCCTGGCTCGCCGCGCACGCGCCGCATCGCGGCGACATGCCCTCCCCGCCGCTCACCATGTTCTACACCTCGGGCACGACCGGCCATCCCAAGGGCGTGCGCCGGCCCGCACCGACACCGGCGCAGATGGGGGCCTCCGAGCGCCTGCGCCGCGACGTGTTCGGCATCACGCCCGGCATCCGCTGCGCCGTGCCAGGCCCGCTCTACCACTCCGCGCCCAACGCGTTCGCCATGCGCGCGGGACGCGTTGCCCGCACCATGGTGCTAATGCCGCGCTTCGATCCCGTGGGCCTGCTCGAGCTCATCGAGCGCGAGCGCCTCGACACCATGTTCATGGTGCCGACCATGTTCATCCGCCTGCTCAAGCTGCCCGAGGACGTGCGCCGGCGCTACGACACCTCCTCGCTCAAGTTCGTCATCCACGCCGCCGCGCCCTGCCCGCACGACGTCAAGACGGCGATGATCGACTGGTGGGGCCCGGTCATCAACGAGTTCTACGGCTCCACCGAATCGAGCGCGGTGACGCTCGCCTCCAGCGCCGACACCATGGCCAAGCCCGGCACGGTCGGCCGCGCCGTGCAAGGCGCCGAGCTACGCATCCTGGACGAGGCCGGCCACATCCTGCCCGCGGGCGAGGTCGGCGAGATCTTCACGCGCTTTGCCGAGTTGCCCGACTTCACCTACCACAACCGCCCCGACGAGCGCGCCCGCATCGACCGCGAGGGCTTCATCACGTCCGGCGACGTCGGCTATCTCGACGCCGACGGGTACCTGTTCCTGTGCGACCGCAAGCGCGACATGGTGATCTCCGGCGGCGTCAACATCTACCCGGCCGAGATCGAGGCCGTGCTGCACGCGCTCGCCGGCGTCAAGGACTGCGCCGTGTTCGGCATCCCCGACGCCGAGTTCGGCGAGCGGCTGATGGCCGTTGTCGAGCCCGCCGACGGCGCCGCCCTCACCGCGGCCGACGTGCAGGCGCACCTGCGCGCCCACCTCGCCGACTACAAGGTGCCCAAGTCGATCGAGATCGCCCGCGACCTGCCGCGCGAGGACAGTGGCAAGATCTTCAAGCGCCGCCTGCGCGACCCCTACTGGCAGGATGCAGGGCGGCGGATTTAGCCCGCAGGAGCGAACCCATGATCGAAGTCCATCACCTCAACAACTCGCGCTCGCAGCGCATCCTGTGGCTGCTCGAGGAGCTGGGGCTCGCCTACACGATCGTCCCCTACAGCCGCGATCCCAGGACCCGCTTCGCCCCGCCGGCGCTCAAGGCGATCCACCCGCTCGGCAAGTCGCCCGTCATCCGAGACGGCGCACTGGTGGTGGCCGAGTCCGGCGCCATCGTCGAGTACCTCGTCGGCAAGTACGGCAACGGCCGGCTCGCCCCGCTCCGCGACTTCAACTCGCCCGACTACGTCGCCTACCTGCACTGGCTGCACTTCTCGGAGGGCTCGGCCATGCTGCCCCTGCTCCTCAAGCTCTACGTGGGCCGGCTCGGAGACGCCGGCGCGCCGCTACATCCGCGCATCGAGGGCGAGCTGAAAAACCACTTCGACTACATGAGCGCGGCGCTCGGCAAAGACGACTACTTCGTCGCCAACATGTTCTCCGCCGCCGACATCCAGCTCTCCTTCGTGCTCGACGCGGGCGCCTCGCGCGGCCCGCTTGCCGGCTATCCCAATCTCGTGGCCCTGCACGCGCGATTGAAGGCGCGGCCCGCATACATCAAGGCGATCGAGCGCGGCGGACCCTTCGAGCTCGGCCGTTAGCGGGCGGACTTCACGCCGCGGCCTTCACGCAGGCACGATCCCGGACTATGACTGGGTCGTGCTTCGCATTCTGAAATGCGTTTGAGCCGGGCTCGGCGCGGTTCGCAGCAACGCATTGCAGCAGGGGATCGTGATCGCCATGACCACGCTTGCGCATCCCACCATCTTCGTGCCGGGCTGGCTCGGCACGACGCTCAAGGACGAGTACCGGCTGCCGCACGAGGCCGTGTGGTCGACGCTGACCCGCGACTTCGAGCGCGCTACGCTCCACCCCGACAATCTGCAGTTCGAGTCGATCGAGCCCGCCCGCGTGGTTCCGGGTCAGGTCCACGAACTCGGCTACAAGGAGCTGATCGAAGAGCTGCGCCACGGCCTGAGCCCCAGCGAGGACGAGCCCGTCCCCGTCTACGCCTTCAAGTACGATTGGCGCCAGCCGCTGGTGGCGGCCGAGGCCCAGCTCGCCCGCTTCGTCGAGGAGGTGATCGAGCGCACCAAGCTGCTGCGCCACTACGATGCCGCGGGTTGGGGCAACACGACCGAGGCCAAGGTCAACCTCGTGGGACACTCGCTCGGCGGCGTCGTCATCGCCGGCTATCTCGAGCAGTCGCGCGGCGCCCACCACGTGCACAAGGTCGCAACGCTGGCGGCACCGTTCCAGGGCGCCTTCGAGGCCGTGGCCCAGATCACCACCGGCACCGCCAACCTCGGCAGCGGCACGCCATCCTCGCGGGAGCGCGAGGCGGCGCGCGTGACGCCGGGGCTCTACCACATGCTCGGCAGCTTTGACGGCGGCCTCATCGTCGACGACGGCATCGGCCCGCGCTCGCTGTTCGACATCGCCATCTGGCAGGGAAGCGTCATCGATACGCTGGAGCGCATCATCCGCCGCCACGGTCTCGACCGCGGCGACCCGGCCGCACGCGCGCGGACACTGTTCACCCACATGCTGCAGACGGCCGCCACCCACCGCGCCAGGATCGACACGCTCGACCTCGCCGCCATCGGCCTCTCCGCCGCGCATTGGCTGTGCGTCGTCGGCGTCAATGCCAAGACGCGCATCCGCCTCCGCGTCGTGCGCCGCGGCGCCGGCTTCGATTTCGATTTCCGACCCGAGGACCGCGACAACATGTGGGGCGACGCCAACCCTGGCATCGCGCGCCTCACCGGCGACGGCGGCGTGCCCCTCAACGGCGCGGTGCCCAAGTTCCTGCCGCTCGAGAGCCTGGTGTGCGTCACGCCCGACGACTTCGGCTACTGGGAGGTGCAGGACCGGCTGTTCGCGGCGGTGGCAGGCTTCCACTCGATCATGCCCAACATGGACATGCTGCACCGCCTGATCGTGGCGCATTTCACCGACAGCGGTCCGCGCCACGACAACATCTGGGGCCGGCCGGCGCCCGGCGTCACGGCCTGGACCCCGCCGATCCCGGGGTTGAGGCGCGGCGAGACGACGTAGGGGCCTGCCGATGTCCGGGCCTCAGGCGGCCTTGCTGCCGGCGCTCGCCAGCACGTCGAGCAGTGCCGCATTGAAGCGGTCGGCCGCCTCGTAGGCAACCCAGTGCCCCGCGCCCTCGATCAGGCGAACGTCGAGCCCGGGGTGGTGGCGGCGCAGGATGTCGAGCCGCGCCTCGAGCGAGGGCCTGGCGATGATGTCGCGCGTGCCCCAGATCGTGCTGACGCGCGCGGTCACGTCGGCGAGCGCGCGGGCGAGCGTGTCGGTCGCGGCGAACGGGCGGCTGCGGAAGCGCGCGCGCTTGATGTTCTCGGCCTGCAGGTGGACGGCGAGCGCATCGATGTTGGCGGGATCGGCGAACATCAGCACGCGCAAATTCTGATGGTAGACGCCGGCGATCTCGGCTGCGCTCATGCCCGTGCGCACCTTGGCGAACGGCTCGCGCGGATCGGCGCGCAGGCCGAGCGCGGCGACGCCCACCAGCGTCAGCGACTGGACGCGGTTGCCCATGCGCGCTGCCGACAGGCCCGCAATCTGCCCGCCGAACGAGAAGCCGACCAGCCTCAGCCGCTGCGCCGCCGGAAACAGCTCGCCCAGACCCGCGACCACCACGTCGGCAATGGTCTGCGGCACCCAAGGCTGCGGCGGCATCGTCGAGTCGCCGAGGCCCGGGATATCGGCCACCCACAGCTCGTGGTGCCGCGACAGCTCGTCGATATTGCGGATCCAGTGCGTCCACGAGCCCGAGCCGCCGTGGAACAGCACCAGCGGCTCGCCCTTGCCCCACACGCGCCACACCATGTGGCCATCGCCGCACGGCGTCCTCACCTTGCGGGCGGTACGCGCGATCGCCTCGACGGCGGCCGCAGGGTCAGCGTGTTCGGTCATGCCAGGATCTGTGCGGGGGTCTGTGCGGGGATGCGAAGAGTTGGCCTCGACTTGCACCGCTCGGGGGTGCACCGATCGACAGTTTACAACCAACAGCGCACCGTTCCAGGCGAAAATCTGCAACGCTGCTATCGATGGTTGCAGTGACCGACGCAAGCGTCCCTAGTCCGCGAGGCTGACGCCCTTCGGCAACATCGCCGCCCAAAGTGACGCAGCCCGCAACGGAACTTTGCGGCTGGTGCGTTGTTCCTGCCGATCGTACCCACACTTGGGATGCCCGGGGGTCGCCCGCGGTCACACGCCCGCCCGCAGCGCCCGCTCAAATGCCGCCAGTTGCTCGTCACGTTCATCGACAGGAGACAAGAATGCGCACTCTCGCCGCCTGCGTTGTCGCCCTCGGCCTCGCGGCCTCCCCGGCACTTGCCGCCAGCCCCAAGATCGACGCGGCCGTCAAGACGTTCAAGGCCGTGGCCGGCGATGCGGGCAAGCTCAAAACCTTCTGCGCCATGAGCAAGGTCATGGAGAGCGCCGGCGACAAGGAGGACCCCAAGATCGACGCGCAGATCCAGGGCTTCATCAAGCAGCTGGGGCCCGAATTCGAGACGGCATGGGCCGCCGGCGAGGACGTCGACGAGAACTCGGCCGACGGCAAGGTCTACAACGCCGCCCTCGACGACCTCTCGGGCAAGTGCTCATAGCGCAAGCCGGGCAGGTGACATCCGAGCCGCGCCCGGCGCGGCTCGCTACCTCCCCACGAAGCGCGGCGTGCGCCGCTCGTTGACGGCGTTGACGCCTTCCTTGAAGTCCTCGGTCGTGCGCAGCCGCGTCTGCTCCTCGAGCTCGTGGTCGGTCGCCGCGCGCACGCGGTCGGCGAGCCCCGCGCGCATCGTCGCCCGCGTCGCCAGCACGCCGAGCGGCGAGCACTCCGCGATCTCGTGAGCGAGCTTGTGCGCGGCGGACCGCACCTCCGCCTGCGGCACCAGCACGTCGGCAAGCCCCATGCGCACCGCCTCGTCGCCGGGGATGCGGCGGCTCGTGTAGAACATCAGCGCCGCTTTCGACGGCCCGATCAGCGCCGGCAGCGTGTGCGTGAGGCCGAAGCCCGGGTGGAAGCCGAGCCTCGTGAAGTTGGCGCAGAAGCGCGCCTCCGCGCAGGTGACGCGGATGTCGGGCACCATGGCGAGGCCCAGGCCGCCGCCGACCGCCGCGCCATGGATCGCGCCCACGATCGGTTTTGCCGTGCGGTAGAGCCGCACCGCCTCGATGTAGAGATGCCCCGCCTGCCCCGTCTCCGAGCGCCTGACCAGCGTGTCCTGGACGTCGCGCCCGTCGCCCAGCTTGGCGCCGGCGCAGAACGCCGTGCCCTGGGCTGCGAGCACGATGGCGCGGCAGGCCTCGTTCTTGTCGAGCGCTTCGCAGGCGTCCGCGATCTGCTTGATCAGCTCGATGTCGAAGAAGTTGTGCGGCGGGCGGCGGATCTCGATCGTCGCCACCATGTCGGCGAGATCGACGCCGATGTCCTTGTACGTGCCCAGCTGTGCCATCTCTCTCGCGCTCCTCGGCTGCTCGCTCCCGCCTCTCGGGCTTGTGCCGCCAGGATCGCGTAGCCGCGCCCTCCTGACAATGGCGATCCTCAAATCGCCAGCGCCGAATGCCCCTCGGTCATGCGCCGCGCGATCTCGCGCATGCCCCAGCGGTAGGTGAGGTCGGCGAGCTCGGTGTGGCGGTGCCAGTCCAGGATGCCCATGTCGGGCGGGCAGGGCGGCACCAGCACCAGGTCGTCCTCGCGCAGGCTGCGCTCGAAGCCCCCCCGGTTCGCCATCATCGAGCGCATCAGCACGCTGCCGACGCCCGGCGCCCTGGGCAGCGTCTTCCTCAGGAACGGGTTGATCATGGCCTTCAGGAGCGCGGCGCGGGTCGGCAGCGATTTGTAGTCGACCTCGAACCGCTGCAGCTTCGGCATCTCGAATGTGACGACCACGTTGGGCCCGCTCTTGAGCTCGTGCATGGTGCGGATCGGCACGTTGTCGAGGATGGCGCCGTCGACCAGCATCTGCCCGTCCTTCGTGTAGTAGGGCGGCAGCAGCACGGGCACGGAGCCCGTCGAGCGCACGGCCGCCCACAGGTCGCCGCGGCGATGGCGGTGCAGATCGTGGCTCGACAGGTTAGTCGAGACGGCGAAGTAGGGGATCCACAGATCCTCGATGTCGATCCCGGAGTAGTGGGCGGCGAGCTGGCGGTCGTAGTGGGTGTGGTCGAGCAGGCTGTACCTGGGCCAGGTGTAGCGGCGCATGGCCTTGTTGGTGACGAAGATCTCGTGCGTGGCGCGGTCGACGTCGTCTGGGTGGGCGCCCATGGCGAAGGCCGCCGTCATGGCGCCGCCGCCCGAGGTGCCGCCCATGATGTCGAACACCAGGCCCGATTGGGTCAGCGCCTTGTAGAGGCCGATATGCGCCGCGCAGTAGGCCCCGCCCCCGCAGGCCACCAGGCCGAGCGCCGTGCCGTTGATGAAGCGATAGAGCCGCTCCACGTGGCCGACGTTATCCAACGCAACGTGATGGTGCATGGCGACGTTGCGATGCACGAGCCAGCGCGCGGTGCCGGAGATGGGCCTGTGCGTCTCGTGCAGCAGCACCAGCCGCTGCGCCGCCGGCGGCAGCAACTCGGCCGCCAGCCGCTCGAGCGCGTTGGGCTCCGGGTTGGCCGAGTGCATGCCGACGGCAAGCACGAGGTCGGCCTGCCGGATCGCCTTCTCCGACCAGGGGGTGAGCTCATGCTCGGCGATGAACAGCACGTAGTCGTAGTTGCTCTCGAGCGCGTTGAGGGCGCGCGTCGCCTCCACGCTGTCGATGCGCACGTTGGTCGGCAGCACGGCCTTCGCCATCTCGGAGCGCACCAGCATGGTACGGTTGCTGCGCCGGAACGCGCGCGTCAGCCCGACGATGAAGGCGGGCGGCAGCTCGCTGCCTCCGGCGCGGATGATGGCCACCGTGCGCGGCCGCGGGTCGGGCGGCGGCGCGCGGGTGATGTTGGCATCCGCCACGCGCTTGGCGAGCGCCACGGTCAGCGTGCGCCAGATCGACGGGCTCTTGGCGGAGAGCGCCTCGAACTCGGCGCGTCCCAGCCGCAGCACCAGGCTGTCGCGCAGCGCGGTGACGGTGGCGGTGCGCGGACCGCCGGCAAGGAAGGCGATCTCGCCCAGCGGCTGGCCGGCGCCGAGCTCGGCCACCGCCTCGCGCCGCCCCGCGACCGTGACGGCGAAGCGCCCCGTCACCACTACGAAGAGCGCATCCGCCATCTCGCCCTGACGCACCAGCACGTCGCCGCGCCTTAGCGTCAGCGTCTCGAGCTCGGCGACAAGGCGGGAGCGCTCGTCCTCCTCGAGGTCCTGGAATATCTCGACGCCGTCGAGGCCGTGCTCGGAGACCTGGGGCTTCATCTCTTGCTTGTTGTAGATGGGCGTTTCCTCGGCAAAGCTTACTGCAAACCCCGACTTTGGCGAAACGTCATGCCCGCAACGCCGTAAAGCTCCCAGTGTGCTGGGTGCCGGCCTCCGCCGGCATGACGTCTGAGGATACGGAGTGCGTGTCCCATACGCCGTCATCCCGGCGCCGCG
>JBGGME010000079.1:0-2622 GCA_041288195.1 Hyphomicrobiaceae bacterium
CCGCGCCTCCAGCCCCAGCCCGGCCATCGACAGCATGTCTCAACGACACGGGGAATTCACAAACGAGTCAGCAACTTGGACGGTTGGTATGAGAAGATGCCGATCTTCGGCCATGCGTCGTGCCCGAGTGGACCCATGGCCGGCTGGCCGTCAAGGAGAGGTGCTATGCGCCTTGCCGTCCGGGTGGTGACGGCGTTGGCACTCGTGCACACAGCCGTCGGCGCCTCCCTCCACGCCCAAGAGCCGCCATCCGTCGAGGACACGCAGTCCGTGGTGCGCGGCTGCGCGTCGAGGCCCGATCTCGTTCGTTGGCTCGGCCGCAACTTCGCCGAGACACCGGTGGCACGCGGCCTCGAGGCCAACGGCAATCTGCTCGACCTGTTCAGCGAAGTGCGGGGTGCCACCTGGACCGTCGTGCTCACGACGCCCACCGGCTTCAGCTGCATCGTGAGCGAAGGCAGGGCCCTCGAGCTGTTGCGGTCTCGGGCTGACGAGGCGCAGACTTGAGGCCGCCGGCAGGCGCTACATCACGGCCCCGATCTGCCAGGGCACGAACTCGTGGTTGCCCATGCCAGTGCCTCGGATTTTGACTGCTCGCCGCCGGCCACGCACACCACCAGGATCGTGCCGGCGTTGATGTCCATGTCCTCCCCATGTGGTGGCGCATGGTTCGTGGCGATCTTGAGCGACGGCGTCGGCTTGAAGCCGAAGCAGGAGCCGCAGTCGATGGTCAGGCGATGATGCTGCCGCCCGAGGCTATCTGGCGCAGGCCGAGTGGCGTGATCGATCGCGGTCCCGTCCCGGTGGTGATCGGCTGGCACTGCGATGCATGGCAGGTACAAGCGGGCGCCAATCGAAACGCGCCTCGTTCCATCAGCGGCTCCTCTCACTGATGTCCCTCAGAGATCGGTCACGTGGCGGCACATCCCGCATACCAGACAGCGATGAACGGGTGCGATCCGGGGCGCGACCAACGCCTGCAGTATGAGCCGATGCTCTTGCTGCCGGCTTGACAGCTCAGTCCAAGCGCTTCTGCCCGAGAAACTTGGACATCTGGTCCGCAACTTCGAGGTTGTTCAGATCCGAGAAGGGGAAATGCGTGTTGCCCCTGATACCGATCTCCGGCAGGTGAACAACGGTGACGTCGCCACCGTGACGATTGATCGTGTCTCTCCACAACCGAGCCATGGCGAGGCGCACGCGCCAGCTATCCTGCGCGGGCATGGTTGTCGGCTGGTCGGGGACATAGTCTCCGTAGAAGATGATGATCGGGATCTTCGTCAGCTTCATGAATTCGGAGATCGGGACCGCGACGCCCTGCAGGGTATCGAAGGTGCCCGGCCTCGGCGGGGGTACCTCGCCTTGAGGAAAAGCGAAGTTGCTGCCGGGCTCGAACGAAACGATCGCCTTGACGTTCTGATTTTGGATCGCGGTGAACCAGCCAGGACCTCCGCTCTGGGAGTGGGTGACGAGAATGCCCGGACCGATCTTATCAAACAGAGCGGAGACTCCGTCAGACACGACCTCCAGGTCGAACGGGCCGATATTCGGCGTCATCGAGCGGAAATATTGGTTGAGAGTCTCAGGATCTCGCGAGAACTGCACCCCTTCGAAGAAATCCGGCCAGACGCCGAGTCGAAACTGGTTGAACCACATCTGCTCGTCGGGCGTCGGCTTGATCGTCGCTTCGACCATGCTGCGTCCTGCGTCGCCACGGCGGGGCTGCTCAATGACGTAGGTGGCAAAGCCGCGACGCAGAAAAATGTTCTGGAATCCTTCGCGGCCGTCCGGCGTGGTTTCCCATGTCTTCGAGAACTGTCCGGCGCCATGCCACATGACGAGGGGAAGTCTGTGGGCATTCACCGGGATCTGATAGAACGCGTAGGTGTGATCGCCGTGATAGGTCTGTCCCGCGGCAACCGTCGGCTTCAGGGGATCGAATGTACCCGGCTCCGTCTTGATTGTTCCTCCGGCGGCGAAGCTGCCTTGCTCTTGAATGACCAGCGGCGCGGGCCCGCCAGTCTTCTCGGCCGTCGCACACGCCGACGCTAGAAGACCGGCCGAGATGAGGAGGAGTGCGGTGGCTAGCCTCCGATGCTGAGGTCTCATCGAACTCTCGCTCTGATGCTTGTCATTGAGGCCTGGCGACAGCTCAGCGGCCGACCAGCTTCTGCAGATGCTCCGGGTAGCGGGCGCCTTGCACCGCGACCTCGGCGAGGGCGCCGTCGATCTCCCGGAGATCGTCGGCACTCAACTCGACGGCCCCCGCCCCGAGGTTCTCGTCGAGGCGATGCAGCTTCGTGGTGCCGGGGATCGGCACGATCCACGGCTTCTGCGCCAGCAGCCAGGCGAGCGCGATCTGGGCGGAGGTCACCCGCTTGCGGGCCGCGATGTCGCCGAGCAGGTCGACCAGGCCGCGGTTCTCCTTGCGGGCCTCCGGCGTGAAGCTGGGAACGATGTTGCGGAAGTCGGTCTTGTCGAACGTCGTGTTCTCGCTGATGGCACCCGTGAGGAAGCCCTTGCCCAAAGGGCTGAAGGGGACGAAGCCGGTCCCGAGTTCCTCGAGCGTCGGCAGCACCTCCTCCTCGGGCTCCCGCCACCACAGCGAATATTCGCTCTGGA
>JBGGME010000080.1:0-4230 GCA_041288195.1 Hyphomicrobiaceae bacterium
AAGCCATGACCAAGAAGCAGGCGGGCGACAAGGACCGCGACGGCATCCTCGGCACATTGAGGCGCTTTGGCCGTGGCAAAGTCCTAGCGCCATCAGCAGGCAACGACGGCAAGCCCTACGTGGCGCCCAGCCGGAAGAACCGGAAGTCCATCACGACTTGGCAGGACGAGGCGGCGCTCAAGGAGCTGCGCGCAATCTCGGCCGAGACGGGCATTAGCCAGCAGGAGCTCATCGCCGATGGGATCAACTACGTGCTGGCGAAATACCGGAAGCGCTCCGTGGCGAGGTGAGCATCCGGCACAGGAGTGAGAATCCCCCATGGGATCTTCGTTCCGCTAGCGTTCCTCCGCACCAATTCTGCGGAACGCTGAACTCTCGTAAGTGCTTGATTTTATTGGCGCACCGGGGAAGATTCGAACTCCCGACCCCCAGATTCGTAGTCTGGTGCTCTATCCAGCTGAGCTACCGGTGCTTGCCGCGGCCCGCGGGGCCGGCGCCCTTATAGGGCCTGATCGCGCCCTGCGCCACCGCCTTTTGCGAGACCCCGACAGGGCAAGCGGAAGGGCATGCGATCGGGGCCGTTCTGTGCTCCTCTGGGGTCAAAACCAGCTTCAGGGGGATGGCCCATGCTCGATCTGCTGAGCGGCCTGCGCGTGGTCAGCTTCAACCACTTCCTGCTCGGCCCGATGGGCATCCAGGCGCTGGCCGACCTCGGCGCCGACGTCATCGCGGTCGAGAGCACGGATGGGGCCTGGCAGCGGCACTGGGCCGGCGGCGACATCTGGCCCGATGGCCACAGTGCCCTCTTTCTCGCCGCCAACCGCAACAAGCGGAGCCTCGCCCTCGACCTGAAGTCGGCCAGCGGCCGCGAGATCGCGCTGAAGCTCGTCGACAGCGCCGACGTGGTGGCCGAGAACTTCCGGCCCGGCGTGATGGAGAAGCTGGGGCTCGGCTACGAGCGCCTGAAGGCCCGCAAGCCCAGCCTGATCTACGCCTCGGCCTCGGGCTACGGCCCCGACGGGCCTTATGTCGACAAGCCCGGGCAGGACCTGCTGGCGCAGGCGCTGTTCGGCATGATGGCCATCACCGGCCAAGCGGCCACGGGCCCGCGCCCGGCCGGTGCCTCCGTCATCGACCATCACGGCGCCGCGCTCCTCGCCATGGGCATCCTGGCCGCCGTCGTGCGCCGGCAGCGCACGGGGCAGGGCTGCCGGGTCGACGCCAGCCTGATGCAGTCGGCCCTCGACCTGCAGGCGGAGTCGCTCGTGGCCTGGCTCAACGCGCCGGCGAAGCGGCCGGTCAACGCCTTCAACCACGTGGCCGGCTGGTACTTCGCCGCCCCCTACGGGGTCTATGCCACCAGGGACGGGCATCTCGCGCTGTCGCTGTCCCCCCTCTCCGCCCTTGCCGAGGCGACGGGCGAGCGGCGTCTCGCGAGCTTCTCGAGCGAGGACAGCTGGACACGACAGGACGAGATCAGCGCCCTCATCGCCGATGTCTTGAAGACGGCGACGACGGCCGAGTGGGTGGCGCGGCTGGAGCCGCTCGAGATCTGGCACGCGCCGGTGCAGGGCTATGCCGAGATCGCCGCCGACCCGCAGGTGGCGCACATGAAATCGCTGGTGACGGTCAAGGGCACGGGTGAGACGGGCGCGCCGCTGACGCTCGTCAACCACCCCGTTCTCTACGATGGGGAAAGCGCCGAGGTTCGCCTTCCGCCGCAGCGCCTCGGCGCGCAGACGGCGCAGGTGCTGGCGGAGCTGGGCTACGCGCCCGCCGAGATCGAGGCGCTGGCGAGGGACGGCGTGGTCAAGGTGGCGAGCGGGTGAGGTCTTTCACATTGGCTCGCGGGGCACACGGCAAAGAACTGGCTTCGCGAAGGGCTGCCGCCCTTCAACCCGCTCGAGGGGACACCCCTCGAACTCCCCGCCTCTTGTTGACAAGAGACGGGCGGTCTGGCGGGTGTCCCGCCAGCGGGGCGTGGGGCTGGCCCCACTCGCGAAGCGACTGATTTTGGCGATACGTTAGACTGCAGGCACGAAAGCATCGGGAGGCAGAGCCGAGATGAGCGACTTCTACGTCAAGCCGGGCGACAGCGTCAGCTTCGCCAAGACCGTGAGCGAGAGCGACGTCTACCTGTTCGCCGGCATCACCGGCGACTTCGCCGTCAACCATGTCAACGAGCAGTACATGGCGCGCTCCAAATACGGGAAGCGCATCGCCCATGGCGCGCTGCTGATCGGCTTCGCCTCGACCTGCTCCAGCATGATGATCGAGAAGTGCAACGGCACAGGCCGCGACGAGACGCCGGTCTCCCTCGGCTACGACAAGGTGCGCTTCCTGGGCCCCGTCTACTTCGGTGACACGCTCACCCTCACCTACACCATCGCCGAGGTCGATCTCGCCAAGCGGCGCTCCACCAGCGACATCAAGGTCGTCAACCAGAAGGGCGACCTCGTCGGCGTGGCGCGCCACATCCTGGCCTGGGTCAAGGACAAGGGCTGAGCCCGCGGAGGAGATGGAGGGCCGGATGGAGGGATTGGCGGGCAAGCGCGCGCTGGTGACGGGCGGAGCGGCAGGCATCGGGCGGGCGATCGCGCTGGAGCTGGCGCGCTCGGGCTGCGACATCGCGCTGATCGACGTCGACGCCGGCAAGGCCGAGACGACGGCGGGCGAGGTGCGCACGCTGGGGCGCAAGGCTGCCGCTGCCTTGGGCGATGTTTCCGACGCGGGCTCGGTGCGGGCGGCGCTGGCGAATCTTGCCGGCGGGCCCTTCGACATCCTCGTCAACAATGCCGGCATCTGCCGGCTGGCTCCCCTGCTCACCATGTCCGAGAAGGACTGGCGCGAGACGATGGCGATCAACGTCGATGGCATCTTCAACGTCTCGCGCGCCGTGGTGCCCGATATGGTCGCGCGCAAGCGCGGGGCGGTGGTGAACCTCGCCTCCTGGCTCGGCCGGCGCGGGACGCCGCCGTTCGGCGCCTACGCCGCCTCCAAGTTCGCGGTCATCGGGCTGACCCAGGCGCTGGCGCAGGAGGTGGCGGCCTCGGGCGTGCGCGTCAATGCGGTCTGCCCCGGACTGATCGGCGGCACGCCGATGCGCGATGCCCTCGATGACGCCTCCGAGGCGGCCGGCCTGCCGCGCTCCACCGAGCGGGCCAAGGCGATCCCGATGGGCCGGGCCGGCACGCCGGAGGAGGTGGCCAAGGTGGTGGCGTTCCTCGCTTCCGATGCGGCGGCCTATGTCTCGGGCGCCGCCTACGACGTCACCGGAGCGATGTGGATGACCTGAGCTGCGGTGCGATAGCTCCTGGCACCGTGGCGGCCGCGCCGATATGTTGGCCGTTAACAAAACCAGGGGAAGCACCCATGAACGTCCACGCCAAGCCAGCCAGGCCGCGCGCCGCGGCCGAGCCAGCCCCATCGCCGATCGCGCCGGACTGCGCGGGCCAGGACTTCTACGCCGTCGACCGCGGCCTGCGCGACCTGCTGGAGATCTACCTGCCCGCCGCCGTGAGCGTGAAACTCACCCCCCATTTCAAGCGCCTCGGCGTGCTCGCCGGTGGTCGCCTCGATCAACTCGCGCGCACGGCCGACAAGCACGGGCCGGTGCTGCATCCGCGCGATTGCGTCGGCCGCGACGAGGATTGGATCGAGTATCACCCCGCCTATCGCGAGATGGAGGCGATCGCTTTCGGCGACTTCCAGTTCCACGCCATGAGCCACCGCGGCGGCACCCTCGGGCTCGATGCGCCGGTGACGCCGGTCGCCAAGTACGCCTGCCAGTACCTGTTCGTGCAGGGCGAGTTCGGCATCATGTGCCCGATCAGCGTGACGGACACCTCGATCTACCTGATCCGCAAGTACGCGAGCCAGCAGCTCAAGGACTACCTGCTGCCGCGAATGCTGTCGGCTGACCCGGCCGTGCAGTGGAAGGGCACCCAGTTCATGACCGAGAAGGCCGGCGGGTCCGACATCGGCCGGGTCGAGACGGTGGCGCGGAACGAGGGCGGCACCTGGCGCCTCTACGGCGAGAAGTGGTTCTGCTCGCACACGGACGCCGACGTGGCGCTGATCCTGGCGCGCCCCGAGGGGGCGCCGGACGGCACCAAGGGGCTCGGCCTGTTCGCGCTGCCGCGGCGGCTCGAGGACGGCTCGCGCAACAGCTACCGGATCGTGCGGCTGAAGGACAAGCTCGGCACGCGCTCGATGGCCTCGGGCGAGATC
>JBGGME010000081.1:0-10019 GCA_041288195.1 Hyphomicrobiaceae bacterium
CTCACTCCTTGCTTACGCGAGACATGACGCGGTCGAGCAGCTCGAGGCTCAGGTCCATCTCGCCCTTGCTGATGTGCAGGCTCGGTGCCAGCGTGACCACGTTCTTGTAGTAGCCGCCGATATCGAGCACGAGGCCGTACCGCTTGCCGCCGACCTCGATGTCACCTTTCAGTCCCTCGTCCACCATGCGGTTGACGATCGGCTTCGACGGCGTGAAGCTGTCGTGCGGCTCGCAGATCTCGATGCGCAGCGCCATGCCGAGCCCGTCCACGTCGCCCACGATCTTGTGGCGGCGCTGGAGGTCCTGGAGCCCGGCGAGCAGATAGGCGCCCTTCTCCATCACCATGGCCTCGTAGTCGGTCTCGGCCATCATGCGCATGGCCTCGAGCGCAACGCCCGTGCCCATCGGATTGGCGCCGAAGGTGGAGTGCGTGGACCCCGGCGGGAAGACCTGCGGGCTGATCAGCTCCTCGCGCGCCCAGATGCCCGCCAGCGGATTGAGGCCGTTGGTGATGGCCTTGCCGAACACGATGATGTCGGGCTTCACGCCGAAGTGCTCGATCGCGAACAGCTTGCCGGTGCGGTAGAAGCCCATCTGGATCTCGTCCACCACCAGCAGGATGCCGTGCTGGTCGAGCACCTTCTTGAGCTCGACGAAAAAGCCCTTCGGCGGAATGACGTAGCCGCCGGTGCCCTGGATCGGCTCCGCGTAGAAGGCGGCGAACTCGGCCTGGCCGGCCCTGGAGTCCCATACGCCGTTGTATTCGCTCTCGAACAGGCGCGCGAACTGCTGCACGCAGTGGTTGCCGTACTCCTCCTTCGACATGCCCTTGGGGCCGCGGAAGTGGTAGGGGAACGGCACGAAATGCGCCCTATCGCCGAAGTGGCCGTAGCGCCTGCGATAGCGGTAGGAGGAGGTGATGGCGGAGGCGCCGAGCGTGCGGCCGTGGTAGCCGCCTTCGAAGGCGAACATCAGGCTCTTGCCGTTCTTGGCATTGCGCACGAGCTTGAGGCTGTCCTCGATCGCCTGGCTGCCGCCGACATTGAAGTGGATGCGGCCCTCGAGGCCGAACCTTGCCTCGGCGGACTTGGCGAGCATGGCGGCGAGCTCGATCTTCTCGCGATGCAGGAACTGGCTCGCAACCTGCGGTAGCCGGTCGAGCTGGCGGCGCACTGCCGCATCGAGGCGCTCGTTGCGGTAGCCGAAGTTGACGGCCGAGTACCACATCTGCAGGTCGAGGTAGGGTCGCCCCTCCGCGTCGAACAGGAACGAGCCCTCGCAGCGCTCGAAGATCTTCGGCGGGTTGGTGTAGTGCACGGTGTCGCCGTGCGAGCAGTACTTGGCCTCGAGCTCCAGCAGCTCGGCTTCAGACAGTGCGGCGAGGCTCTCGGGGACCTTCTCGCGCCGCGCGAGCGGCCAGTCTATTGGCTTGTGCATGTTGGCTGCGTCCATCATGCCTCGGCCGTCGGCGAGGGAGCGCCGATGGCGAGGTCGAGGAGGGCGCTCTTGGCCAGCACCGGGTCGATCCGGCGCACGAGGCATTCGCGCGAGCCGATGCGTCCGGCCTTCCAGTCGTCCTCGATCTGCCGCCAATCCGGCGCCGCGAAGCGCTCGAGCAGCAGATCCGTCGTATCGACAGGCGCGATGGTTCCGTCAAAATCGACGAACACGCGACACTTCATACGCGCACGTGACACGTTGATAGAACCCATTGAGGAAACAGCCGCACCTTGCCCCGCGGGCGCCGGAGGACGGCGGCCTCTGTAGCCCGCCAACACCGACGAAGCCAATCGGTTTCATGCACGTTTACGTTAACAGCAGGCCTATCGGTTTTGCCGATAGATGGGTGCTGCAGCCGGTCTCGTAGACGCCCTCACGAGCACGCATGATGCTAGTTTGTGTTTGTTTAGAAGGAATTAAGCCTGCCGAGGCAGTTGAGCCGCAGTGTCGACTCGGCTGTAGATCCAACACGAGCAATGCAATGGGCGGGGCGCAGCCATCCGCCGCACGTCCAGTCTGCCTCGACCGCTCCGTTGACGCCTGTTCAGTGGCGGCGGGGCTCGAAAGCCGCAATGCCGACATAGGCGACCAGGGCCGCCAGGAGGCCCATGACATAAGGTGCGGGGAGGTCGAGGACGTACTTGCCGCCGGCCCAGACGAGCATGCCGGCTGCCACCGACGCGTAGGCGCTGGCAGGTCCGCCGAAACGAGTGAACAGCGCAAACAGCGAGGTGACGAAGACGCCGGCACTGCCGAACGCCGATGCCGTCTCGACCAGGTCCTTGATCCGCTGCGAGGTGATCGCCAGCACGAAGGCGACGATGCTCAGCACCATCACCGTCATGCGCACGCACCACAGCTTGCCGCGATCGCTGATGCCCGGAACGATCTTTACCACGATGTTGTGCGAGATCTGCGCGGCGGGGGCGTGCAGCGCCGCGTGCACCGCCGACAGGATCGCCGAGATGATGGCTCCGACAAAGGCGACATAGAGCACGCCCGGCAGGTACAGCTCCGCCAGCCGCGGAACGATCTGCTCCGCTTCCGGCACGTTGCCGGCGATGCGCGGCCCGACGAGGCCGAGAAACACGGGAATGAGACCGACGAAGAAGTAGATCGATCCTCCGAGCACCGTGCCGATCCGCGCGACGTCCGCCGTGCGAGCGCCGAGGAAGCGGGAGATCAACTCGACCGCCACGATGGTGCCGCAGATCGGGATGGCCAGCTGCTCGAGGGTCTGCAGCCAGCCGCCATCGGCAAGCTTCAGCTGCTCCGCTTCGACCTGCGCCAATCCACCGCTCATGCCCCCCACATGCACGGCGACGACCGCTCCGAGGATCAGCAGCCCCAGGACCACCGCGACACCCTGTATGACGTCGGTGACGGCGTCCGCCAGCAGCCCGCCGACCACGGAATAGGCGCCCACCAGGATTGCCGCCAAAGTGATCGTCACCGCCAGGCTCATCTCCGAGTTGGCGCTGAGCACCTGCCCGAATGCCCGCACCTGTGCGGCAGCCCAGATCACCGACCCCGGCAGCAGGACGATGACGACGAGCCTCTCCACGCCCTGCGAGTAGCGCTGCCGAAAAAGGTCGGCGAAGGTTGTGAGCCCACGGCTCCACAAGGCCCGCGCGAAAAAGAGACCCACAATGACAATGGCGGAGGCATAGCCGACCGGGTCGACGAGTGCGCCCGAGAGGCCCTTCTCGTAGACCGACCCGCCCGAGGCCACGATCGCCTCGGCCCCGAAGTAGGTCGCAAACACGGAGAACGTGACGAGGCCGACGCCCAGGCCCCGCCCGGCCAGGATGTAGTCGGTCTCGTTCGACACGCGGCGGGAAACCCACGTGCCGATGGCGAATTGCACCAGCACGTAGCCAAGGATGGCAACGAGCAGCCAGTTCATGGCCTACCTCCCCCGAAGCGCGGCGATCCCGCTCGTGCATGGCATGGCGCCGCCGACACATGCAATCGCGATCGAGCCGGGCCTGCAGCCGAACGTTCCCCGCGATTGTGCCCGCAATTGTGATTGACGGTTGGGGCCGATGCCCCAGTTCGCCCGCTTTTTCGTGCTTAGGTCGGGCTTGAGTATTAGATGCCGTCACCCCCATATCTGCCTGCCGCCGAATCCGGGGCTGGCTGGTCGAGGTCGAAGTTGGGCAAGCGCGCCACGATACCCCCGCGTCGAATCCGTGCCGCGATCTCCTGCCTGGCGGCGGCCTCCCTGGTTGCGGCGCAGGTGCCCGGCGCCTATGCCGCCACGGCCATGACGCGCGCCGAGTACGAGGCCTGCCAGGCGCGCGACGAGAACGGCTTCCGCCTCGCCATCGAGGCGCTGACCCGCAAGGGCCTCGAGACCGGCCTCGCCAACGTCGACTACAAGGCGCTGGTCGCCGACGAGTGGCGGCGCGGGAACATTGACGATGTCATCGACCGCGAGGTCGACCGCGCGATCGGCGAGGTGCGCGAGGAGTCGAGCTGGTTCAAGCTGTGGTCGACGCTGGCCTCGCGCGAGAAGGCGCAGGAGCTCGCCACGACGGCGACCGAGCGGGTGTACCGCTCGGAGCCCATGAAGAAGGCCATCGAGGGCCTCGCCACCGGTCTCGGCAAGGAGATCGGCAAGCGCATCGAGATCGCCACCATCGACACGGTCGGGCCGGCGACGCAATGCATGCAGGCCTTCCTCGGCCGCCGCTATGGCACGACCGTCGCCCGCGTCGTGGCCGACGGCGCCGGCAAGGAATACAGCGTCGACCCGCTCAAGGGCGGGGCCCGCATCTCCACCGGCCAGATCATCACCGAAGGCAGCGAGGGCCTGGCCGGCGCGGTGGTGCTGGTGGTGCGCCGCCAGCTCGCCAACATGGCCTCCCGCATCGGCCAGCGCGTGGTCGGCTCGGTGCTCGGCCGTCTGGTGTCGGTGGTGGCGGGCGGCGTCGGGCTAGTGCTCATCGCCAAGGACATCTGGGACTTCCGCCACGGCGTGCTGCCAATCATCGCCACCGAGATGAAGTCCAAGGAGACCAAGGAGAAGGTGCGCGAGGAGCTCGCCAAGTCGGTCGCCGAGCAGATCAACGACAGTCTCAAGGAAATCGCCGAGAAGACGGCCGAGCGTGTGGTCGAGATCTGGCTCGAGTTCCGCCGCGCCCACGCCAAGGTCGTGGACCTCGCCGACCGCCAGGACGACTTCAAGCGCTACCTCGAGAGCGTCAAGGCCACCGACCTGCCGCGGCTCGACGAGATCGTCGGCATCGTGCTGGTAGGCGAGGGGGAGCCCGGCGTCATGAAGCGCCTGACGGACGGCACCTTGCACAAGGCCGTCACCGGCCTGCCGCCAGCCGCCCTCGACATTGCGCGGGAGGCACGCTCCCTCGAGACGGCTCTGCAGTGGTCCGCCGTCGCCGGCGACAGCCTGCCCCAGGTGGTGGAGTACGAGGTGCACCGCCGCGCCAAGCCGCAGGATTTCACCAAGGCCAGCCTGCAGCGACTGCTCGGCATGCAGGATCGGCTCGCGGTCACGCGGCTCGCCTCACTCACGCCCCAGGCGCGCACCTCCCTCTTCGAGCTCGAATCGGCCGAGCTCAAGAGCCTCGCCCGGGCGCTGGACGATAGCCAGCTCGACAGCCTGTCCCGCTACCTGACCGGCCTCGACAAGACATCGGCCCAGCGCGTGCTGCGCGCCGTGGCGCAAAGCCCCGCCCGCATGGCCGAGCTCGGCAAGCCGCGGGTGCGCGACGCCATCATCGCCTCCAGCGACCAGGCCGCTGCCGTCGCCATGATGCTGCAAGCCAACTCGCTCCCCGATCCGACCCTGATGCTCGAGCACTTCAAGCTCGTGCTCGACGGGCGCGTCAGTCCCTGGCTGATGTGGGAGAAGCACCCTGTCACGCTGTTGGGGGCGGGCTTGGCCGCCCTGATCCTGCTCCTTCTCTTCAAGCGCCTGCTGTTTGGGACGCGTCCCAAGGTCATCGTGCACCAGGGCGCAACCGTCGCAGCCGCCAAGGGGCGCGGAGGCCGCCGCTGATGCGGCTCGTCACGGCCGAGTGCATTCCGGATCGTGCCATCGAGCAGGGCGAGATGGTCTATGCGTGCGCGGTGAGCGGCGCCAACATCCTGCGCGACATGCGCGAGGCCGTGGTCAACACGCTCGGCGGCCACATGACCAGGTACGAGGCGCTGCTCGACCGGACCATCGCCCGCGCCCTCGACGTGCTCGCCAGTCGCGCCTCCGAGCAGGGCTACGACGGCGTGCTCGGCATCCGCATCTCCCATCCCACCATCACCAGCGGCGCCATCGAGGTCGTGGTGGCCGGCACCGGCTTCCGATACCAGGTATCAGGAAACTAGGGGTCAGGTGTCAGGGACTAGGGGTCTGGAAGCTCCATCTGAAACCTGCCCCCTGAAACCCGACCCCTAATTACCCACAGGCTTTTCCATCGCCCCATAGCGTCCGATACGGCTGCTGCGATAAGCGGCTTAGGGCGGATGCCTGTATCGATTCGCCGCGCTCATCCCCAGGTCTGAAAAAGGGAGACGGTGCACATGGCTTTGAAAGCTCCAGGCATCCTGATCTTCATGCTGTCCATCGTTCTGTCGCTGGCTGTCCTGTTCTCGCGGTTCTTCGGCGCCACCGTTCCCTATCTCACCGGCGACACGACTCAGTTCTACGCCATGTGGGCCGCATACCTCGTGCTGGTGCTCGGCTGCGTCATGCGCGGGCTGTAGCGTCGGCGCAGCGCACTCGAGTCGACGCATTCGACTCTCGATTGAGCAAAAGCTGTGCGCATCTGTCGCGCGGCTTTTGGTGCTCTGGCAAAGCGTCGTGGCTGCCCTCTTTATTCGTGAATGGAGAGCGATGATCGAGTCGAGGGCGCACGTCGCCCGCACAGTCCGCTACGCCGGTGGGCGCGGGAAATTACGCTTGCCCTGCTGCTGACGATTGCCGCCGCCGCGTTCATCACCGCGGCATTTCTGCGCGGAGATGTCTCGCCCTATAGCGCACCCACCTACGAGACCGCGCGCAAGCCATCCTCCGGCTGACGTGGGGCGGTCGGCTACTGTGCCGTCCAGCCGCCGTCGATCGAGTAGTTGGCGCCCGTGATCGATGCAGCCGACTCGCCGGCAAGGAAAGCAACCAGCGCCGCCACCTCGTCGACCGTCACGAATCGGTTGGTGGGCTGCCGCGAGAGCACCTGACGCGTCGCCTGCACCAGCGAGATGTTCTCCGACTTCGCGAGGTCGGGGATCTGCTTCTCCACCAGCGGCGTCCACACGAAGCCCGGCGACACCGCGTTGCAGGTCACGCCGTGCTCGGCGAGCTCGAGCGCCACCGTCTTGGTGAGGCCGGCCAATCCGTGCTTGGCCGACACGTACGCCGCCTTGAAGGGCGAGGCCCTGAGCGAATGCGCCGAGCAGACGTTGATGATGCGCCCCCACTTGCGCTTCTTCATGCCGGGCACGGCCGCGCGGATGGTGTGGAAGGCCGAACTCAGGTTGATGGCGATGATGGAATCCCATTGCTCGATCGGGAACTCCTCGACCGGCGCCACGTGCTGAATGCCGGCGTTGTTGACGAGGATGTCGACGGCGCCGAAGTCTCGCTCCGTCTTTTCGATCATGTCGGCGATCTGGTTGTGTCGCAGCATGTTGGCGGGATCAAACGCGACCTTGGTGCCGTGCGCTTTAATCTCGCCGATCGCCTTCTCGTTGTCCTTCTCGCTGCCGAGGCCGTTCATGACGATGTTGGCGCCATCCTTGGCGAGCGCGTGCGCGATGGCGTGGCCGATGCCCGACGTCGAGCCGGTGACCACGGCGGTCTTGCCTTTGAGACTCATGACAAACCTCTTGTGGGGTGAGTTGCGCGGGAGCTTGTTGCGCATCCTGCCGCAAAGCTTGCGACTTGAACACGGCTGCCGTCGAGCCAGCTTTTCACAATTTTGATCGGCGACAGCCGCCTGGCCGCGCGATACAAAGTCCGCGATACAAGCCGTCCAATTCGCGCGCGTGGAGGATTGCAGATGAGTCCGGAAGCCAAGCTTGCGTCGATGGGCCTCGTGCTGCCCGAGCTGCCGAAGCCCATGGCCAACTACGTGCCCTTCAAGATCAGCGGCAACACGCTCTACCTCTCGGGTCAGGGGCCCCGTCGCAACGACGGCGCGATGGCGACCGGCAAGGTCGGCCGCGACGTCACCGTCGAGCAGGCCTACGAGCACGCCAAGCTGGTGGGCCTGGGCCTGCTCGCCGCCGCCAAGGCCGCCGCGGGCGAGCTCTCCAGGATCGAGGTGCTCAAGGTCCTGGGCATGGTCAATGCGGTCCCGGAGTTCACCGACCAGCCCAAGGTCATCAACGGCTGCTCCGATCTGTTCGTGGCCGTGCTCGGCGAGCGCGGCCGCCACGCCCGCTCCGCCGTCGGCATGGGCTCGCTGCCGATGCAGATCACCGTCGAGATCGAGGCGGTGATGCGGATCCACGATTGAGGTGAGTGGTGAGATGGTGAGTGGTCAGTAGTGACCGTCTCCGTCATCCCCGCCAAGCGCAGCGCCGAGCGGGGATCTCCCAGATCTTCACCGTCGCAGTCCGCCGCTGGTTTCCCGCTGGCGCGCTTCGCGCTTGCGGGAATGACCCTCTTGCGGAAATGACGGAGCTTACGGCAGGTACCCCCGCTCGAGGTCGAGCGCCTGCCGCGCCAGCTCGCGGCCGCCCTTGTCGGCGACGGTCAGCGTCCAGGTCACGTTGGTGCCGCGCTCGAAGGAGGTCGTCGACCGCAGGCTTGCGGCGAACGTCTGTCCGGCCTCCACGCGGATCGGGGCGAGCGCCGGCAGGTAGAGCTGCTCCCAGTGCGTGCGCGGATCGAGCGGCCCGGTCGAGAGCATGACGCCAGGCGCCAGCTCCGCCCGCCACCACAGTGCCAGGCCGTAGATCGTCGCGGGCCGGCTCATGCGCCAGGAGGCCGTGCCCGAACGCGTCGTCTTGTTGCGCCGCTCGAAGGAGATCTCGTCCCAGGCCGCCGCCGCCCCGCCGCCGTCGAGCAGGTCGCCCGGCTCGAACCAGCGCACATAGACGTTGTTGAGGCTCATGGCCTTGGCCGGCGCGAGGTCGAGGCCGTATCCCACCTCGTCCCAGACGCTGAGCTCGCGCCAGTAGCGCTCCGCCGTCACCGGCGCCACGAACTGCACGAGGCCGCGCGGAATGATCGTGCCGCCGGGCTCGAGGAACCGCGCTCGCGCGTCGTTGAGCGTGGCAATGATGTTCTCCTCGAAGGGATAGTTGCCGAGCGTCTCGCACACGATGACGTCGACGCGGTCGGGCTCGGTCACCTCGGTGGAGTGCACCTGCGCGATGCGGCACCTGGTGAGCCGATTGTGCTTGAGGAGCTTGCGGGCCACCTCGGCGATCTCGGCCGCCTCGTAGAGGTCGACGCGGGCCGCGCCGAGCTTTGCCGCCAGGAACCCCAGGAAGCCCGTGCCCGCGCCGATGTCGGCGACGGTGCTCTTGCCCTTGACGATCGCCTGCCGCAGGGCCGCATGGAAGGCCGCATTGCGGACGCGATCTCCGAGCAGCGTGCGGTGATACTCGATGCGCATGAGAGGAAAGGCCGCCTTGCAGCAACGGGGTCAGACCCTATTGCTCCGCCGGCGACCGCGGAAGAGGCACGAACCCGGTCTGACCCGATCGTGCGCCGGGCGCGCAGGATGCTAGTTGCTGCCCGGCTGCGAGGAGTCGCCGCCGCTGCTCGAGAAGGTGACCTTCTTCTGCGATGCCGCGGTCACTGCATCGAAGAACTTCTGCTCATCGCCGATGGTGATCGAGGGGTTGCACTGCGGCGTGCAGTTGTAGGACTGGCGCTGGGTGCCGCGCTGCAGGTTGACGACCTTGGACTCGTCGCGCTTCACCAGCACGCGCTGGTCCTGGATGACGTTGCGGTCGGCGTCCAGTGCGATGATGTTGGTGATGCCGAAGGTCTTGCCGGTGATCACCAGCAGATTGCCGGACTGCACGGAGATGTCGGCGATCGTCGGGTTGCCGATGATGATCTCGGCGGCCGGCCGCGGCAGCCGCAGGAGTTGCGACTGATCGTATTTGACGATCAGGTCCTCGGCCTTGCTCGCTCCCGCGGCAGCAACGGCAAAGCCGGCCACCGTCATCCCCAGGGCGATATTCCGGCCGAGCCGGTTCGTGTACGTGAAACCGTTCATAGCGTGACATCCTTGTACGCGAAGGAGCTCCCCAGATGATTTGTCGCTGCAAATCGTGAAGGAAGCGCAAACGTGCGTCCCGTCGCCGCCACCGGCCGCAAAGGCGGGGATACCAGGCGATTCATCCGCGGCGGCGTGCTCGAAAGATGCGCACAAGGGCTCCGTCACAATTGATCGTGCCCCGTCGTTTGGTTGCAGACGACACGATGGTCTTATAGTGCACCTCTTAAGGTGAAGTCCGCCATTGGATCCAGTGTTTCTCTTGCGGCTACTCCAGATTTATCAGATTAAATCCAGAGTAAAACGCACGTTAACCGTTTCAATCG
>JBGGME010000082.1:0-17227 GCA_041288195.1 Hyphomicrobiaceae bacterium
CATATTTCCGGGCGCCAAGCTCGACGGGCCGTCGATGTGGGAGCTGATGGAGGGCGAGGGGGTCGAGGCCGGCTGGGGCGTGCCCACCGTCTGGCTCGGCCTGCTCGACGAGTTCGAGAAGCGCGGCCGCAAGCCCAAGGCGCTCTCCCAGATCCTGACCGGCGGCTCGGCCATGCCGCTCGCCATGATGGAGATCTTCACGCGCGACTACGGCATCGAGGTCACCCACGGCTGGGGCATGACCGAGATGAGCCCGGTCGGCACGCTCACCCTGCTGCGCGCCGAGGAGAAGGCGCTGAGCCCGGTCGAGCGCGCGCACCTCGCCTCACGGCAGGGCCGGCGCATGTTCGGCGTCGATCTCAAGATCATCGACGAGAAGGGCAACCGCGCGCCTCCCGACGGCGAGACCTCGGGCGAGCTGTTCGTGCGCGGGCCCGCGATCGTGTCGGGCTATTACAACAACGAGGAGGCCGGCAAGAAGCAGATCGATGCCGAAGGTTGGTTCGCCACCGGCGACGTCGCCAAGATCACCCAGGACGGCTGGCTGATGATCGTCGACCGCACCAAGGACCTCGTGAAGTCGGGCGGCGAGTGGATCAGCTCCATCGATGTGGAGAACGCGGCGCTCGCCGTGAAGGGCATCGCCAACTGCGCGGTGATCGGCGTGCCGCATCCCAAGTGGAACGAGCGGCCGCTGCTGGTCGTCGTCAAGGCACCCGGGGCAGACCCCACCAAGGCCCAGATCCTGGACGTGCTCGCCTCCAAGATCGCCAAGTGGCAGCTCCCCGACGACGTGGTGTTCGTCGACGCCCTCCCCATGACGGCGACCGGCAAGATCTCCAAGAAGGACCTGCGCGCCAAGTTCGCCCACCACAAGCTGGCCGAGTGAACGCCGCGACGACGAGCCCCACAGCCGCCGTCATCCCGGCGCCGCGAGTGCGCGACAGCGCGCTCGCGGAGGAAGGCCGGGACCCATGCGCCTCTCGTTTCCCAACTCCCCCCGATGTGCCCCGCGCTCACGGGAATGACGGCGCGGGAGCGCCGAGCGTGCGACTGCACGCCGCGACGAGTCGCGGCCATCGGGTGGCGCCAACGCCGGTGCGCCTGGCACGCGCGCTCAGCGCATGTCAGCTGAAAAGAAGGACGGGGCGTTGAGCCGCCGGACCGTGTTTAGAGGCCTGAGCACTCGGCTCTTACGCCCCGTCGCCGCGATGGAAGCTGCTTGACCGATCCGATCACCTAGCCCCAAGCGCACGGGTTCGAACCGTGTCGCCTTTACGCGGCCCCCCGGCTGCCTTCTGACGCGTCTCCGCTGCAGCGGCTCGCATCCAACCGAGTTGCCGGGCAGTATGCCACAGCTGGCGACAGCGGGGATTAGGGCTGCCGAGGTTAACGCGCTCGATCCTCAGCGCGAGGTACGCCCACCATCCGCGTAGCGCAGCACGATGTCGGCGGCGGCCTCGCTGGGCGTGCCTTGCGGCAGCAGCAGGCATCCCGGCACCTGCGCGAGCGCGGCGACCTGCGCCTCGCGCACGGGCCCGCCGTCGATGAGCGGCGCCAACGCTTGCGCGAGGTTGGCGGGCGTGCATCGCTCCTGGATCAGCTCGGGGAACGCGTTGTCGCCCAGCACCAGGTTGGCGAGGATGATCGAGCGCGCCTTGATCATGCGCCGCAGCGCCGGCGCCATGACGGCATCGACCTTGTAGGCGACCGCCATCGGCGTGCCGCCGACGGCGAGCTCCAGCGTCACGGTGCCCGATGCGGCGAGCGCCGCACGCGCCAGCTTGAAGGCGCGGAACTTGTCTTCCTCGCCCTCGACGAGCAGGGGACGCTTCGGCCACGCCTGCAGGCGCTGCTCGATCAGTCCCCGCACGCTCCCCACCACGGGCATGACGACCTCGAGGCGGGGCCGCTCGGCCGCCAGCTGCGCGACGGCCTCCCCGAACGGGCCGATCAGCCGCTTGACCTCCGAGCTGCGGCTGCCCGGCAGCACGACCAGCAGCGGCGTGTCGGGCGCGAGCCCCAGGCGCCTCGTCAGCGGCGCCGTGTCCAGCTCGGCGATCCAGGACAGACGCTCGACGAGCGGATGGCCGACGTAGCTGCAGGGCGGACCGCCCAGGCGCTCGTGCGCGGCGGGCTCGAAGGGCAGCAGCGCCAGCACATGATCGATGTAGGCGCGCATCCTGCGCGCGCGGCCCGGCCGCCAAGCCCAGACGCTGGGCGAGACGTAGTCGATGATGGGCACGTGGGGCGCGCGGCGCCGCACGCGCCTGGCGATCGGGTGCGTGAACTCGGGGCTGTCGATGATGAGGAGCGCACTGGGCTCGGCCGCGACGGCTGCGGCGGCGGTCGAATGGATGCGGCGCAGGATCGTCGGCAGGCGCGCGAGGATGCCGCCGATCCCCATCACGGCCACATCCTCCATCGGGAACTGCGACACGAGGCCCTGCTGCGTCATCAGCGGGCCGCCAACGCCGAGGTAGCGGATGCGGCCGCGGCGGCGCGCGTTGAGCACCGACATCAGCTTGGCGCCCAGCGCGTCGCCGGAATGCTCGCCCGCCACCAGGAAGAGCCGCAGCTCCTCGGCCTCGGCAGGAGGCGCCCTGTCCCACATGCCGCCGCCCGCCGTCATGGGCAGTCCGTCCTCCGCGCCGCGATACCCCTCATGATACCTCGCACAGCACCAGGAAGAGGCCATGGCCGTCCGCCAGCCCCGCGGCCTCCTCGTAGGGCCCGAGCGCGTCCGCGGTGCCGACCACGGCCACGCCCGCACGCTCCTGCGCCGACGCCTGGGCGAGGATCGCCTCGAGAATGCCCGCCTCCGTGCGCGCGTCCTCGGCACGACGTACCATGACGCCCGCCTTGCGCCAGCGCACACCCCACTGTCGCAGCTTCGCCGTACGCTCGAGCATGGCCAGCGGACCCTCGGCCGCCTCGATCGCCAGGATGTAGCGGCGCACGACCACCACGCCCGCGCCGGTGCCCAACGGGGCCAGTGCCGACACGGCCGCGAGCCCCGTCTCGATGTCCCCGGCATCGCGCGGGCTCGGCCTGAAGCGGCCGATCACGCGGCCGGCGGGCGGAGTTGGCGGCACGCCTGCCGGAGATCGCGCCGGCTCCAGGCCATAGAGGGCGCAGCCCACGGCGTCGGCGGCGCGGATGGCCTCGGCGCGATCCAGCACCAGCACGCCGCCAGCCTCGACCACGACGCCCGCGAGCCCCGCAGCTGCCGCCTGCTCGACCGTGCGCGGTCCGATCGCCGGCATGTCGACGCGCAGCTCCTGGCCCGGCTTGGGGCCCTTTGCCAGCACCCCCCGCCGGACCCCGGAAGCCTCGCGGCCGGGCAGGCCGGCGACCCGCCGCAGCATCGCATCCGTGCCTTCCGCGCCCTCGATGGCGAGCACCTTGCCTTGCGCCACCGCCACGGCTTGTCCCGCATCGACGGCGCCCAGGGCCTGCCGCACGGCAAACCCCAGCTCCGCGTCGGCGCGGTCCTGCGCCCGAAGGTCCACCGCGCCCATGCGGCCCTCGCCCGCCAGCAGGTCGGGGGCCACCTCGTGCACGCCGCGCACGGTCAGCCCCTTGCCCTCGAAGAAGCGCACCACGCGCGAGAGCACGGAATCATCGCCGCCCGCCAGCAGGCGCACGATCTGCGGCAGGCTCGTGAAGAAGCCGGCATCGGGCCGGATGCGCCGCAGGTCCGGCCTGGTCACGCCGCCCGCGATCACGAGCTCGGTAGCGCCCTCGGCGCGCAGCGTCGCCACCATGCGGCCGATCTGGCCCCAGTTGACCCAGGTGTGCGGGAAGCGGGCGACCTCCAGGTCCGCCTCGCCCTCGATGGCGACGATGTGCACGCCGTCCCCGCGCGCGGCGACGCTCTCGGCGATCATCAGCGGCAGCCGCCCTCCGCCCGCCAGGATGCCGACGCGCGTCATGCCGGATCAACGAGCCTGAAGGGTCGCGGCGGCAACGACCTACGCTTCGGGATGGGGCACACACAGCGAGCGCTTGCCGCCGGCCCGGATGAAATCGACGATTTCCTTGACGATGGGGTGGCCCGCGAACTCCTCCTCGACGTCATCGAGGCGCTCGACCAGCGTGCCCTCGTCGGCAAACAGCAGCCGGTAGGCGCGGCGCAGGGTGTGGATGTCCTCGCGCGAGAAGCCGCGCCGCTGCAGGCCGATGATGTTCAACCCCGAGAGGTGGGCGCGGTTGCCGAGCGCCATGCCGTAGGGGATGAGATCGTTCTCGAGGCCGGACATGCCGCCCAGGAACGAGTGCGCGCCGACGCGCGAGAACTGGATGACGGCAGCGCCGCCGCCGAGGATGGCGAAATCCCCGACCGTCACATGCCCCGCCAGCATCACGTTGTTGGAGAAGATGACGCTGTTGCCGACGTTGCAGTCGTGCCCGACGTGGCTGTTGGCGAGGAACGCGCAGTCGTTGCCGATGACGGTCTTCATGCCGCCGCCCGCGGTGCCGGGATTGAGCGTGACGCCTTCGCGGATCAGGCAGTCGCTGCCGACCTCGAGCGTGGAGGGCTCGCCCTTGTACTTGAGGTCCTGGGGCTGATGGCCGATCGAGGCGAAGGGAAACACGCGCGTCCTGGCGCCGATGCTGGTGCGGCCGGCGACGGCCACGTGGCTCACCAGCTCGACCTCGTCGGCGAGCGCCACGTCCTTGCCGACCAGGCAGAAAGGACCGATGCGCACTCCCTCTCCGAGGCGTGCCCCCGACTCGACGATCGCGGTCGGGTGCACCTCACACTTTGGCATCATCCGGATCCAGGATCATGGCGCTGACCTCTGCCTCGGCCACGGTTTGGCCGTTGACCTTGGCCTCGCCGTAGAACCGCCAGGCGCGGCCGCGGCTGCGCACCTTCCGGACATGATAGTGCAACAGGTCGCCGGGCAACACCGGCTTGCGGAACTTGGCGCGGTCGATCCCCATGAAATACACGAGCTGGGGCTTGTAGGTGGTGTCCAGGTTGCTCACGCACAGCGCGCCCGCCGTCTGCGCCAGGCCCTCGATGATCAGCACCCCGGGCATGATCGGGAACTGCGGGAAGTGGCCCTGGAAGAACGGCTCGTTGATCGTGACTGCCTTGATGCCGACGGCACTCTCGTCGCGGTCCATGTCGATGATCTTGTCGACCATCAGGAAGGGATAGCGATGCGGCAACAGCTTCATCACCCGGGCGATGTCCGCGGTGCCGAGCTTCTTCGTCGAATCAGAGTCTGTCATGGTGCTACCCGCTCCCAACACATTTCCGGCGCCCACGATAGCCGGCCCCGTTAATCACTGCCGGAACGCCCTTCCTTTTGCGTTAAACGCTTGATGGCCGCCAGCTGGCGCGCCCATTCCGTGAACGGTATCGCCGGCGTGCCGCCCATGCGGGCACCCGCCGGAACATCGTCCTTGGCATGCGAGCCGCCCGCGATCTGGGCGCCGGAGCCGACCTTGATGTGCCCGACAAGGCCGGCTTGGCCGCCCATCACCACGAAATCCCCGAGCTCGGCGGAGCCTGCTATGCCCACCTGCCCGACGATCACGCAATGCCGGCCCATGATGACGTTGTGCCCGATCTGCACGAGATTATCAATTTTCGTGCCTTCGCCGATCACGGTGTCCTTCAGGGCGCCGCGATCGATGCACGTGTTGGCGCCGATCTCGACGTCGTCCTGGATGATGACCCGGCCGATCTGCGGCACCTTGAGATGGCCCTTGGGGCTCATGGCGAAACCGAAGCCGTCCTGGCCGATCCTGGCGCCCGGGTGCAGCACGACCCGGTCGCCGACCAGGGCGTGCACGACGGAGGCGCCGGGGCCGATGTAGGAGCCCCGCCCGATCGCGACCCGGTAGCCGATGACGGCGCAGGCGGCGATCCGCGTGCCGCGCCCGATCTGCGCCTCGCGGCCGACGACGGCGCCGGGCTCGACGATCACGTCCTCCTCCAGCCGGGCAGTCGGGTGCACCAGGGGCTCGCCGTCCCTGGCCATGGCGGCCTTGGAGGTCATGGCGTCGGGATAGAGGAGTTGGAGGGCTTGCGCGAACGCACGATAGGGGGCCGGGACGACGAGGGCGACCGCGCCGACGGGCACGCGGGAGGCGAACGCGTTGGCCACCAGGCAGGCCGAGGCCCGCGTGCCGCCGAGAAGGCTCAGGTACTTGCGGTTGTCGAGGAAGGTGACGTGGCCGGGACCGGCATCGGCGAGGGCCTTCACGTCATGGATCAGCAGGGAGGGATCGGCTCCCGCCGGAAGTGCAGCACCCACCTTCTGCGCCAGCACATCGAGGCCGACGGGCGCCGCTCTCTCGAAGAACCCCGGATGCTCCATCCAGCCACCTTGCGAACAGGGAGACGCCCGACGCCGACATGGGCGGAAAAGCGAATCACACTAGCACGGGGCAAAGGGCCTGTCGCCGCATGCGGCCAAGCCAACAGGCAGGCCGGGGAAAGCGGCTCTAGAACCGGGTCGAGGCGCCGAAGCGGATCAGCTGCTCGCTGTCGTAGGACTCTTTCTTGAGGGCCTTGGCGACATCGAGACGCAGCGGACCCAGCGGCGAGTTCCAGATCAGGCTCACGCCCGCGGAAGCACGCACCGCGCTGCTGTCGGCGAGGCAGATGACGTTGGTATTGCCCGCTTCGCAGCCCGCATTGGCAGGGTTCTTTGCAAACGCGCCAGCACCAAAGAGCGAGCCGGCATCGGCAAACGCGGCACCGCTCAGGCCGATATCCTCGGGTATGAACGGCAGCGGGAAGCGCACCTCGGCGGTCGCGGACCAGAACGTATCGCCGCCCAGCGCGTCGCCTGTGTTCAAATCGCGCGGGCCGAAGCCGCCGCGGTTGAAGCCGCGGATGGTCTCGCCGCCCTTGTAGAACAGGTCGATCAGGCGGAGGTCCTGGTCGCCCCAGGCGCTGATATAGCCGCCGAGCACGCGGCTCACGAACGTGATCTTCTCGGTGATGGGGTAGTAGTAGCGCCCTTCGCCGCTCAGGCGATAGAACTGCACGTCGCCGCCAAGGCCCGCGAACTCGCCGCTCGTCACCCAGTAGAAGCCCGAGGACGGGTTCTTCGGATGGTTGCGGCCGTCATAGGCCACGCTGGTGCCCCATGAGGACGTGATGGCGTCACCCTCCGCTTCCCTGATGGCGCGCGAGGCTCTCAGCGTATCGACGTCGTAGATGCTGCTCGTGGTCAGATTGTAGCTGTTGGTCAGCCACAGGTTCTCGGTGATCGGGAAGCCGGCCCGCAGGGCGCCGCCGGTCGTCCTGGTGCGGAACGCGGATGCGGACGAGAGGTTGACGTCCTTGTGGAACAAGTCGAAGCCGGCGGCGATGTTGGTGTCGAGGAAGCGCGGCTCGGTGAAGCCCAGGTCGACCTGCATGCGCTCCTGGGAGCCGGCCAGCCGCAGGCGCAGGAACTGCCCGCGTCCCAGCAGATTGCGCTCCGAGATCGAGACGTCGCCGATCACGCCTTCGCTGGTGGAGTAGCCGGCGCCGAAGGACAGCTCGCCGGTGGACTGCTCCACCAACTCGACGTCGAGGACGACGCGATCGGGCGCGGAGCCGGCGCGGCGCTTGATGTCGACAGTCTTGAAGAAGCCCAGCTGCTGCAGGCGCTTCTTGGCCTTGTCGACCATCAGCGGATTGTAGGCGTCGCCCTCCGCCAGCCGGAACTCGCGCCGGACCACGTAGTCGCGCGTGCGCACGTTGCCGATGATATTGATCCGCTCGATGTAGATGCGCGGACCTTCGTCGATCACATACTTGACGTTGATGAGCCGCGCACCGGGCTCGCGGGCGGCCCGCGGGCGCACCCGGGCGAAGGCAACGCCCTGCTCGGAGACGGCCAGCGTCAGCCGCTCGACGGACTTGTCCAGCTTGGACTGATCGAAGGTCCTGCCGCTCTCGGTCAGCACATCGCTGCGGAGCGCTCCGGTGTTCACGGTCGGGAGCGCCGATTCCAGATCGATTGACCCGAACTTGAACAGCTCGCCCTCCTCGATCACGAAGGTGATGAAGAAGCCCGAGCCGTCGCGATCGAGCTCGGCCCCGGCCGAGATCACCTGGGCGTCGGCATAGCCGTTCTTGAGGTAGTACTGGCGCAGCAACTCGCGATCGAGCATCAGCCGATCGGGATCGTAGATGTTGGTGCCCTTGAGGAAGTCGAACAGGCTCGACTGCGTGGTCGAGATGATGTCGCGCAGCTGGCTGTCGGAGAAGGCCCGGTTGCCGATGAAATTGATGGCCTTGACCTTGGTGGCTTTGCCCTCGGCGATCTCGAACACCAGGTTGACGCGGTTGGCATCGAGCTCGATCAGCTTGGGCTCGACGCTGGCGGCAAACCGGCCCTGCCGACGATAGACGTCGAGGATGCGCTGCGCGTCGGCCTGGGCGCGGGCGCGGGTGAACACGCTGCGCGGCTTGAGCTGCACCTCGCCTTCCAGCGCGGTTTTCTCGACCTCCCGGTTGCCCTCGAAGGCGACCTGGTTGATGACGGGGTTCTCGACCACCGTGACGAGGACGCCGGTGGCATCTCGCTCGATGCGCACGTCTGCGAACAGGCCGGTGGCGAACAGGGACTTGATGGACTGGTCGACTTTGCCCGCATCGTAGGCATCGCCGGCGTTGAACTTGAGGTAGGAGCGAACCGTCTCCGGCTCGACGCGCCTGTTGCCGGCCACGCGAATCTCGCGGATCGCGGCCGCCTGCGCTTCAGCGGGAGTGGCGGACATCAGCACCGGCTCGACGAGCACCAGCGCGAACAGCGCGGCTATCGCGACCAGGATTGAGTGCCAGTCCCCCGACCTGCACTTTGCCATGTAAGGCATTCGTCCCGTCTGCCCCTCAGTTCGCCGTTCCCTCCAGTCGCCCTACCCGTCGGCGTCGGGTGGACGGTTCGCCTCTGTGCTCCTGCAACCGGAGGTTCGGAGGGGCAAAGAGCCCCTTTCCCCCTGAGCCTTCCGGCCGGAGCGTTCGAGACGTCCGGCAATTTGTCTAACGGTTCAATAGCCGCCATGGAAGTGGCAATATTACGCCACGGCGCCGCAATTTCAGGCGGTTTGCGAAGTCCGCCGCAATTCTATCCGATTCCCGTCAGCCAACGACGCACGATGCCCAAATCATTCCAGGTGGCGAACATCATCAACATCAGCACGACGGCCAAACCGATTCGGAATCCGATCTCCTGGGTGCGCTCGCTCAAGGGCTTACGTCGCACGGCCTCGATCAGATAGAACAAAAGATGACCCCCATCGAGCAGCGGGATCGGGAACAGGTTGATGAGCCCGATGGAGACGGACAGGACTGCCGTGAGATTGAGCAGCGGCACGAAACCCACGCTGGCCACCTGCCCCGAGACCTCGGCGATGCGAATCGGTCCGCCCAGCTGGTCGGCTGATTCGCGACCCATGATCACATCGTTCAGATAGGACAGGGTGCGCGAGATGATGAAATAGGTCTCGCGGACGCCCATGACGACCGCATCGGGCGGCGAATAGCGCTTGTATTCCCATTCGGTCTGCGTCGGGTTGCGGCGGATACCGATCACCCCGACCCTGAGTTTGTTGCCGAACCGGTCCGATATCTCGCGCCGGGCCGGCGTCGCCTTCAGCTTGATGATCGTGCCGCCGCGGTTCACCTCGAAGGTGAGCTCGTGGTCCGCATTGGCGCTGACGATGCGCTGCATGTCGGCGAAGGCCTCGATCGCCTTGCCGTCGATGCTGATGATCACGTCGCCGGGCTTGAAGCCGGCGTTGGCCGCAGCCCCGCCCGGCACCAGCTCGTCGACCCGCGGCGCGGTCACCTGCACGCCCACCAGCGTGAACGTCATGGCGAAAATGACGATTGCCAGGAGGAAGTTCGCTATGGGACCGGCGGCCACGATCGCCGACCGCGCCGCCAGCGACTTGGTCTGGAATGCACCGCTGCGCTCATCCTCGCTCATGCGCTCGAGCGCGGACTTGGAGGGGACGCTGGCGCTGTTCTCGTCGTCGAGGAACTTGACGTAGCCGCCCAGCGGGATCCAGGCGAAGCGCCAGCGGGTGCCGTGCTTGTCGTAGAAGCCGAAGATCTCCTTGCCGAACCCGATCGAGAAGGCCTTGACCTTGACGCCGCACCAGCGTGCCACGAGGAAATGGCCAAGCTCATGGATGAACACCACGACAGTGAGGACGAACAAGAACGGCAGCAGAACCGCTAGAAAGCCCCAGACCCCGCTCAGTCCCTGTCCGACAAATCCCATCACCAGCGAGCCTCCAGCACACGTTGTGAACCACAATAGCGCCGTTTGCCGCTCATCGCGCGGCCGGCAGCCTGCCTGTCCCCAGCAAGTTCAGCGCCAACTCGCGCGCCGCCGCGTCTGCATCCAGCACTGCGGCCAAATCCGGGATCGCGCCGAGAAGCCCGCGCCGATCCGCCGTCTCCAGCGTCTCAGCTACAAGTTGGGCGATTTGAAGGAACCCGAGCCTCCCCGCCAGGAATGCCTCGACGGCCACCTCGTTGGCCGCGTTGAGCACGGTGGGCGCCAGCCCCCCCTGCTGCATGGCCTGCCGCGCCAGCGCCATGGCCGTGAATCGGCGCTCATCGGGCCGCTCGAAGGTCAAGGTCGCGAGCTCGACGAGGTCGATGCGCTTGGTTGGGGCCTCCATGCGCCCGGGCCAGGACAGGCTGAGCGCGATCGGGGTGCGCATGTCGGGACTGGCGAGTTGTGCCAACATGGAACCGTCGCGATAGGCCACCAGCGCATGGATGATCGACTGGGGGTGCACCACCACCTCGAGCTGGCCCGGCTCGACCGGGAACAGGTGATAGGCCTCGATCAGCTCCAGCCCCTTGTTCATCAGGGTCGCCGAGTCGATCGTGATCTTGCGCCCCATGGACCAGTTGGGGTGCACCAGCGCCTGCTCCGGGGTGGCATACGCCAGCTCCTCCAGGGTCCAGGTGCGGAACGGGCCGCCGGACGCTGTCAAAATGATGCGCTCGATGGAGGCGGGATCGGCGCCGGCGATGGATTGGAACGCGGCCGAGTGCTCGGAGTCCACGGGTACGAGCTCGGTGCCGGCCTGGCGCACCGCCTTCATGACGATATCGCCCGCCATGACAAGGCATTCCTTGTTGGCGAGCGCCACGCGCTTGCCTTGTGCGACGGCGGCGAGCGTCGGGCGCAGGCCGGCGGCACCGACGATGCCGGCCATCACGCAGTCGGCCGGCCGCATGGCCGCGGCGATGAGGCCCGCGGCGCCGGCTGCGACCTCGATGCCGCTGCCTGCCAGCCGTTCCTTCAGCGCGCCGTAGCGGCTGTCGTCGCCGATGACGGCGAGGGAGGCGCGATGGCGCAGAGCGAGCTCGGCCAGCGCGTCCACGTTGCTGTGGGCCGTCAGCGCCACGACCTCGAAGAGTTGCGGGTTGCGGCCGATGAGGTCGAGCGTGCCGGTGCCGACCGAGCCGGTGGCGCCGAGCACGGTGACGCGCTTGCGCGCGGGCATCGGCTCGCGCACGCGGCGCATGCTCGCCGCCGCTGATCCTGCCGTCTGACCTGCTCGCGCCGGCGCCAAGCGTCTCACTCCTTCAAGATCCGAGCAGCAATGCCTGCGCGGGCGAATGCACGTTGATCACGAACGCCAGGAGCCCCACCGCGGACGCCGCCGCGACCAGCCCGTCGACCCGGTCCATCACGCCGCCGTGTCCCGGGATCAGCGCGCTCGCGTCCTTGGCTCCGAAGCGGCGCTTGATGGCGGACTCGGCGAGATCGCCCACCTGCGCCACGCAGGACAGCAGCACGCCCATGGCCGCCAGCCGCATCGCCGAGCTGCCCGGAACGGCAAACCAGAAGAGTGCGGCAACGACCGCGCTCGCTGCCACTGCGGCGAGGAAGCCCGACCAGGTCTTGTTCGGGGATACGCGGGGCCACAGCTTCGGGCCCCCAAGCATCCGACCCGCCAGGAAGCCCGCGGTATCCGAGGCGATGACGATGAGAATCACGAACACGACGGCGATCAGCCCCATAGGCGCGTCGGCGCGCAGCCAGATGAGGGCGACGGCGGGCACGCCCGCGTAGAAGACGCCGAGGGCGGAGTAGAGGCTGTTGCGGCCAAGGCTCAGCAGTATTGCCAGGATCGCGCCGATCGGCAGGGCGAGCAGGCCGAGACCCACGTAGCCGAGCGCCGCCAGCACCGCCGCACCGCCGGCCGCACAGGCCTGCACGGCGATCAGCAGGTCGCCATCGCGTCCGTGCACGAGACGGCCCCACTCCCAGCTCAAGAGCAATGCGACGACGATGACGAGGCCGGCGAACGCCGTAGCGCTGAGGAAGGTGCACACGGCCGCCAGGAGCCCCATGACGATCCCCGAGGCCAGCCGCGGCGCAAGATCGGCGCCGAGCCGCGAGCGCACGCCGGGCGGTGTGCCGGCGCCGTTTCCCGCCTCCCCATGCTGCTCGCTCATGCGATCGGGCCTTTGGCTAGTGTGATGATCGAGACCTCCGCATCATGGCCCTACCAGGGTTGGGAAGCGCACTTCCCGATCCGAGTCACACTAGCATGAATGGTCTAGTATCCTTCAGATCGCGAACTTCGTTCCGAGCCCGCCGCACACTGCGCCGAATTTCGCGATCAGGACACTAGTGGCAGGCGTGCGTCAACCGGTCGATCGGGTCACGACCCCGCCGAACCGGCGCGTGCGTCCGCGGAACTCCTCGATGGCGCGCTCCAGCAGCTCGCGGCCGAAATCGGGCCAATAGGCCTCCAGGAACACGAACTCCGTATAGGCCGACTGCCAAAGCAGAAAGTTCGACAGGCGCAGCTCGCCGCTGGTGCGAATGAGGAGATCGGGGTCCGGCACGCCGTGCGTGTCGAGGGCGGCGGCAAGCGCGTCGGGCGTGATGTCCTGCGGCTTGATCGAGCCTTCGAGCGCCAGCTCGGCGAGCCGCCGCGCCGCCCGCGCGATCTCGGCCCGCGAGCCGTAGTTGAAGGCGATCACGAGATTGAGCGCGGTATTGTCGGAGGTCAGCGCCACGGCCTCGTCGATCAGCGCCAGCAGCTCCGGATCGACGCGCTCGCGCTCGCCGATAACGCTGATGCGCACGCCGTTCTGATGCAGCTCGGCAAGGTCGCGCCGGATGAAGCGCTTCATGAGGCCCATGAGATCGTCGATCTCGGCGGCGGGTCGCGACCAGTTCTCGGAGGAGAAGCTGAAGATGGTGAGGTACTGGACGCCGAGCTCCATGGCCGCGCGCACCGTGCGGCGGACCGCCTCGACGCCCTTGTGGTGCCCGGCCGAGCGCGGCAGCCCGCGGCTCTCGGCCCACCGGCCGTTGCCGTCCATGATGATGGCGACGTGACGCGGCACCGGAGCGCTGGCCCGCCAGATCGGCGTTTGGTTGTGCTTGTTCATGGTGGCAAGGGTCACGCAGGGCACAAGCAACGAGCAACCGCCGGATCGAGAGGAATTGGCGGCTGGGCGTAACGGACAATCGGCTGCGGCAGGCTCCCTGTCATACCTGCTTGATCTCGGCTTCCTTGGTGATAAGCGACTGATCGATCTCCTTGATCAGCTTGTCGGTCAGCTCCTGCACCTTGGCGGAGTTCTTGTGGTGGTCGTCCTCGCTCATCTGGCCGTCCTTGTCGAGCTTCTTGAGCAGCTCCATGCCGTCGCGGCGCACGTTGCGCACGGCCACGCGCGCGGTCTCGGCATACTTGTGGGCCACCTTGACGAGCTCCTGCCTGCGCTCGGCATTGAGCGCGGGGATAGGCAGGCGGATGAGCGAGCCGTCGGTGACCGGATTGAGCCCGAGGTTGGCCTCGCGGATCGCCTTCTCGACGGCCCCGAGCTGGCCCTTGTCCCAGACCTGCACGGAGATGGTGCGCGCATCGGGCGTGGAGACGGTCGCCACCTGGGTGATCGGCATGCGCTGCCCGTAGACGTTGACGACGACGGGGTCGAGCAGATGCACGCTGGCGCGCCCGGTGCGCAGCCCCCCGAACTCCTTCTTGAGCGTGTCGATGGCGCCGCGCATGCGGCGATCGAGTTCCTTGATGTCGAATTTGCTGGCGGCCATGGTCCGCTCCCCTGGTCTTCGATCCTCCAACCGCCCCCGCAATTGTGCGCCAAAGGCCAGTCCACCGCTAGCCCCCGGCGGCTGGGCCGAGGCAGCGCGGACCCGGGGCTAGTGTGATGATCGAGAAATTCGCCCGAGTTCGCGGCTTGGTTCGGAGCGAATTTCTCGATCTGAATCACACTAGCAAGTCTATCATTCTAGTGTCCCTTATGATTCCGAAGTTCGCTCCGAACGCTGGCGGCTAGGTGCGGCGAACTTCGGAATCGGGACACTAGCCCGTGATCAACGTCGACTGCGCCTCTCCGCGCAGCACCTTCAAAAGATTACCGGATTCCTCGATGGAAAACACGATCACCGGAAGGTTGTTGTCGCGCGCCAGGGCAATCGCGGCCCCGTCCATGACCCTGAGGTTGCGCGCCAACACCTCGTCGTAGGTGAGCTTGTCGTAGCGCACGGCGCTGCGGTCCTTCTTGGGATCGGCGGAATAGACGCCGTCGACCTGGGTGGCCTTGGCCAGCGCCTCGCAGTTCATCTCGATCGCCCTGAGCGCCGCCGTTGTATCGGTGGTGAAGAAGGGATTGCCGGTTCCGGCCGCGAAGATCACGACCCGCTTCATCTCGATGTGATGCAGCGCCTTGGTGCGCACGAACGCCTCGCACACGGTCGGCATCGGAATGGCGGACATGACGCGGGAGGGCACGTCCATCTGCTCGAGCGAGCTGTGCAGCGCCAGCGAATTCATGACGGTCGCCAGCATGCCCATGTAGTCGGCGGTCGCCCGGTCCATGCCCTCGGCGGCGCCGGCAAGGCCGCGAAAGATGTTGCCGCCGCCGACCACCACGGCGATCTCGGCGCCCGCCGCCATCGCCTCCTTGATCTCGCTGGAGAGCCGCTGCACGACCGGCACGTCGATGCCGTAGGGCGCCTTGCCCATCAGCGCCTCGCCGGAGAGCTTCAAGAGCAGGCGCCGGTAGCTCAACCCTGGAGTACGGCTCATGCCTCAAGCCTTGTCATTGACCAAGGGCCCCGTCGTGCCTGGCCCTGCGAACCCAAGCCGCAAACTGCGGCCCAAAGCGCGAGCAAGACTTAGACCGCGGGCCGCCGCTAGGCAAACGGGCGGCCGGTGACAGCCGCCCGCACCCGAATCTAAGCTGATTCGCGACCTCCCGGCCGCTCAACGCTTGCCGGCGGCCTTGGCGACCTCGGCCGCGAAGTCGCCGTCCTTCTTGTCGATGCCCTCGCCTAGAGCATAGCGGGCGAAATTGGCGACCTTGATGGGGGCGCCGACCGTCTTTTCCGCAGCCTTGACCACCTGCTCGACGGTCTGCTTGCCGTCGCCGCCCGCGCCCAGGAACGTCTGCTGCATGAGCACCACCTGCTGGAAGAACTCCTTGCGCAGGCGCCCCTCCACCATCTTGGCGGCGATCTCGGGCGGCTTGCCGGAGGCCTTGGCCTGCTCGGTGTAGACGGCGCGCTCGCGCTCGATCAGGGCCGGGTCGAGGTCCTTGTCGGTGATGGCTGCCGGGTTGGCGGCGGCGATATGCAGGCACAGCTGCCTGCCGAGGCTTGCCAGCCCCGCCTTGTCGCCGGTGCTCTCGAGCGCGACCAGCACGCCGATCTTGCCGAGCCCCTCCGCTACCTTGTTGTGCACGTACTCGGAGACGGTGCCGGTGCCCACGCTCAGCGCCGCCGTGCGGCGCACGCTCATGTTCTCGCCGATGGTCGCCACCATCTCCTTGACGTAGTCGGCAACCGACAGCGACTTGCCGGGGAACGGCAGCGCCAGCAGCTTGTCGAGGTCGCCGCCGGCCTTGGGCGCCAGCGAGGCGATCTTGCGCACCATGTCCTGGAACTGCTCGTTGCGGGCGACGAAATCGGTCTCCGAGTTGACCTCGACGATTGCCCCCGCATTGTCCTTGGAGGTGACGCCGATCAGGCCCTCGGCGGCGATGCGGCCGGCCTTGTTGGCGGCCTTCGACAATCCCTTCTTGCGCAGCCAGTCGACCGCGCCCTCGATATCGCCCTTGGTCTCGGTCAGCGCCGCCTTGCAGTCCATCATGCCGGCGCCGGTCTTGTCGCGCAGCTCCTTGACGAGGCCAGCGGAGATATTGGTCATTGCTTGTCCTTACCTGCGTTCGTGGACCAGGCGAGATGGTCAGTCGTGAGTGGTGAGTGGTTGGCTTGCGAGATCGCGATTCACCACTGACCACTGACCATCTCACCACTCACGTCTTTCTCAGGCCGCCTCGCCCTCGACCAGCTGCTTGGCTGCGGCGACCCAGTTGTCGCGCGCGATGCGGCCTCTCAGATTGAGGGCGCGGTCGAGCGCCTCGGTCATTTCGGCATCGAGATCGGCGATCTGCCAGTAGTGGTAGACGCCGGCGTCATTGAGGCGCTGCTCGAGCTTGGGATTGATGTTGGGCAGGCGCTTGAGATCGTCGGCCTCGCCGCGCGGGGCATCGATGCCCTTGAAGGCGGCCTTCTCTCCGGGCACCGGCAGCGCTTCGACCGGCGGCGCCTCGGCCGCGCCGGTATCGGCGCCGGCCTGCGACTGGCCCCGCTCGATGCCGTCGATGGCCGCGCGTGCCACGAGGTCGCAATAGAGCGTGATGGCGCGGCCCGCGTCGTCGTTGCCGGGCACCAGGAAGTCGATGCCGTCGGGATTGCAGTTGGTGTCGACGATGGCAACGATGGGGATGTTGAGCTTCTTGGCCTCGGCGATCGCGATCTGCTCCTTGTTGGTGTCGATCACGAACAGCAGGTCCGGCAGGCCGCCCATATCCTTGATGCCGCCGAGCGACTTGTTGAGGGAGTCGCGGTCGCGGGTGAGCTGCAGCATCTCCTTCTTGGTGCGGCCGCGCGCGTCCCCGCTGAGCGTCTCGTCGAGCTGCTTGAGGCGGCGGATCGACTGCGAGATGGTCTTCCAGTTGGTGAGCGTGCCGCCGAGCCAGCGGTGGTTGATGTAGTACTGGGCGGAGCGCTTGGCGGCGTCGGCGATCGCCTCGGAGGCCTGCCGCTTGGTGCCCACGAACAGCACGCGGCCGCCGCCTGCCACGATGTCGCTGACCTTGACGAGGGCCTGGTGCAGCAGGGGCACCGACTGCGCCAGGTCGATGATGTGGATGTTGTTGCGGGCGCCGAAGATGAAGTTGGCCATCTTCGGATTC
>JBGGME010000083.1:0-17309 GCA_041288195.1 Hyphomicrobiaceae bacterium
GCCGGCGTCCATGCCGACGATGGCGAGGCGGGCGCCGGGAAGGCCGTGCACCTCGAGGGTGAACTCGCGCGGAGTGTGCAGCTTGTTGAGGATCTTGACCGCATAGCCGTTGCGCACGCTGCCGTCGGACAGGAGCACGTAGGGGGGATTGCGGTCGTGCAGCACGTTGATCTCGAGCGTGCTGCGATTCCAGAGGGCGGCCAGCATGATCGCCCCTACGATGCAGATGAGGCCCGCGTAGAGCATCGTACGCGGACGCAGGAGCTGGAGCGGCGCCGAGCCGCCCTTGGTGGCGGCCTCCTGGTTGGCGATGGTGTCGTAGGCAATGAGGCCGCGCGGGCGGCCGACCCTGCTCATGATCTCGTTGCAGGCATCGATGCAGAGCGCGCACTGGATGCACTCGAGCTGCGAGCCGTCGCGGATGTCGATGCCGGTGGGGCAGACGGCCACGCACGCCCGGCAGTCGATGCAGTCGCCGCGGCCCTCCCAGGGCTGGCCTTTCTTGTGGGGGCCGCGTGGCTCGCCGCGCCACGCGCGATAGCCGACCAGCAGCGTCTCGTGGTCGGTCATGGCGCCCTGGATGCGCGGCCAGGGACACATGTAGATGCAGACCTGCTCGCGGGCGATGCCGCCGAGCACGTAGGTGGTGAGCGTGAAGATGCCGAGGAAGAGATAGGCGATGGCCGGCGCCGTGCCGGCGACGAGCTCGGCCGCGAGCATAGGAGCGTCGCGGAAGTAGAATACGAATGCGCCGCCGGTCGCCAGGCCGATGGCGAGCCAGGAAAGGTGCGTCATCCCCTTCTTGAAGAGCTTGACCGGACCCCACGGCCGCTTGTCCAGCGCGATGCGAGCGTTGCGGTCGCCCTGCCAGAAGCGCTCGACCACGACCATGAGATCGGTCCAGACCGTCTGCGGGCAGGTGTAGCCGCACCACACCCGGCCGGCGACTGAGGTGACGAGAAACAGAGTCAGGGCCGCCAACACCAGAAGACCCGTGATGAAGTAGAACTCCTGCGGCCAGATCTCGAGGAAGAAAAAGAAGAAGCGGTTGTTGGCCATGTCGAGCAGCACGGCCTGGTCGGGGAGGTCGGGCCCACGATCCCAGCGCAGCCAGGGCAGCGCGTAGTAGATGCCGAGCGTGACCGCCATCACCAGCCACTTGAGTGCCCGGAACCGGCCGTGGGCGAGCTTGGGATGGATCTTCTGGCGGGCGGCGTAGAGGGGGCGGTCCTGCTGGCGGTTGAGGGCTCTCGCGTCGAGACGCTCGACGCCGGGAGCGGCCTCGGTCCTGCTTGCTGGAGCCTGGCCGGCAGGGATGATGTATTGGTCCATCTGTGTCATCGCGCGCGCTTCCGGCGGCAACCTGTAGCCTTGGTCATGCCGGCGCTTTGATCTCGCGCAAACGCGCCCGCCATGTCGTTCCCGCAAGCGCGAAGCGCGCACGCGGGAATCCAGCGGCAAACGCCATCGCGGCAATTGGGTCTGGATGCCCGCTCAGCGCTGCGCTTGGCGGGCATGACGATGACGACCCTACTGCCCGCCGCCGAGGCTATGGACGTAGACGGCGAGCGCCTTGAGGGTGACGGGATCGAGCCGCCCGGCCCACGCGGGCATCATGCCGCCGCGGCCGGTCCGGATGCTCTCGATGATGGCTCCCTTGCTGCCGCCGTAGAGCCAGAGGCCGTCGGTGAGGTTGGGCGCGCCCTGCTCCCGCATGCCCTTGCCGTCCGCGCCGTGGCAGGAGACGCACTGCTCGACGAAGACTTTCTGGCCTCTGCCAGCTGCCGCCTGATTGGCCGGCTTGCCGGAGAGGGAGAGGACGTACTCCGCAACGTCGTCGATCTGGGCGTCGTCTAGAAGCTTGTCGAGGCCGTAGCGCGGCATCTGCGAGGTGCGCGTGTCCTTCTGATCAGAGCGGATGCCGACGCTGATGGTCTTGTGGATGTCCTCGATCTTGCCGCCCCACAGCCATTCGTCGTCGTTGAGGTTGGGATAGCCGGCGAAGCCCTGGGCACCGCGGCCGTGGCAGGGCGCGCAGTTGGTCTGGAAGGCCGCCGCACCGCCGGCCATGGCGAAGCGCAGCAGGTCAGGGTCGCTCTTGATCTGCTCGAGTGGCGTGCGGGCGAGCTTGTCGCGGTACTCGGCCTGGCTCGCGAGCGCCGCCTTGACCTCATCGGAGACCGTAGCGCGCTGGCTGTAGCCCAGCATGCCCCTGGTGTAGCCGGAGAGCGTCGGCCACGCGGGGTAGGCGATCCAGTAGCCGATGGCCCACACAATGGTGGCGTAGAAGGTCCACACCCACCATCTGGGCAGCGGCTTGTTGAGCTCCTTGATGCCGTCCCACTCGTGGCCGGTGGTCTCGACGCCCGTCACTGCGTCGATGTCGCGCTTCTGCGTGGTCATTTGCGCCCCCTGTCTTGCGAGGCCATGTCCTGCGAGGGCTTGCGGTCGAGGTCGAGCGCGCGCCGCTGCGCCTCCTCGAAGCGCGGGCCGTTCTTGGGCCAGAAGGCGTAGGCGACGACGGCGAGGAATATGCCGATGAACAGCAACAGCGAGGTCACCTGGCTGAGGGTCGCTACGGTGTCATAGGTCATGGTGACAGCCCTTCTCAGCGCAGGTTGGGGCCGGAGGCATCGAAGGTGGCGAAGTCGACCAGCGTGCCCAGCACTTGCAGGTAGGCGACGAGGGCATCGAGCTCGGAGGGCTCGGCGCCGGGCTTGCCGTCGAATTTCGCGACCTTGGCCTTGGGATAGCGTCGCAGCAGCTCGCGCGCCTGCCGGCTGTCGGGATTGATCTGCGCGGCAACATCCTGCGCGGCCTTCTCGATCATCTCGTCGCTGTAGGGGACGCCGACGAGCCTCAGCGTCTTGAGCCGCGCCGCGATGTCGTGGGTGTCGAGCTTCCTGTCGGCGAGCCAGGGATAGCCCGGCATGATGCTCTCCGGCACGACCGAGCGCGGGTTCATCATGTGCTCGGCCTGCCATTGGTCGGAGTACTTGCCGCCAACGCGGGCGAGGTCCGGTCCGGTGCGCTTGGAGCCCCATTGGAAGGGGTGGTCGTACATGCTCTCGGCGGCGAGGCTGTAATGGCCGTAGCGCTCGACCTCGTCACGGAGCGTGCGGATCATCTGGCTGTGGCAGCCGTAGCAGCCCTCGCGCAGGTAGATGTCGCGGCCGGCCTGCTCGAGGGGGGAGTAGGGGCGCATGCCCTTGACCTTCTCGATCGTGCTCTCGACCCAGAACAGCGGGGCGATCTGCACGATGCCGCCGATCGATACCATCACCAGGATGCCGACCAGCAGCAGGATCGAGTTCTTCTCGAACATCTCGTGTTTCATGGGAGCCCCCTCACTCCGCAGGAGCCGCGCGCAGCGCCGGCGCGGCGGCGATGCGGGGCTGCTCGGTGATGTCGACGGGCTCGTCGCCGCGCACCGTGCGCCACACGTTGTAGGCCATGATCAGCGAGCCGATGACGAACAGCAGTCCGCCGATGGCGCGGATCACGTAGTAGGGCTTCATCGCCTCCACGGTCTCGATGAACGAGTACTGCAGGAAGCCGAGCTTGTCGTAGGCGCGCCACATGAGACCCTGGGTGATGCCCGACACCCACATGGCCGTGATGTAGAGCAGGATGCCGATGGTGGCGGTCCAGAAGTGCCATTCGACGAGGCGCATGGAGTAGAGCCCGCGCCGGTTCCACAGCCACGGCACCAGGCAGTAGACGGCGCCGAAGGAGACCATGGCGACCCAGCCGAGCGCGCCGGAGTGCACGTGGCCGATGGTCCAGTCGGTGTAGTGGGAGAGCGAGTTGACGGCCTTGATGCTCATGACCGGCCCCTCGAAGGTCGACATGCCGTAGAAGGCGACCGACACCACGAGCAGGCGCACGACGGGATCGGTGCGCAGCTTGTCCCAGGCGCCTGACAGCGTCATGAGGCCGTTGATCATGCCGCCCCAGGAGGGCATCCACAGCATGATCGAGAACGTCATGCCGAGCGTCTGCGCCCAGTCGGGGAGCGCGGTGTAGTGCAGGTGGTGGGGCCCCGCCCAGATGTAGAGGAAGATGAGCGTCCAGAAGTGCACGATGGAGAGGCGGTAGGAATAGACCGGCCGTTCCACCCGCTTGGGGATGAAGTAGTACATGATGCCCAGGAAACCGGCGGTGAGGAAGAAGCCCACGGCGTTGTGGCCGTACCACCACTGGGTCATCGCGTCCTGGACGCCGGAGTAGACGATGTAGCTCTTGGGGCTCGTCAGGCTGACGGGGATCGTCGCGTTGTTGACGAGATGCAGCATGGCGATGGTGACGATGAAGGCGAGATAGAACCAGTTCGCCACATAGATGTGGGGCTCCTTGCGCCGCGCCAGCGTGCCGAGGAAGACCAGGAGGTAGGTGACCCAGATGATGGTCAGCCACAGGTCCGCGTACCACTCGGGCTCGGCATACTCCTTGCCCTGGGTGATGCCGAGCAGGTAGCCGGTGCCGGCCACCGCGATGAAGAGCTGGTAGCCCCACACCACGAACCATGGAGCCCAACGGCCGGCGAGGCGGGCGTGGCAGGTGCGCTGCACGACGTAGAACGAGGTGGCGAGCAGGACGTTGCCGCCGAAGGCGAAGATGACCGCCGAGGTGTGGAGTGGCCGCAGGCGGCCGAAGCTCGTCCATGGCAGGTCGAGGTTGAGCGCGGGGAACGCGAGCTGCCAGGCGAGCAGGTCGCCGACCACGAAGCCGGCAATGCCCCAGATGACGGCTGCGATGGTGGCGACCTTGATCGGTCCGTCCACGTAGCTGCCGACGTCGCTGTCGTCATCCAGCGGAGGTGCGCGCCCGTTGTCGCCGAAGGAGCCGCTGAGGACGACGACTGCGGCAATGACACCCGCCGCCAGAAACAGCAGGCCGTGGAAGGCGAAAGCGGGATCGTGCGACCCAATCAGCAGAACGAGGCCGATCGCCGCAGCGAGCGCGGCCCCCGCTACGGCCATGACATCCGCAAATGCGGCGCGCTCATCTAGCCCCCTTGCTGCCATCGAGCTCGACCTCCCCAAAGGCTGCGTCACGGAAAAATCGCCCACAGGCTTCGTGGGCGCGCGCCCTTGTGCCTTACTGGAGCCGCACTTGCGTTGACTCAGATCAAGGCGATGAGCGCCCGCCGCGACGGCAAAGCGTGGCGCCATGATCACGTCTCGCGGACATGTGACGCCTCGCGCGCGTACGCTTTTGACAACCGGGCGAGATTGCTGAAACATGCCTCGCCGAACTGCAGGTAACGCGTCCGACATGCGCATGAGGCAAAGCCCGGCGACCGCGCCGAACGTGGGTAAAGGCCGCCTGACGCAGCCGCCGCCCGCGCACGTCGGCGAGCCGGCGGCCGTGCGGGACGACCAGATCGGCCTCATCTTCCGCAATATGCGCCTTGCCATGAAGGTGCCGCGCGAGACCATCGCCAGGCGGCTCGCGACGTCCGCTGCCACGATCGACAACCTCGAAGCGGGGGCCATCGCCGCCTTGCCGCATTGGAAGGAGACGTCGCGGATCATCCGCGCCTACTGCGAGCTGCTGCGGATGGATTGCGAGCCGATCCTGTGGCGCATGCGCGAGCTGCTGCAGGCGCCGCCGACGGAGGTGAGAACGGCCTCCACCTCCCAGCAGGCTCCGGCACCGAGGGCATTCGCGCCTGCTACGCCGTCGGAGCGGGCGCGGGCGCAGGCACCGTCGGGGCGGCGCCGAACCGTGCGGACGCTGTTCGCGCTCAGCGCGCCCATTGCGGCGGTCGCGAGCGTGGCCATGCTGGTGCACGTGGCCCCCGGACCTGTCTACCGCGCGGTCGGGCTACTGCCGGGGGCGATCGAATGGCCGATCCGCGCCGGCCTCGACTATGTGGTGGTGGCTACCGCGCCCCGGCGCGAAGGTCTCAAGTGGATCGAGGTCGGCGATCCACAGTTGCGCAAAGCCGATAAATTGCAGACAAGCGCGCGCTAGAGACCGCAGTTTCTGGTAGAAGCCCTTCGCGCCGTCGCTGGACCGTGATTCCTGCGCTAAGCCAGGCGTCGCAATCGCCTGCGGCGGCTCCCACATTGGGGTCGTCCGCTCCTTTCGATCAACCGCCGCGCCCGAGACGATGACTGCCATACCCGCCGAGAAGCTCGACAAGCTCATTCAGCGCTGGGAGAGCATCCAGTCCGAGCTCAACAAGGGCGTTGCGCAGGCAACCCGCGTGCAGCTGTCCAGGGAGTTCGCCGAGCTCAACCCGGTCGTGTCCACAATCCAGGCGCTGCGCAAGGCGGAGGCCGAGAGCAGTGAGCTCGAGGCGCTGCTGGCCGATCCCGCCGCCGACAAGGAGCTGGCATCGATGGCGCGCGAGGAGCTCGCCGGGCTGGAATCGCGCCTGACCGATCTCGAGCAGGACCTGCGGGTGCACCTCCTGCCCAAGGATGCGGCCGATGAGAAGAGCGCCATCATGGAGGTGCGGGCGGGGACCGGCGGCGACGAGGCGGCGCTTTTCGCCGCCGACCTCTTCCGCATGTACAGCCGCTACGCGGAGGAGCACGGGTGGAAGATCGAGATCATCTCCATCTCGGAGAACGATCTCGGCGGCTACAAGGAGATCGTGGTCTCGATCTCGGGCAAGGGCGTGTTCGCGCGCCTCAAGTACGAGTCCGGTGTGCACCGGGTGCAGCGCGTTCCGGCCACGGAGGCGAGCGGGCGCATTCATACCTCCGCCGCCACGGTAGCGGTGCTGCCGGAGGTGGAGGAGATCGACCTCGAGATCAGGCCCGAGGACATCCGCATCGACACCATGCGCGCCGGCGGCGCCGGCGGCCAGCACGTCAACAAGACCGACTCGGCCGTGCGCATCACGCATCTGCCGACGGGCCTCATTGTCGTCTCGGCGGAGAAATCGCAGCACCAGAACCGCCGCCTCGCCATGCAGGTGCTGCGCTCCCGGCTCTACGAGCAGCAGCGGCAGAAAGCCGCCGATTCCCGAGCCGCCCAACGCAAGGGTCAGATCGGCTCCGGCGACCGTTCCCAGCGCATCCGCACCTACAATTTCCCGCAGGGCCGCGTGACCGATCACCGCATTGGTCTCACCCTGCATAAGCTCGACGAGGTGCTCGAAGGAACGGCGCTCGACGAGCTGATCGACGCGCTTGTCACCGAGCACCAGGCGAGCGAGCTGGCGGCGATGGAGGAGGGCGGCAGTGCCTGAGACGGCCCGCGGCGCAACCTCCGCGACGATCGCCGCCGCCTTGCGGCGTGCGAGCGGCGAGCTGCGCAGCGCGGGCATCGAGGGTGCCGGCAACGATGCGCGGCGCCTGCTGGCGTGGGTGCTGGGGTTGTCGGGTGCGCAGCTGCTGAGCCGATCCGAGCTGACGCTCAGCCCCGAGCAGAGCGTGGCGTTCGATCGATGCATCGCCCGACGCCGCGGCCGCGAGCCGGTCGCCCGCATCATCGGTGTGCGCGAGTTCTACGGTCGCAGCTTCGCAATCTCACCCGCCACGCTCGATCCGCGCCCCGACAGCGAGACCCTGATCGAAACCGCACTCGAGATAGTCGAGCGCGAAGGGCGGCACTCCAAGGCGTTGCGCATCCTCGACATCGGCACGGGCAGCGGCTGCCTGCTGCTGACGCTCCTTGCCGAGCTGCCGAACGCCACCGGCGTCGGCACCGACATCAGCAACGCCGCTCTCGATGTCGCCCGCGAGAATGCGCAGCGCCTCGGCGTCGCCGGTCGCGCCGAGTGGCTGGCGAGCGATGCGCTGGAGGGCGTCGAAGGCCCCTTCGATATCCTGGTCAGCAATCCGCCTTACGTCCGCTCCGGCGACATTGCCCACCTGGCCCCGGAGGTCCGCCGCTTCGATCCGCATCTGGCGCTCGACGGCGGCAACGACGGTTTACGCTTTTTTTGCCGCCTTCTTGGAAGAGTTGCAGCGGTCGTGCCGGACGGCTGGATCGTGCTCGAGGTTGGCTACGACCAGGCGGACGCAGTTGCAGACCTGCTCACCGCGGGCATCCCCGTGCTGGAGCCCTCCAACATCCAGATCAGCCGGGATGTGACGGGTATGCGACGCTGTGTGGCTGCCAGAGCACGGAAATTGAGTATATGCCGAGAAAGCCCTTGGATTCTTTTGTCATCCGAGCTAGGCTGAGGTCAGTGGAATCGTCCGTGCACTCAGCGGTCGGCTGTCCGAGATGGCGCCGACGTGGGTGCTCAGGACAGATGCGAAGCAGGTTGGATTGCTCGCAACAAGGCGACCTATCGTCAGCACCACTGATCGCTCAAGAGAAACACTGATGGCCTAAGTGCCACGGTTGCAGGCCGGCCCCGCGTGCGGGTTGCAGGCCAAGTGGGTCGGGGTCATTACGTTCGCTCGTGTTGCGATGCTCGGGCCGTGAACGGGCAACTCACGGATATCTCGGTCGAAACCGAGCCCCGACGCAAACAGGTTCGCGCTCGCGTGAGCGAGGGCGGAATTTGATGAGACAGGTTCACGTTGGACAGGAGCCATTTGGGCAGTGAGGCAGGGACAGCAGAATCGCCGCGGTCGCGGCCGTAACAACAACCGCAAGGGCGGTCACAATCCGCTGGCGCGCAGTTTCGAATCCAACGGACCGGACGTGAAAATCCGGGGTACGCCGGCGCATATAGCGGAGAAGTATCTAACTCTCGCTCGTGATGCGCAGACGTCCGGAGACCCAGTGCTGGCGGAGAATTATCTCCAGCACGCCGAGCACTACACGCGCATCATCATGGCTTACCGTGAGCAGCTGCAGCAGCCGGGCGACATGAGCAACGGCAACGGCCAGCGCATGCGTGCGGAGGGCGACATCGGCGACGAGTTCGGCGACGACGATACTGAGGAGGGACTCGACGATCCCTTCCAGCCGCCGATGCCGCAGCAAATGCATCCCCAAGGCCAGACGCGCCAGCAAGGCGGGTACGACGGCAATCGCAACGACGGCAACCGGCACGACCGTCCCTATCGCCGGGACCATGTCCGGGGCTTCCGCAGCGACCGCGACCGCGATCGTGATCGCGACCGGGGAGAGCCGCGCCATGCCGAAGGCCGCCCTATGGCCCCAGAACGCCAGCAGGAGCGCCAGCAGGAACGCCCACAGGAGCCGGCGGAAGCCGGGGGCGGGGGAGAGCAGCGTCGCCGCGACCGGTTCCCGCCGGCGCAGCAGCAGCACGAGCAGCCCGAATTTCTGCGCCGTCCGGTGCGCCGCGCCCGCAGCGAGAACGGCGAGCCAGCCGCGCCCGCCAAGGAAGAGCCGCGGGATTGACACCCGCCAGAACGGGTTTTCGTCATTCCCGCAAGCGCGCAGCGCGCCAGCGGGAATCCACCCGCAAACTCGCCCGGCAGGATTCCCGCTCACGCTTCGCTTGGCGGGAATGACTGCCGCCGATGGGCCTACACGGGCCCGGTGACCGATGTGCCGGTAGCGATCTCGCCGCCCGTCACGACCCTGGCGTAGATGCCGAAGTCCTGGTGGCCCCAGGTGCGTTGCAGGTTGGCTGGAATTGCCATATCGCGGGCCCCGGAGGCGGGATCGACGTTGGTCGCTTCGCAGCGCTGGGTGCGGGCGAAGACGGCCAGCCGAGCGGGACCAACCGCAACCTCCTTGTCCGTCCAGCCGAACTCGGCCCAGGGCTGCAGTCCCTCGAGATAGAGATTGGCGCGAAAGCGCAACGGGTCCACCGGCCGGCCCAGGGCGCGCTCGAGTTCGCGCACGCTTGCGAGGTTGACGATGTGCACGCACTTGGCGGCCACGTCCGAGAAGCTGTGGCATTCGGCGTGCACGATCTTGGGAGCCCCGCGCAGCTCCGACTTCATGTAGGCGGCGATGAACTGCTCGATGAGCTGCCGGCCGAGCGGGGTCGTGAGCTGGCCGCGGGCGACCTGCTTGCCGTCGCGCAGGATGGTCAGGGTCTGCGTGGACTCGTCGAGCGCGCTCCGGAGCGCCGCCAGCCGCTCGTCCCGCATCAGCATCAGGAAGTTGATCTTGGGCAGGTGCCGGGGTGCGGCGGGGTCGAAGCGGCCGGGACCGTTCTCGATGGCCCAGGCGCGGTCGAAGGGAACGGTCTCGCCGGGACGCAGGACCACGCTCCGCATCGGCTCGGGGGTGAGGCCCTTGACGGGGTAGCGGTAGAGAGCCGCGACGTGGGCCTCTGGCTTATCCGGCATTTGGCGGTCCAATTTAATCGCGGGTTGACCTGGATCATGCCCCTTTTGGGCATGCGAGGGCCACACTATATCTGCCGTTAACAGGTTTCGCCGTCGATGCCACCAACGGGTCGAAGGCAGCCTTGGGTTGAATCCTATCAGAGACGGCAGCTTCGTGCCCGGTTGGGGCGGGCTCCCGTGCCGAGGAGGGATAGATGGATTTCGAGAAATATACCGACCGCGCCAAGGGATTCGTCCAGGCGGCGCAAAGCCTAGCGCTCCGCGAAGGCCACCAGCAGTTCGGCCCCGATCATCTCCTGAAGGTCCTGCTCGACGACCCGGAAGGCATGGCCGCCGGGCTGATCCAGCGTGCGGGCGGCCGCCCCGGCGATGCGCTCAACGCCATCGAGCAGATCCTGGCCAAACGCCCGAAAGTGTCGGGCGGCGGCGCCGGCCAGCTCTACCTGGCGCCCGAGCTCGCGCGTGTATTCGATACCGCCCAGAAGATCGCCGACAAGGCCGGCGACAAGTTCGTCACCGTCGAGCGCCTGCTCTTGGCGCTCGCCATGGAGTCCTCGAGCGATGCCGGCCGCGTCCTCAAGGATGCGGGCGTCACGCCGGCGGCCCTCAACCAGGCCATCAACGACATCCGCAAGGGCCGCACCGCCGACAGCGCGGGTGCCGAGCAGGGCTATGATGCGCTCAAGCGCTATGCCCGCGACCTGACCGCCCTTGCTGCAGAGGGCAAGATCGACCCCGTCATCGGCCGCGACGAGGAGATCCGGCGCACCATCCAGGTGCTGTCCCGGCGCACCAAGAACAATCCCGTGCTGATCGGCGAGCCTGGCGTCGGCAAGACGGCGATCGCCGAAGGGCTGGCCCAGCGCATCGTCAAGGGCGATGTGCCCGAGAGCCTGAAGGACAAGAAGCTGCTGGCGCTCGACATGGGCGCGCTGATTGCCGGCGCCAAGTACCGCGGCGAGTTCGAGGAGCGGCTCAAGGCCGTGCTCGGCGAGGTGCAGGCCGAGGGCGGCAAGATCATCCTGTTCATCGACGAGCTGCACACCATCGTCGGCGCCGGCAAGGCCGAGGGCGCCATGGATGCCGGCAACCTGCTCAAGCCGGCGCTGGCGCGCGGCGAGCTGCACTGCGTCGGCGCCACCACGCTCGACGAGTACCGGAAGCACATCGAGAAGGACGCGGCGCTGGCACGGCGCTTCCAGCCCGTGTTCGTGTCCGAGCCGACGGTGGAGGACACCATCTCCATCCTGCGCGGCCTCAAGGAGAAGTACGAGCAGCACCACGGCGTGCGCATCACCGACAGCGCGCTGGTGGCGGCGGCTACCCTTTCCAACCGCTACATCACCGACCGCTTTCTCCCCGACAAGGCCATCGATCTGATGGACGAGGCGGCCTCCCGCCTCAAGATGCAGATCGACTCCAAGCCCGAGGCGCTGGACGCGATCGATCGCGACCTGATGCAGGCGAAGATCGAGCGCGAGGCCCTCAAGAAGGAGAGCGATGCGGCCTCCAAGGACCGTCTGGCCCGCCTCGAGAAGTCGATCGCGGAGCTCGAGGAGAAGTCCAAGGGCCTCACCAGGCGCTGGGAGGCGGAGAAGAGCAAGCTCGGCTCGGCGCAGAAGCTCAGGGTGGAGCTCGACCAGCGCCGCACCGAGCTGGAGCAGGCGCAGCGCCGCGGCGACCTCGCCAAGGCCGGTGAGCTCGCCTATGGCGTGATCCCGGGCCTCGAGAAAAAGCTCAAGGGGATCGAGGAGCAGGACAAGGGGGCGATGGTGGAGGAGGCGGTGACGCCCGACCAGATCGCCAGTGTGGTCTCGCGCTGGACCGGTATCCCCGTCGACAAGATGCTCGAGGGCGAACGCGCCAAGCTCCTGCGCATGGAGGAGGAGCTCGCCAAGCGCGTCATCGGCCAGGAGGAGGCCGTCGAGGCCGTCTCGACCGCCGTGAGGCGTGCGCGCGCCGGCCTGCAAGACCCCAACCGCCCCATCGGCTCGTTCATCTTCCTGGGCCCGACCGGCGTCGGCAAGACGGAGCTCACCAAGGCGCTCGCGGCATACCTGTTCGACGACGAGACCGCCATGGTGCGCATCGACATGTCCGAGTACATGGAGAAGCACTCCGTCGCCCGCCTGATCGGCGCGCCCCCGGGCTACGTCGGCTACGAGGAGGGCGGCGCGCTCACCGAGGCCGTGCGCCGGCGCCCCTACCAGGTGGTGCTGTTCGACGAGATCGAGAAGGCGCACCCGGACGTGTTCAACGTGCTCCTGCAGGTGCTCGACGACGGCCGCCTGACCGACGGCCAGGGCCGCACCGTGGACTTCAAGAACACGCTGATCATCATGACGTCCAACATCGGCTCGGAGTTCCTCGCCAACCAGAAGGAGGGCGAGGACGTGGAAGCCGTGCGGCCCTACGTCATGGCGGAGATGCGCACCAAGTTCCGGCCCGAGTTCCTGAACCGCATCGACGAGATCATCCTGTTCCACCGCCTGCGGCGCGATCAGATGGCGGCGATCGTCGACATCCAGATCGGCCGGCTGCAGAAGCTGCTCGCCGACCGCAAGCTCACCCTGCAGCTGGATGACACGGCGCGCACGTGGCTCGCCAACAAGGGCTATGACCCCATGTATGGCGCGCGGCCCTTGAAGCGCGTGATCCAGAAGCAGGTGCAGGACCCGCTGGCCGAGCAGATTCTGGCCGGCAAGGTCCGCGACGGGCAGACCATCAAGCTGACGGTCCGCAACGGCCAGCTGGTGCTCAACGGCGAGCCGGTGAAGGCGGCTGCCTGATCGGCGGACGCCCTGTCAGGCCTTGGCGCCGTGCTTGCCGGCGCCAAGGGCTGGGACCGCATCGGGGTCGAGCGGCCAGCGCGCACGGGCGGCGACATCGAGGCCGTCCGTCCAGCCGCGGCTCAGGCGCTCGGCTCCGGCCCAGGCAACCATTGCCGCGTTGTCCGTGCACAGTGCGGGCGGCGGCACGTGCAGCGAGTAGGCGGCCGAGGACGCGACCGCAGTGAGGGCGGCGCGCAGCTGCATATTGGCGGCAACACCGCCGGCGATCACGAGGTGGCGTATCTTCGCGCTATCTAGGCCCGCCTCGGCAAGCTCCATCGCTCGCCGCACCCGGTCGGCCACGCTGTCGGCGGCAGCCGCCTCGAAGGCCGCGCACAGGTCGGCGATGTCGGTGTCCTTGAGGGGAACCAGCGCCTGTGCCTGGTGGCGCACGGCCGTCTTGAGGCCCGCGAAGGAGAAATGCGGCTCCGGCCGTCCCAGCATTGGGCGCGGAAGGTGGAAACGCTCGGCGCGGCCGGTGCGGGCGGCCTTCTCAACCGCGGGGCCGCCGGGAAAACCCAGCCCCAGTAGCTTCGCCGTCTTGTCGAAGGCCTCGCCCAGCGCATCGTCGATGGTGGTGCCGAGCCGCTGGTAGCGGCCGACATCGTGCACGACAAGCAGCTGCGTATGGCCCCCCGATACGAGCAGCAGCAGGTAGGGCGGCTCGAGTCCCTCGGTGAGGCCGACCGTCAGCGCATGCGCCTCCAGGTGGTTGACGGCGACGAAGGGAAGCCGGTGCACCAGCGCCAGCGCCTTGGCCGTCGTGACGCCCACCAGCAGTCCGCCGACCAGTCCCGGCCCCGCTGTCGCGGCCACGCCATCCAGACTGTCGAAGCCGATCCCAGCCTCGCGCAAGGCCTGGGCGATGATCTCGTCGAGGCATTCCACGTGGGCGCGGGCGGCAATCTCGGGCACAACGCCGCCGTAGCGGCGGTGCTGCTCCCACTGCGCCCGCACGATATTAGACAGGATGCGCCCATGCCCCGGCCCGGCGCGAGCAACCACGGCCGCGGCCGTCTCGTCGCAGCTCGTCTCGATGCCGAGCACGAGCATCTCGCGCGCGTTCCTGGGTGTTGTCATTTGAGCGTCGTTTGCACCAGCGCCCGGACAGAGGCATAAACGGCGGGCCCTCGATGTGGGGCTCCGCCTAGCATCGGAAGAACCGCCCTTGCAAGCTTCGACAATCCGATTGGGTACGCGCGGGTCGCCGCTGGCGCTGGCGCAGGCGCACGAGGTGCGCCAACGGCTCGAGGCTGCGCACGGCCCGGGCCGGCTCGCCTTCGAGGTGCGCGCGATCAGGACCTCCGGCGACCGCATCCAGGACCGGCCGCTGGCGGAGGTCGGCGGCAAGGGTCTCTTTACCAAGGAGATCGAGGAGGCGCTGCTGGCGGGCGAGATCGACATCGCCGTGCACTCCATGAAGGACATGGCCACGCAGCTCCTCGCGGGCCTGGCGATCCGCTGCCTGCTGCCGCGGGAGGACGTGCGCGACGCCTTCATCAGCGCCAAGGCCAAATTGCTTGCCGAGCTGCCGGCCGGCGCCGTGATCGGCACGTCGTCGCTGCGGCGCCAGGCGCAGGTGCGGCACGCGCGGCCCGACCTCCAGACCGTGGGGATGCGCGGCAACGTCGAGACGCGTCTGCGCAAGCTCGCCGATGGCGCCGCCGACGCGACGCTGCTCGCTTGCGCTGGGCTCAAGCGGCTGGGCCTTGCCGACCGCATCACGTCGCCGATCTCGACCGACGAGATGCTGCCTGCGGTGGCGCAGGGCGCCATCGGTGTCGAGACGCGCACTGACGACGCGGCGATGGCCGAGCTGCTGGCTCCCATCAACCATGAGCCGACGGCGCTGGCCGTGACGGCCGAGCGCGCCTTCCTGGCAAAGCTCGAAGGCTCCTGCCGCACGCCCATCGCCGGGCTGGCCGAGATTGTCGGCGGCCGTCTCGTCTTCCGCGGCGCGATCCTCACCCCCGACGGCAGCCAATGCCACGTGACGCGGCGCGAGGGCCGGCCGGAGGAAGCCATCAAGCTTGCCGAGGATGCCGCTGCCGAGCTGCTCGCGAAGGCCGGCCCCGATTTCTTCCGCGCGCACGCCTGATGCGCCTGCTCGTCACCCGCCCCGAGCCTGACGCCCTCAAGCTCAGGGCTGTGCTGGAGGAGCGTGGGCATGAGGCGACCGTCGAGCCGCTGCTCACCGTCTCCTTCGACGACACCGACCCGATCGAACTCGAAGGCGTGCAGGCCGTGATCGCCACCTCCCGCAACGGCCTCAAGGCGCTGCGCTCGCATCCCCAGCTCGCCGAGGCGCGAAAGCTGCCGCTGTTCGCGGTCGGCCGGGCGACGGCGCAAGAGGCGCGCGCGCTCGGCTTCGAGACGGTCATCACGGGGGCAGGCACGGCCCCACAGCTGGTCGCCCACATCGTGTCGGTGGCCGATCCCGCAGCTGGCCTGATCCTTCACCTCGCCGGCGACACGCTGACGGGCGACCTCATGGGCGAGCTCGAGTTGCAGGGGTTCCGCGTGGTGCAGCCGGTGGTCTATCGCATGCAGCCCGCCAGGGCGCTCTCGGCGGAAACGGTCGAGCAGTTGGCGATGGGGGAGATCGAGGGCGTCATCTTGATGTCGCCCAGAACGGCGTCAATCTATGCCGCGCTCATGCGCAAGCAGGGGCTCGCCACCGTTGCCCGCGGGCTCGTGCATTTCTGTCTGTCGGCGGCAATTTCGCGGCGGCTCGAGCCCTTGGGGGCGGTCCGCAGCGAGGTTGCCGAGGCGCCCAGCCTGGAAGAAATGCTTGCCCTGATCGATGCGGCCGCGGCAAACTCGCGCGGCTAGATCGGGCTGTGGCACTGCAAGTTGTCTGCTGGCAAAAGCTTCGTTCACCCGAAGCCGATTATGTTGCCGGCTTGCCGTTCCCTGGAGAATCGAGAAGCAGCCCATGGCCAACAACAAAGAGGAAGCCGGCAAAGGTATGCCCCGCCCCGGCGAGTCGCCGGCGGTGAAGCGGCCCTACGCCACCATCGACGTGAAGGCGACGGAGGTGGAGGGTCGCGAGGCGGCGGTGGGCAGCCCCGGTGCGGCGAAGCCTGCGACGCCGGCATCCGCGACCGCCGATCCGAAGGCGGCCAAGCCAGAGGTCAAGGCGCCGCCAGGGTCTCAGCCGAAGGCGGCAGTCGCCCCCGGCGCCAGCGATGCGAAGGGGAGCAAGGACAAGAGCGGATCGCCGCTTGCCTCGCTCGCCGGGCGAAGGCGTGCCGTGCGCCTCCTCACGCATCTGGCGGCCGGCGCAATCGGCGCGCTGATCGTGCTCGGGGCCATGCACTTCCTGGCTGCCGATCGGCAACCCAGCCAGGCGCTGGAAGTCAACGATTTGCGGCGGCGCGTCGCCGACATGGAGGGTGTGCTCGGCACGCGCCCCAACGCCGGCATGCGCAACCGCGTGGATGAGCTCGGCCGCTCGCTCGGCACGCTGGCGGAAACGCAGGCCAAGCTCGCGCGCGACACCAAGGCGCTCGAGAGCAAAGTTGGCAGCGGCCAGGAAATTCCCCAGGAGCTGATCGGTCGTCTGACTAGGCTCGAGGACATGCTGGCGACCATGTCGGCCGCCGAGCCGGCTGGCCAGTCGCAGAACCTTGCCGCCTTCGCCGGCCGCGTCGCCGAGCTGCAGAAGGGCATCCGCGATGCCAACGCCCGCCTCGACTCGGATTTGTCCTCCGTCAGGACCGAGGCCGGCCGGCTGGCCCAGCGCCTCGACGGCATCAAGGGCGAGGTCGAGGAGCGCATGCGCGGAGCCGCCAAGGCCGCCGACCTCTCGCCGCTCGCCAGCAAGCTCGGCGCGCTCGAGCAGGAGCTGCAGGGCTTCATCAAGAGCGAAGCCGATCGCAGCGCCAACGCCACGCGCGTGCTGCTGACGCTGGAGCTCGCCAACCTCAAGCGCGCCATCGACCGCGGTGAGCGCTATGTCGAGGACCTCGCGCGCGTCAAGAAAGTTGCCGGCACACTCAATCTGAAGCCGCTGGAGCGCTATTCGCTCGAAGGTGTGCCGACGCCTCCCGATCTTGTGAAGTCCTTCCGACCGGCCGCCAATGCCATGCTCGATTCCGAGGCCGTGAAGTCCGACGCCAGCCTCGTCGACCGGCTGCTGTCGGGCGCGCGGGGCATCGTGCGGATCCGCAAGGCGGGCCACGATGCGGAGGATGCCAGCGTCGAGGCCACCGTCGGCCGCATGGAGGGGGCCCTCAAGGAGAACCGGCTCGACGAGGTGCTGGCGAACGCCAAGAAGCTCCCACCCAAGGCG
>JBGGME010000084.1:0-4529 GCA_041288195.1 Hyphomicrobiaceae bacterium
AGGAGCGGGGACTCGGCGGTGCGGGGGATGGTGGGCGCTTGGTTCGCTGAGCGCTTCACCGATCCGCAGTCGCTCTCCACCGAACTCGCGAGGTCTGCGTGTTGGATGACCGCTCTGGGCAAAGGGGCAGTCATCAAGACACACCTCGACGCCGTTTCCACATCAAGTGCTATTGGTTCTTGGCGACATGTCGTCATCGGGGTGCTGCGGCTTCGACTTGGCGCGCCACACGACGCCCAAATCCTTCAGCTCAGCCTCGATGCATTCGACCTCGAGGCGGATCGCTCCCCCATTAGCGAATTCGAGGATCACGCCCCCGCCCGGGTCCTCCGGCGCGCCGCTCGGCTCGAACGCGATGGTCAATAGCGACAGCACTTCGTCCTTACGGGCGAGGTCGACGCCACGCACCTTGGCGGCCAGCACGCGCTCGAAGCGCAGCACCGAGCACCGCCGGACGTACTGCCGGTCGCCGTCGCGCAAGGCGTCAGCCCAATCGAAGCGGTTGCCCAGCGCAGCGAAGCGCCGTTCTGCCGGGCCAAACCAGTTGTATTGGCCCGAAAAAACGGGTGTGCCCGTCCGGCAGCTTCGGTTCCAGACAAGGCTGTGGCGTAGTTGCCGGTCACCCGCTTCAGCTGTAGATCACCAGCACGATGACCACGCCCAGGAAAAGGACGTGGAGGGCAGCGAACACAATGGATGGCGCAAGGAGACGCATCACACGGGTGCCAGGTTGATGGCACGGCTATAACCGCGAGGTGCGAAGTAACCGTTACCCTGCCGTGGCGCAGCGCATGTTGCGCGCCTCGCTCGTGCCGGCACGGGATGTGGCGGGGTGGAGCGAGAATGCCGTCGCCCTGCGAGCTACTTCGGAATATCCACAGGTGTTCGCATGTCGCACATCCGTTTGCCTGTAACGGACGTATCTATGTGAGGAGCGGCGTGCCCAAGCCGGTCAGCAGGTCAATACGCTGCTGCGGTGTGTGGGGGGTACGTTGCTACGCTTTTTGTTGCGGGCTTGCGCCCTGACGCGCTGGTGCGGGGTTTGAACGCGCCAGGGGCGCTGGCCTGCTCGTCAGCAATTAACTGGAAGCATGGCATTGCAAAAGTGCGCTGCTCCGCTGAAGGCGTCAAAAATTTTCCCAGGTGGCTGAGCGCTGCCTGCTTTGCGGCCGATCAGACGCATCTGCTTGGTACGATCAATGGGCTGCCTATCCAAAGGTTGCAGACGCGAGTTAAGGCACGAAATAAAGCTGAACCCACGCATTGCTGAATGCGCAGTGTCCGAGCAACCATTGCCGCACTCTCGACAGCTCAGGGCGATCGGTGTCCTGGCACTTGCACAAGAGCTGCGGCGACCCGGCACAGGACGTCGAGACGATGAAGGCCGAAGGCTTCCAATGGATCATCGTCGACACCGGGCCAGCGATGATGCCGCACATAGAACGCGCAGTCGAAGCTGCTGACTTCGTGTTGATACCGGCCGAGGCATCGATGTTTCGTGACCGAACGCCAGCTCGCATGCGCGATCCTGTTGGCCAGGGCCGTCAAGCTACCGAAGGGTGACCCCAACTGGTGGCACTGCTGCGGGCGGCCAAGGACCTGCTCGATTTCCCGAAGGGCACCGGTGTCCCGTAGTCACGGAGCCCACCATTAAACGGCTGGCGCTGGGCGTGAGAAGGCGCAAGTCGCCAACGAGACGCTTGGCGATGACCAGCGTGGCGCCGGTCACCTTGGCGCGGTGCAACGCCGGCAGCTTCATTGCACCCGAGACGCCGTCCACCCCATGCTGTTGGAAGCGATTGGCTTCAAGGCGGAAAGAAAAGTTGGAGCCGGAGCACCCGTGGAGGAGTCAGAGCGCAACCGTCTGCGCGGCGCGAAATTCCTAAGTCTCGATCCACTTGTGCAACCCCGCAAATCACTGCATCCCCTGTGGATCGCAATTCGGTGCGGGGCAAATGCGCAAGGTTGGATACGCAAGGGTCAGCTCGGCCGGCCAGAGCTTAGATCGTCAGATCGCTGCGCTGCGGACCGCCGGCTGCGAGACCATCTTCCGCGAGACGGCGAGCGGCCGCGCCACCCACAACCGCCCGCAGCTCGAACGCGCGATCGATGCTCTCGGCCGTGGCGACGTGTTGGTCATCGCGGAATGGGATCGAGCCACGCGCAGCCTGCAAGATGGCGTAGTCCTGATCGGTCGCATCCACGAGAGTGGCGCGCTCATCAACGTGCTCGATCGCGAATACCTCGACCTCGCCAAGCCGATGAACCGCGGCATCCTCGCGTTCCTGTCGGCAGTCGCCGAAGACGAGCGGGCCCGCATCGTCAAGCGCGCCAATGAGGGTCGCGCTGCAGCTCGGCGTCGGGGCGCCAGTTTCGGCAGCACGTCGGTCATCCACGCCAGCGGATCGACGCTATTCAACTTGCACGTCTCGATCAGCGACGCGAGCATCGCCCAGCCGGCGGCACCGAGGTCGTGGCCGGCGAAGAGCGCGTTTTTCCTCGTAAGCGCGAGGGGGCGGATCGAACGCTCGACCGTGTTGGAGTCGATCTCGATGCGGCCATCGTCGAGGTAGCGCACCAGTCCGTCCCACTGGTTGAGGCCGTAGCCGAGTGCCTCGCCGAGCTTGCCCCCCTTCGGCACTTTCGCGAGGCTCGCCTCCAGCCAGGGCTTCAGCGCCTCGACGATGGGCCTGGCCTTCTCCTGGCGCATCGCCCGCCGCACCTGGGGCGGCAGGCCGCGGATCTCGGCCTCGATGTCGTAGAGTAGTTTGATGCGCGCGAGCGCCTGCGTCGCGATCGGTTGGTTGCGGCCCACATAAAGCTCGTAGAACTTGCGCCGCAGATGGCTCCAGCAAAAGGCGAGCGTCACCGGCCCGCCAGCCCGCGTTGGCCGGGCGAGCTTGTCGTAGACGGCATAGCCGTCGACCTGCAGCACACCGCTGAAGCCGTCGAGCAGCTTCATCGCGTGCACGCCGCCGCGGCCGGGCGCGTAGGTGTAGGCGACCGCGGGCGGATCGGTGCCGCCCCATGGCCGGTCGTCGCGCGCGAGCGCCCACATGTAGCCGGTCTTGGTCTCGCCGCGTCCGGGATCGAGCACGGGGCAGCGCGTCTCGTCGCAGAACAGTTTTGGTGACTTCTTCAGCTGCTCGACGAGCCAGTCGTGCAAGGGCTGCAGCTCGGCGGCGGCCGCGCCGACCCAGTGGGCCAGCGTCGAGCGCTCGATGTGCACGCCGGAACGCGCCAGGATCTGCGACTGGCGGTAGAGCGGCAGATGATCGGCGAACTTCGACACGACGATATCGGCGACCAGCCGCTCGGTCGGCAGTCCGCCCTCGATCAGTCGCGCCGGTGCCGGCGCCTGGATGATGCCGGCGACCTCATCGGCACCTGTCTTCTCGCAGTCCCGGCACGCGAGCTTCGGCCGGCGCGTCACGACCACGGTGAGCTTCGCCGGGATCTTGTCGAGCCGTTTCGACACGTCCTCGCCGATCTTGTGCAGCGCGCCGTTGCAGCACGGGCAGACCTTGCTCTCGGGCTCGATCACAACCTCCTCGTGCGGCAGGTGGTCGAGGCTCTCGGGGCGGCTCTTGCGGCGCTGCCTCGTGCGCTCGCTCTTCAGCGCGGGATTGGCCTTCTCGGTTTCGGCTTGCACCTTGGCGTGCGCGGTCTCCAGCGCCTCCAGCGCAAGCGCCAGCTGATTGTCGTCGATGCGCTCGGATCGGCGCCCGTACATGGCGCGGCGCATCTCCGCGACGATGTGCTCGAGCTTCTCGTTGTGGGTCGCCAGCTGGTCGCGCTCAGCGATGACCGCAGCATGCGCGGCGCGCTCGGCGAGGATCAACGCGTGCAGGGCATCGACATCGTGGGGCAGCGCTGACGGCACGTTCGTCATGGCGCGCACACAAGCTGATTCGGCCGCGCCGCGCAGCAGGGGGCGTGCCGATGAGTCCCCGTGCCGCAGCGCAGACTGGCGCGTATCCCGACGCCAACCGAACAGCTGTTGCGGGCTGAGGCCATTGCGCCGCGCCACCTCCGACACGCACGAGCCTGGCCTCAGACTCTCGATGATGATGCGCGCCTTGTCGTCATCCGACCACTGCCGGCGCCGACCGGTGCCGGTGATCAGTTCGATCCGGCGCACCCCCGTGACGGCGTCATCACTGCCGTCGCCCGGCTCGTCCGGCTTCGTTTTGAGCGTATGCTCAAGCGTATGGTCAAATCGATCGCCCATGGCCGGGCATCAAGCCACAGCCCGGGCTGGCTCGAAATGTGGGGATGGTGCACCGCTTACGATTGAGCAGCTTCGCCGCAGCTTCCGCATCGCATAACGCACGATGATGATGCTCAAGAGAAATCTCATAGATGCTGCAAAGACGGCCGAGGCTGTAAGAACGATGGCCAGGATAGGATAAACGCGGGCAATTTGGAGGTTGCGAGGAACAAACGCGTCAAACTGAAGTCGCACTTCTCCCCCGATTTCTGATCCTCTTGCAACCACGTGTCTGAATCGGAGCACATCGGATTGAGAT
>JBGGME010000085.1:0-4600 GCA_041288195.1 Hyphomicrobiaceae bacterium
GCTGATCACCAACGAGCTGCTGACCAATGCCTATCGCTATGCCTTTCCAACCGGGTCTACCGGTTCCATTCGTGTTGAATTGAGGTTGCATGCCGGCATCGTCGAGCTGGCGATCGGCGATACCGGTATCGGGCTGCCCGAAGGGAAGGGGGCCCTCTTCAACCGGACTACGGCTGGTGGAGGCGCTCGCCAAACAGATTGAGGGCATAGCGTCGGCTGTCACACAGACAACGCTACTGGTGAACGAGTCTCGAACACCGTTCACGCTGCCAACCGGCCTCGGGCTAGATTGAGCGGCCGGCGCCGGCCCGCGGTGGCGGCCGCGCGGTCCCACAGGAAGTCGCCAGAGAACCCGATGTGCTCCCAAGTCAACGGCGAGGTGTGGGCGAGCAGGGCATCCGGCACCGCCTGGCCCTCGGTGCGCATGTGCGCGACGGCGTCGGCGATGTAGGTCGAGTTCCAGTAGACGATGGCGGCGATCACCAGGTTCAGTCCCGAAGCGCGGAACTGCTGCGCTTCCTGGCCGCGGTCGGCGATGCGCCCCTGCTTGAAGGTGCAGACGACCTGGGCGAGGGCGTGCCGCTGCTCGCTCTTGTTCAGCCCAGCATGGCAGCGCTGACGGAGCTGGGGGGATTCCAGCCAATCCAACATGAACAGCGTGCGCTCGATGCGGCCCAACTCCTGCAGCGCGAGGTCGAGCTGATTCTGTCGTTGGTAAGCGGCCAGGCGTTTCAGCATGGCCGAGGGCAGCACGGTGCCCGCGCGCAATGAGGCGACCAGGCGCAGGATTTCGTCCCAGTGCTCGCGGATGACCTCGGTCCTGATCCGGCGTCCCAGGAGCGGTGCAAGATCCTTGTAGGCTGATGCCGGCTCCAGGGTGGCGAGCTTGCGGTCGGGGAAGTCGCGCAGCCGCGGGCAAAACCGGAAGCCCAGCATCGCGCACAGGATGAACATGTGGTCCGAGCTGCCCCCGGTATCGACGAAGTGCGTGCCGATGCGCAGCGCCGTTCCATGGTGCATCAGCCCGTCGAGCACGTAAGGGGCCTCATGGCTGGTGGCCGACATGACCCGCACGCTGTAGGGCCCGTGCTGGTCGGAGACGTGGGTGTAGAAGCCCAAGCCAGGGTCGGGACCATAGCGTGCGTTCACTTCGCCCGCCGTGTCGCCACGCTTGCCCGAGCGAAAGAACTGCCGGTCCGAGGCGGAGGTGGTCCCGCTGCCCCAGGTGGCGGCGATCGGCAGCGCGTGGTGCGCATCGATGATGCGGGCGAGCGCCGCCTGGTAGGTCTCCGGGCGGATGTAGGCGTCGGCGGTCCAGATCAGCTTGTCACGGGTGACGCCGTGGCTTGCGGCTGCCATGCGGCCCAGGCCCAGATTGGTCGCGTCGGCCAGCACCGCGGCGAGCAACGCGTTCTCGTCCTCGCAGCGCTCGCCGGTGCGCAGATTGGTGAAGGCCTGCGCAAAGCCGGTGGCCCGGCTCACGTCGTGCAGCACCTCGGTGATGCGCACGGCTGGCATCATGGCCTCGATCCCGTCGGCGAAAACCCGTGCCTCGGGTGGGGATGACGTCCTCACCGGGGCCACGTGCAGGCGCTCGTCGCGCCACTCGACGCCCTTCAGCTCGCCCCGCCGCAGCCGGCGCGCGAAGCACCGCAGCCGCCGGTCGAGTTCCTCCCCTTTGGCGGCGAGCCACGCATCCGCAGTCGCGGGCAAACCCAGCTCCGCCGCAGCCTCCGGGACAGCGGCCTGGGGCAGGAGGTAGGCGTCGAAGCGGCGGTAGTTGGACGAGCGCTCGACCCACACGTCCCCGGAGCGCAGCCGATCGCGCAAGGTCGCGAGCACGGCCGTCTCGTACAGGCGCCGGTTCGGCTTGCCGTTCTCCAGCACCAGCCGCCGCCAATCCTTCCGAAACGGCATGGGTGCGTCCGCGGGCACGTCGCGCTTCCCGGCCCGGTTCAGGTCGGCCAGCAGCCGAAGCGCTGCCAGCACGGGATCGTTGGCGCGAGCGGCCCGGAATTCCAGCGCCTCGATCAGAGCGGGCGCGAACCTGCGCAGCGTCTTCCAGCGGTCGGCCGCACGGCGCAGCGGGTCCTCGCCGGCGAGCTCGGCCAGGGCCCGTACCTCGCCGCGCACGCGCAGCAGCTTCGCCCAGCCCACGGCGGAGTCGACAGCCTCGAAAGCATCGAGGTCGCCCGCCTGGGCGGCGGCGAGCGCGTCGATGGTGCCATGGAACAGGCGCATGAGCCGACCCACGTCGCCGGCGGTCGCGGCGTAGCGCCGGCGCGTGGCGTTGCGCGCCTTGGCGAACAAGCCGCCGATCAGCTTATCGGCCATGTCCAGCACCGCGTCGGTCAGGCGAGTCTCGAGATCGAGGATGGTCGCGACCAGGGTCGCGCGCCGGCGGGGCGCGGCGTAGCGGCCGAGCTGGTAGGCGTCGGAGGTTTGGCCCTCGCGGACGAGCTGCCGCAACCGTTCCTCGTGCACGTGCCCGGCGGTCTCGCGCGGCAGTCCGATGCCGCGGACCAGGCGCAGCCGATCGAGCAGCTCTCCGACATGGTCCGCCTTCGGTGCGACCGGCATGGCCTTAAGCCAGGCGAACCGCGTCATGCCGACCCGTGGATCGGCGGCAAGCAGCCCATCGACCTCGGTGACTTGCGCCACGGTCAAGCCGTGCAGCAGCACCCTGATCCCCGGCTTGATGTTGACGCGGTGTTGCGTGTCGAGGCGGGACCTGGGTTTCGGGTTTGGCTAGGTTTCACCCATCGGGTGCGGACGGGGGTGGATGCGGTGGGTCAGACGCGGTTGCCGTTCGAGCTGGACGTCCGGGCCGAGACGGCGGCGCTGACGGCTTATGGCGGGGTGCCGTTGCTGATCGAGGCGTTCCGCGCCAGTGGCGCTGCGGCGGTGCTCGATGCGGCGGTGGTGGTCAAGCGGCGCCAGCGGGGGTTGGCGACGTCCGAGCTGGTCGAGGGCCTGTTGGCCTTATGGGCGTCCGGCGGCGAGCGCTGCGAAGATCTGGCACAGCTGCGCGAGGACGCGGCTTTGGCGCTGCTGCTCGGGTATGCGATCCCGGCACCCCAGACGGTACGGGATTTTCTCGAGGCGTTCGACGAGGCGGCGCCACCCTTGTGGCAGGGCGAGCGCTGCGCGGTACTGGCGGAAGGTGAGCGGCTGCAGGGCTTGGCCGCGGGCTGCCGGCGGCTGGTCGCCTGGCTCCAGGAGCGGGCGCCACAGGCAAGGGCGACGATCGATGTCGATGCGACCATTCTGGCGTGTCAGAAGCAGGCCGCCCTGCCGACCTATGACGGGCGGACCGGCTACCAGCCGGTGGTGGCGCTGTGGGCCGAGCAGGACATGGTGCTGGCTGACGAGTTCCGCGACGGCAACGTCCCCGCCGGCACGGGCAACCGCCGGGTGGTCGAGAAGGCGGTGGCCGCTCTGCCGCCGGGCGTGACCGAGATCCGCGTGCGCGGCGACAGCGCGCTTTACGAGCACGATCTGCTACGTTGGCTGGATGGTCGGGGCATCGGCTACGGGATCAGCGCCGACCTCGGCCGCGAGCTCGTGGCGGCGATCCGCGCCCTGCCCGAGGCGGCCTGGCGCGAGGCGGGCGAGGAGGTGCAGGCGATCCGGCACTGGGCCGAGGTCGCCTACGTGCCGAGCGACGGGGTGGCGACCAGGGACCGGCCGGCACCACCGCGCTATCTCGTGCTCCGGGTCAGCCAGAAGCAGGGCGGGCTGTTCGCCGACGGCAGCACCGTCCGGCACTTCGCCGTCGTCACCAATCTGCCCGACCCGGCAGGCGGCAGCGGGCTCGACCTGATCCGGTGGCAGCGCGGCAAGGCCGGCACGATCGAGCATGCGCACCGGGTGCTCAAGGACGAGCTGGCCGCCGCGGCGCTGCCCAGCGGCAGGTTCGCCGCCAATGCGGCCTGGTTCCGGCTCAATGTCCTGGCGTTCAACCTGTTCACCGCTTTCAAGCGGGTGGCCCTGCCGGCCGAGCTGCGCCATGCGCGCCCCAAGCGGCTGCGCTTCGTGCTCTTGAACAGCCTCGGCAAGGTCGTCCGCCACGCCCGCGAGACCGTCCTGCGCCTGGTCGGCGAGGCCCGCCGCCGGCTCGCCGACGCCGCCCGCCTCGCCCTGGCGACCGGCCCACCCCACGCCAACGCCGCCTGAGCCGCCCGCGATCCCTCCCGGCGCTGTCGCCAGCCGGCGAGCGCCGAGCCATGCCCACAGCCACCTCCGCCCGGCGCGGCAGACCCGCAGCACGCCCAATGGGCCAGCGGCCGCTCCAGCCGAACCCGATCGACGAAACGATCGTCGCCCGCCATCGCGCCCGGTACTCCAACCCGACCCGACTCGCGACCAGTCGGTCACCTTAGCCGGGGTCTTGGGAGCATAGTGGACCTCCAGGGATCGAAGCTGGGCCGGCCGAGGTGGTGACAATTCCTCCTGCAACATGGCCGGCCGTGGCAAGGTTGCCTGCAGCTCGGCGGCCGTTTTGAGTCAGGTTCGGGAAATAGCAGGGCTCGCCTCACGGTGAAGCTGACACGCTGGGCCAGCTGAGATAGTGTCGGTCCGATGGCGCGCGGGCACGGTC
>JBGGME010000086.1:0-6395 GCA_041288195.1 Hyphomicrobiaceae bacterium
CCGGCGACCGCGAGATCCCCCTCATCCTCGCCCTCCTTCCCGTCCTTCCCCGCCACAAAATCGATCCCGAGACCTTCGAGCGCACCTCATTGGAGCCCCCAGTCGGCAGCGGGCCCTACATCGTCGCCAAGGTCGACGCCGGACGCTCCGTCGCCTTCCGCCGCAACCCCGACTGGTGGGCGCGCGACCTCCCCGTCATGCGCGGCCGCTTCAACTTCGAGGAGATCCGCCTCGAGTATTTCCGCGACTCCGCCTCCCTGTTCGAGGCCTTCAAGGCCGGCGAGATCGACGTGCGCCCCGAGGACGATCCCGGCCGCTGGATCGAGGGCTACGATTTCCCCGCCGCCAGGGACGGGCGCGTGATCAAGCGCGAGTTCGAGACGCGGCTGCCCTCGGGCATGTCGGCCCTCGTCTTCAACACCCGCCGCCCCCTCTTTGCCGACCCTCGCGTGCGCCGCGCCCTCCTCCTTCTCTTCGACGCGGAGTGGATCAACCGCAGCCTTTTCGACAGCGCCTACAAGCGCACGCAGAGCTTCTTCGAACGCTCCGACCTCTCCTCGCACGGCCGCCCCGCCTCCTCGCGCGAGCGCGCCCTCCTCCTTCCCTTCCTCGGCGACATCAAGCCCGCCGTCCTCGACGGCACCTGGCGCTACCCCTCGACCGACGGCAGCGGCACCGACCGCGCCAATCTGCGCGCTGCCCTCGAGCTCCTCACCCAGGCCGGGTACAAGCTCGAAGGCAATCGGCTCCTCAAGGGCGGCGAGCGGCTCGTCATCGAGTTCCTGGCCCAGACCCGCCAGCAGGAGCGGGTGATGCTGAGCTACGCCCGCACGCTCGAGCGGCTGGGGATAGGCCTCACCATCCGCCAGGTCGACACGGCGCAGTACTGGTCGCGCCTCAAGAGCTTCGACTTCGACATGATCCAGTGGACCTGGAGCGCCTCGCTCTCGCCCGGCAACGAGCAGATCAACCGCTGGAGCAGCAGGGCGGCCGCGATCGAAGGCTCGCTCAACTATCCAGGCGCCAGGAGCCCCGCCGCCGACGCCATGATCGAGGCCCTTCGGGCCGCAAGCTCGGAAGCAGACTTCACCGCCGCTGTGCGCGCCTTCGACCGCGCGCTGATCTCGGGCGACTACGTCATCCCCCTGTTCCACCTACCCAGGATATGGGTTGCCCACTGGAGCAACTTCGCGTTCCCCGCCACGCACCCCCTCGGCGGCTTCGACCTCGACACCTGGTGGTCCACCGGCCCCCGCTGATCCTTCCCGGACGCCGAGCCCGGCGCAGGCGCCGGAGCGAGGCGAGCCGGGACCCTGCCGCGCGTGGAAGGCCGGCTTCGCTCACCGTTGTAATCCGGACATGCCGCCGTCCCCACCTCGAGTGGGACACTCGACCCTCACTCGGCGGCGGCCACTTGCGCCCTCGCCTGGCTCGGTTCGAAGATTGCCCCCGCGGCGCGCAAGCTTGCCTGAACCGCGGCGGCATCTCCTTGCATGCAAGCGCCGTCCCGCTGCAGGGCCGCCACCGCGGCATGTCCTGCGGCCTGCCCCAGCGCCATGGCGGTTGCCTGGTGACGGATGGCGCCGTTCGCTGCCCGCGTCGCGGACATCGCGCGCCCGGTGACGAGCAGATTCCTCACTGCACTCGTCGTCATGCAGCGCAATGGGATCTGGAACGGCTTGGGCGGCATGAAGAGCCGAAGCCGCCCCCCTTCCTCGTGGACATCCAAGGGGCCGCAGCCCAGAGCGATGGAGTCCTCGAAGCGCGCAGCGGCGACCACGTCGTGCTCTGTGAGTTGATAGTCTCCTTCCAGGCGCACGCTTTCGCGTACGCCGATGTGGCTGGCGATGCCCGCAATCTCGCTGCGCTCGAACCCCGGCATCCGCGCCTTGAGGTAGGTGGCGATCCTGTCGACCTGGTAGCGGCCGATCAACTCGGCCTGCGTCAGGTCGGATGGATCGAGGCTGTCGAAACCGTCGATGTGGCTCATCAGGCAGATCGCGTCGGAGGAGCCGACAGGCGCTACCGAGAGGACGTCCCAGAACAGGTCGCCCGAAGCGATGCCCGCCAATGCGACCGCGCGTTTGTCGGCTCGAGACACGGCCCGGAACGCATCGATATCCACGCCCGAAAGGCGGAACACCTGGCTCATTCCCATCCGGTGCTCGCCTGCGGGAACGCCGATGCACGCAGCACCGGCATGGCGCGCCAGCACCGCGTCGCCGCTCGCATCGATGAAGCATCGGCCGGCGATTGTCAGGCGTCCGCCTTCGGTCTCGATCGCCACCGACACGATGCGATCTGCCCGCTTCTCGAGCGAAACCACGCGGCTGTGGAGGAGCGCCGCGGCACCGCTCTCGACCACCAGCTCATCGGCGAGGATCTTCACGATCTCGGGGTTGAAGGCAAAGCGCCGCAGCGGCAGGGGATTGGTCGTCGCTTCGGCGAGAACGTAGCGCTCGAAGCCGATCGATCCACCACGCTTGACGACGCGGTCGGCAAACTCCAGCGGCAGACCGCGCACGGCGCACTCCTCGCCGTTGTAGAATCCGAGCCACTGCGCGACCATGTTGCGCGTCGCGGCGCCGCCGAATGCCCCCGACGCCTCGATCAGGAGCGCACGCGCTCCCAGCCGCGCCGCGGCAACGCCGGCCATCAAGCCGGACGCTCCGCCCCCGGCCACGACCACGTCGAAGGTGTCGCCGTCGCCGACGCGAGGCAGACGCAGCGTTCGTTCCAAGCGGACCTCCTTCATGGCTCGCCCCTGTCGGCCGCCGGTGGCGCCCTCGGGAGGACTATTGAGGCTTCAGTCCAAGCTCGCGGATCACCGAACCCCAGCGTTCGGTCTCCCGCACGAGCAGTGCCTCGAACTCCGCGGGCGTGCCGCCCATCGGCTCCATGCCGAGCTTGGCGAGCTTGGCCCTGAAACCCGCGTCCTTCAGCGCCGCATTGACTTCGCTGTTGAGACGCGCGACCAGCCCTTCCGGCATGCGGGCAGGCCCGAGCAGGCCGAACCAACCGGTCACGTCGAAGTCGATATTGATGGCTTCCCCGACGGTGGGCACGCCGGGCGCCGCGGCAATCCGCTTCTTGCTCGTAACGGCAAGCCCCCTTGCGTCGCCTGAAGCGAGCAGACCGACAGCTCCCGACACCGTGTCGTAGTTGAAGTCGAGGACGCCGGCGAGCAGATCGATGTTTGCGGGCCCGGAGCCACGATACGCCACCGCCAAGGCGTCGTACCCGACTTGCTTTCGAAGCAGCGCCGCGGTCAGCGCGGGCAGCGTCGCCCCGCCGCTCGTCCCGTATTTCAGCATACCAGGGCTCTTCTTGGCAGCGTCGACAAGCTCAGCCAGCGTCTTATACGGCGATACCTTGGGCACGAGCACGATCACGGGCGATTGCGCCACCGAAACGATCGGCGTGAACGACCGGATGGTATCGAACTTCAGGTTCCCGTAGAGGGTTGCAGCACCGGCGTGGCCACTCGACACAAGCAGCAAGTTGGCTCCGTCCGGCTCCATCTGTGCGACGCCGCCCGCCGCAAGCGTGGCGCCGGCACCGGGTCTGTTCAGGACCACGACGTTGGCACCCGTGCTCTTGCCGAGCCTCTCGCCGATCAGGCGGGCCGTGGTGTCCGCGGGTCCTCCCGCAGGAAATCCGACATGCAGGGTGATCGTTGCCGGCAGTTCGACGCTCTGCGCGAAAGCAGCTCCAACAGAGACCAGGTTCAGCCAAAGGAACAGGCTGCTGAAGGATGTGACGCGTCCAAAGCCGGGCATTCGGAGATCCTCCGTTCGCACGGTCATGCCTAGCGCCCGGCAGCGCGGATGGCTAGAAAGCGGATACCAGGATTTTACTCGTTTTGTGCGTACAGCGCACGACGGGTGACAAATGCCGAAGCACGCTGACAGGGCGCGCCATGATCGAGGCACAGATGCCGCTGCAGATCGAGCGCTCCGGGCTCGATAGAACTTGGGATCGTGCATGCCGAAAGTGAAACCGTCCCCCCAGGACAGCCGGAGGTTCGTCACCGCCTTTGCCCGCGGCTTGCGCGTGATCGAGGCGTTCGGGCCCGACAACCGCTCGATGACGGTCGCGGACGTCGCGGCACGCACCGGTCATGACCGTGCCGTGGTGCGGCGCCTCCTGCTCACCCTGGTGGAGCTCGGCTTTGCCAACGTGCATCAGAAGCGCTTCGAGCTGTCGACCCGCGTGCTGCGCCTCGCATACTCGTTCCTGTCGTCCGCCGGCCTCGGGGTATCGTTGCAGCCGTTTCTCGACGACCTCGCGCGGTCGATCAAGGAAACCGTGTCCGTGTCGGTGCTGGATCAGAGCGAGACCGTCTTCATCGGGCGTTCGGACGTCCCCGGGCGGCGCTTGTCCTACCTGGTGACCACCGGCATGCGGCTCCCGGCATTCACCTCCGCGTCGGGGCGCGTTCTCCTCGCGCACCAGCCCATCGACAAGGTTCGCCGGCTGATCTCGCGCACCAAGATCACTCGCCTGACGCGCCGGACGGTCGTCAACAAGGTCGAGATCCTGAAGCTGATCGACGCAGCCAAGCGTGACGGACACAGCATCAATCGCGAGGAGATCGAGGACGGCTTGGTCAGCGTTGCCGTGCCTGTCTTGAACCGCGCCGGCATCGTCGTTGCAGCGTTGAACGCAAGCACGGGCTCGGAGCCCGCCAGCGATCAGCGTTTGCTCGGCACGGTCTTGCCGCGCCTCAAGAGCACGGCGACCGAGCTGTCATCGATGCTGCCGTAGCATTCCCGTGGTCATACCGGGGCTTGTCCCCGGTATCCAGCCATCCACAAGCGCCGGAGCAGGCTGAAAGATGGATCCCGGCGACAAGCGCCGGGATGACGCGGGTGGTCGCCGTATGAGGCACGCCCTAACAGGCCGTTGAAAAAGGCCGCAGGGACAGGGTAGCGCAAATCAGATTCGGTGTCGCTGTCAGCACGGGAGGCGGCGATGCGCGGATCGGATGCGGTGACGGGGTCGTTGTTCTCGTACGTCGATTTGGAGGATCGGGTGCCGGCGCGGCACCCGCTGCGCGTCATCCGCGAGGTGGTCAACGAGGTGCTGATCGCGCTCGATGCCGAGTTCTCGGCGATGTACTGCGACCTCGGCCGGGCGTCGATCCCACCCGAGCGATTGCTGCGCGGCTCGCTGATCCAGGCGTTCTACACGATCCGGTCCGAGCGCCAGCTGATGGAGCAGCTCGACTACAATCTGCTGTTTCGCTGGTTCGTCGGGCTCGGCATCGACGATGCCGTCTGGGATCATTCGACCTATTCGAAGAACCGCGACCGGCTGCTGGAAGCCGATGTCGCCCGGAAGTTCCTGAAAGCGATCCTGGCGCACAGGAAGATTGCGCCGCTGCTGTCGGATGATCATTTCACCGTCGACGGCACCCTTGTGCAGGCCTGGGCCTCGATGAAGAGTTTTGTTGCGAAAGAACCACCGCCGCCGGATGTCGGTGCGACGCCGGCCGCGGGTGGGCCCGGCCCCGAAGGGCAGGCGCCGACCAAGCCTGCCGGGAAGCCCGAAACGCCAGCATCCGCCGAAGCAGCAAAATCCAACGCCAAAGCCGACACCGAGACCGTCACCGCGATGCCGAGCACCGACGCCGAAGCCAACAAGAAGAGCCGCAACGAGGAGGTCGACTTCCACGGCCAGAAGCGCACGAACGCGACCCACGTCTCGACCACCGACCCCGAGGCGCGCCTATTCCGGAAAGGCAAGGGCAAGGAGGCCAAGCTCTGCTACATGGGCCACGCGACGAGCGAGAACCGGCACGGCCTGATCGTCGAAACCGAGATGACGCAAGCGACCGGCACCGCCGAGCGGGAAGCCGCCAAGTCCATGATCGAGAGCCATGCGCCGGGATCGCAGCGCAGACTGACGGTCGGCGCCGACAAGGCCTACGACACGGCCGACTTCGTCGCTGACATGCGCCAGATGTGCGCGACGCCGCACGTCGCGCAGAACACCAAGGGCCGAAGCTCCGCGATCGATACGCGCACGACACGGCACGAGGGCTATGCGATGAGCCAGAAGAAACGCAAGCTGATCGAGGAGGCGTTCGGCTGGGGCAAGACCATCGGCGGCCTCGCCCGGCCGATGCGCAAGGGCAAGGCCCGGATCGGCTTCGTCTTCACCTTCACGATGGCGGCCTACGATCTCGTTCGCCTGCCGAGGCTGCTTGCCGAGACCTACGCCTGAGGCACGACGCTAGCCAAGCAAGCATGACGCCAAAAATCGATGCGCCCAGGACGATGGTCCCACCCAGAAGATATTTTCAACGGCCTGCTAGATTTTCGATCTCCCCCCCATTGTTCGCATGGAGGGGGTCCGGATAAGGGATGCGCGACACTGCCTGCAACGAATCC
>JBGGME010000087.1:0-16295 GCA_041288195.1 Hyphomicrobiaceae bacterium
CGTTTGCCGGCTCGATCCACAAGCCGATCGCGATCACCAACGCGCCGTTCGTGCTGCGCGACTTCGACCACTTCATGGCGTATCGGGCGAGTCCGCTGTTCCGCCAGATCGCCACGGGCTACGAGGACAAGACCAAGCACAAGGTCGTCTCCCTCACCTACTACGGCCAGCGCATGGTCACGGCCAACAAGGAGATCAAGAAGCCCGAGGACATGAAGGGCATGAAGCTGCGCGTGCCGCCGGCGCCGCTGTTCCTCATGTTCACCAAGTCGGTCGGCGCCAACGCCACCCCGATCGCCTTCGCCGAGGTCTACCTCGCCCTGCAGCAGGGCACGGTCGACGGCCAGGAGAACCCGCTCCCCACCATCATGGCCAAGAAGTTCTACGAGGTGCAGAGCCACATCATGCTGACGGGGCACATCACCGAGTCGCTGCTGGTGATCGTCGGCAATCACGTGTGGACCAAGCTGTCGCCCGACGAGCAGAAGACCTTCAACGAGGTGCTGATCCAGGCCGCCGCCAAGGCCACCGACCAGATCCGCGCCTCCGAGCAGAAGCTCGCCGACGAGTTCCGCAAGCTCGGCAAGAACGTGGTCGAGGTCGACCGCGCCGCCTTCCGCGCCGCGGCCATGCCGCTCCACAACGACGGCAGCGGCGGCTGGACCAAGGAACAATATGACGCCCTGCAGGCCCTGAAGTAGCCTGCACGTTCTCAGTTGCGCGAAGAGACGACGTGGCGGCGCCGACGAGCGCCGCCATTCGCGTCGTAGGGCGCAATAGGCGTCAGCCGTATTGCGCCGATCCTGACGGACAGGGACAGCATGAACGACAAGCCGACGGCCGGGCCCGCCGAATCTCCCCACCTAATAGTTGCCGAGGACGCCGAGGTCGTCATCGAGCACTACCCCGAGGACTGGCTGGCGTTCGCGGTCTTTTGGGCCCTCGCCGGCATCGTCTTCCTGCAGTTCTTCACCCGCTACATCCTCAACGACAGCCTGGCCTGGACCGAGGAGATCGCCCGCTACGGCCTGATGTGGGTCACCTTCATCGGCGCCGCCATGGTGACGCGCCGCAACTCCCACATCGCCGTCGTGCTGCTGACCGAGCTGCTGCCGCCGGGGCCCGCGCGCGTGCTCCGCGCCCGATCGACATAGTCGTTCTCGTCTTCCTGGCGCTGCTCGCCTATTTCTCGGTGCTGATCCTGGAGCGCATGCAGTTCCAGCGCATGACCGTCATCGACCTGCCCATGAGCCTCGTCTACGGCGGCATCGCGCTCGGCTGCTTCCTGATGCTGTTGCGCCAGATCGGACGGGTGTGGCGCAAGCTGGCGCATGTCCGACGCCCGCGCCGTCACGCCGGACTGAGGAGCGCACCCATGACACTCCTCATCTTCGTCTTCCTCGCCGTACTGATCGCCGGCGTGCCCGTGTTCATCGCGCTCGCCGGCTCCTCCCTCCTCTACACCCACTTCATCGCGGGCATCCCCGACTTCGTGATCCTGCACCGCATGGCCGGCGGCATCGACAGCTTCCCGCTGCTGGCCGTGCCGTTCTTCATCCTCGCCGGCAACCTCATGAACTCGGCCGGCATCACCAACCGCATCTACGACTTCGCCGTGGCGCTGGCGGGCTGGATGCGCGGCGGTCTCGGGCACGTCAACATCGTGGGCTCGGTGATCTTCGCGGGCATGTCGGGCACGGCAATCGCCGACGCCGCCGGCCTCGGCACCATCGAGATCAAGGCCATGAAGGACCATGGCTACAAGACCGAGTTCGCGGTCGGCGTCACGGCGGCCTCGGCCACCCTGGGCCCCATCATCCCGCCGTCCCTGCCGTTCGTGATCTACGGCATGATGGCCAACGTCTCCATCGGGGCGCTGTTCCTGGGCGGCATCGTGCCCGGCGCCATGATGACGATCTGCATGATGCTCTACGTCGCCTACTACGCCCATCGTCACGGCATCGGCCGCGACCAGGTGTTCCGCTGGTCGGTCCTAGGCGCCACCTTCATCGCCGCGCTGCCGGCGCTGCTCACCCCCGCCATCATCATCGGCGGCATGACGTTCGGCTGGTTCACCCCCACCGAGGCCGCGATTGCCGCCTGTGCCTGGGCGATGATCCTCGGCGCCCTTCTCTACCGCACGCTGTCGCTGAAGCAGTTCTACAAGGTCACGATGGACACCATCGAGACCACGGCCGCCGTGCTGCTGATCGTCGGCGCCGCCTCGCTGTTCGGCTGGGTGCTCACCGTCACCAAGGTCACCGAGCACATCACGCTGGGCCTGCTGTCGATCTCCGACAACCCCTACGTCATCCTGCTCATCATCAACCTGATCCTGCTCGTCATCGGCTGCTTCCTGGAGCCCATCGCCTCCATCAGCATCCTGGTGCCGGTCCTCATGCCGGTGCTGCTCAAGGTCGGCATCGACCCGATCCACTTCGGCGTCGTCATGACGCTCAACCTGATGATCGGCCTGCTCCACCCTCCGCTCGGCATGGTGCTGTTCGTGCTGGCGAGAGTGGCAAACCTTTCGATCGAGCGCGCCACCATGGCGATTCTGCCCTGGCTCATCCCTCTCCTCGGCTCGCTGATCGCCATCACGCTCATCCCCGAGATCACGCTCTGGCTCCCTCGGACCATGGGACTGGTGAAGTAGGCGCCTCCATCAGCTCCCGGATGCGTCTGCCGAACACGTCCATGACGAAGGGCTTGGTGATGATCTGCATGCCGGGCGCCAGGAAACCCTTGGCTGCGACGGCGTTCTCCGCATAGCCCGTCATGAACAGCACCTTCAGGTCGGGGCGCGTAACCCGTGCCGCATCGGCGACCTGGCGGCCGTTGAGCCCCGGCAGGCCGATGTCGGTTATCAGCAGGTCGATCCGTTGCGGGGAGTCCAGGATGCGCAGGCCGGTCGGCCCGTCGCTGGCTTCCAGCGCCCTGTACCCCAGCTCCTGCAGCAGATCTATGATGAGCAGGCGCACGAGCGGCTCGTCCTCCACCACCAGCACCGTCTGGCCGCGGGCTTTGTGATCCGCGGGCACCGCCTGCTCCGCGTTCGCCGGCACGTCCTGCACCTGATCATGCCGCGGCAGGAAGAGGCTGACCGTGGTACCCCGGCCGACCTCGCTGCCGATCTTCACGTAGCCGTCCGACTGGCGCGCGAACCCGTAGATCATCGACAGGCCGAGGCCCGTACCCTGCCCCGTCGGCTTGGTGGTGAAGAACGGATCAAATGCACGCGCCACCACATCGGGCGTCATGCCGGTGCCGGTGTCGATGACGTCGATGCAGACGTACTCGCCGGGCGCCGTGTCGCGGTCGCTGGCATCGAGACGCCTGTTGCTGGTCTCGATCCTGAGCTTGCCGCCATCGGGCATCGCATCGCGGGCATTGATGGCCAGGTTCAGGATGCTGTTCTCGAGCTGGTTCTGGTCGCACAGCGTCGGCCACAGGTCTCCCGACAGCGCGAACTCGAGCTGGATGCGCTCGCCCATGGTCCGGTGCAGCAGGTCCTCCATGGACGCGATCAGGGGATTGGCGCGCAGCGGCTTGGGATCGAGCGGCTGCCGGCGGGAGAACGCCAGCAGGCGATGCGTGAGCGCGGCGGCACGGTTGGCGGACGTCACGGCACCATTGAGAAAGCGCTGGATCTCGCTCAGCCGCCCGTCGGCGAGCCGCTTTTGCGCCAGGTCGAGCGATCCGACGATGCCTTGCAGCAGATTGTTGAAATCGTGGGCGATGCCGCCGGTGAGCTGGCCGACGGCCTCCATCTTCTGCGACTGGCGCAGCGCCTCCTCGGTGAGCCGCAGCGTCTCGGCGGCTTCCTTCTCCTCGGTGATGTCCCGCGCCGTGGCATAGATCAGTCCCTCGTGCGAGATGGCCGTCCATGACAACCAGCGGTAGGTCCCGTCTTTGTGGCGCAGGCGGTTCTCGAACCGCTGGGTGATGCGACCGGCGGCCAGATGCCCGAGCTCCGCCCGCGAGCGGGCGATGTCGTCGGGATGCTCGATCCACTCCGAGGTCCGGCCGACCAGCTCGGCCTGGCTCCAGCCGAGCCGCGCCGTCGCCGCCGGACTGGCATTGAGCCACACGCCGTTCTGATCGCCGACCACCAGGATGTCCTGCGACACGTTCCAGATGCGGTCGCGCTCGCGCGTGCGCGCCTCGACCTGCTCCTCGAGGGTCTCGTTGAGGCGGCGCAGCTCCGTCTCGGCTTGCTTGGCCGCCGTGATGTCGTGAGCGACGCCGATGAAGCCGACGTGCTCGCCGACCGGCCCCCAGCGCGGCTGCGATTCCGAGCGCAGCCAGCGCCATTCCCCGTCGCCGCGCCGATAGCGCGCCTCGAGCGCGAACGGCTTCCTGGAGCCCTCGCCTGCGATCTGCTCGCCCAGGATGCGCTCGCGGTCGTCGGGGTGCAGAGCCTTGCGCCAGTCATAGACGAGGCATTCCTCGTAGCCGACGCCCAGGAAGTCCATGTAGGCCTGGTTGACGAACGCGCGCTTGCCGTCGAGCCGGCTCACCCACATCGGCACCGGTGCGCTGTTGGCGATCAGCCGGAAGCGCTCCTCGCTCTCCTTCAGGGACTGCTCGGCCAGCCGCGTCTCGGTGATGTCGACGTTGACGCCGATCATGCCGAGGAACTCGCCGCTTGCATCGAAGCGCGGCTGAGCGTCCGTGCGAACGAGGCGATACTCGCCGTCGTGGCGGCGGTAGCGGGCCTCCACGGTGAAGGGTGCGTGCTCGCGCATGGCCTGGCCGAACACGGGGTAGATTGCCTGCGCATCGTCGGGGTGCAGGGACGTGCTCCAGTCGTAGCCCGCCACCTCCTCCGGCGCGACGCCCCAGAACTCGCGCAGGGTGCGGTTGAGATAGAGACATTTGCCGTTGGCATCGCCCATCCACAGCATGACGGGGGCGCTCTCCGAGACGAGGCGAAAGCGCTGCTCGCTCTCGCGCAACGCCTCCTCGGCGAGCCTGCGGTCGGTGATATCGATGTGCGCGCCGACGAGCCGCAGCGCGCGGCCTTGCGCGTCGCGCTCTATCTCGGCCTTGACCGCGATCCACCGCACCTGCCCGTCGCTCGGTCGCACGATGCGGTACTCGGAATTGTACTCCCGGACATCGCCTTTCACCGCGTCGAGGAACTGGCGCTCGGTCTTCTCGCGATCTTCCGGATGGATGCGGCGCACCCAGGCCTCGTGGGACTCCTGGGCGGCTTCCGGCGGCAGACCGTGAATGGCCAGGTATTCGGGCGAGCGACGGTTGCGGAAGCCCTCGGTCAGGAACACCTCGACGCCGCCGACCTTGCCGATCTGCTGCACGCGCGCGAGATCGGTGTTGGTGCCGATCCAACGCACCACCTTGCCGACATCGTCGCGAATCGGCATGGCGCGGGCGAGGTGCCAGCGGTAGATGCCGTCCTTGCGGCGCAGGCGAAACTCGACCTCGTACACCGTGCCGCTCGCCAAGGCCTTTTGCCAGGCCTCGACCGCGAGGCCGATGTCTTCGGGGTGCACGACCTGGCCCCAGCCATCGCCCCGCAACGCCTCCAGGCTTGCGCCGGTGTACTCGACCACCTTGTCATTGAACCAATCGAGCTTGCCATCCGGAGTTGCCGCCCAGACGTGGTGCGGCATGGCGGCGGCGAAGGTGCGGAACTGCGCCTCGCTGGCACGCAGCGCCTTTTCGGCGATCACGCGCTCGGTCGTCTCCACGACGATCGCGAGTACGCCCGCCGGCTGGCCGCTCTCGTCGAGCAGGGGGCTGTAATCGAGGTCGACCCAGACGTCGGGCGGCCGGCCCGGACGGTAGAGGATCAGGTGCTCGTCGCGGAATGACAGCGTTTCCCCGGCCAGGCCGACCTGCATGACCCGGCGGTTGAGGTCGGCCACCTCCGGCCAGCCCTCCAGCACCTTCGAGCCCAGCAGCCGCGGATGTCGCCCCCCGGCAAAGACGGAATAGGCATCATTGTAGATCATGATGCCGTCGCCGCCCCATAGCATCACCAGGGGTACGGGCGAGCGAAGCACCACGTCGACAGCGGTTCTGAGGGGCTGCGGCCATCCGTTTATCGGGCCAAGAGGGGTACGCGCCCAATCGAAGGCACGAATCCGCGCCCCCATCTCGCCCCCGCCGGTGGGAAAAGCACGACTGACGATCTCAGCGAGCATAGATCTCGGGGTTCCCCTCCAGGCGCAAGCCCGACGGCACTAACGCCCAAGCCCCGGATTGGTTCCCCTGCCCGCGGACACAACCAATTTCAGGATCACCCTTTCGGCGCCGCCGCGAGCCGGTGCATCTGGCCGGCGACGACGCGCACCTTGCGCGGGGCGGCGCGCCAGATCGCGGCCACCGCCACCAGGCTCAGCACGAAACCGATCATGAAGGCGATCTCGTAGTTGCCGTAGGCGTCGTGCAGCGCGCCCGTCGCCCACGGTCCGAGCGCCCCGCCTCCGATCGCCGACAGCATCAGCGTGCCGAAGATCGTGCCGTAGTGCCTGCCCTGGAAGATCTCGGCGACGATGGCCGCAAACACCGAGGTGAGGCCGTAGCCGAGCACGCCCTGCGCCGCGATCATGACGTAGAGCAGCGTCGGGCTCTGGCCGTACTGCAGCGCGATCAATGCCGCGTAGCACGCCGCGAACCCGAGGCATCCCGCGGTCCACACCCATTCCCGGCCGATCCGGTCCGAGACGTGGCCGAGCGCGATCTGGCCGGGAATGCCCGCGAGACTGACGGACCCCAGCGCCCAGGCCGCAACCCCGGGGCTGAACCCGATCTCGATCAGGTACTTGGTCTGGTGCACCTGCACCGCATACCAGGCATAGAGCCCGCAGAAGTAGCCGAACGCGATCCACCAGAAGCGCGCCGTGCGCATGGCGCGGCCGAGCGTCCAGTCGACGGCGGCCCAGGCCGTGTCCACCACGTTGGAGGGGGGCGCGGCCGCCGTCGCGCTCGGCGCCGCGGCGCCGTCCGGCTGCAGCCCCATGTCCTGCGGCGACTTGCGCAGCAGCAGGTTGATCGGCGCCAGCACGACCAGCACCAGAACGCCCATCGCCCAGCACGCCGTGCGCCAGCCGGCACCCTGGATGACTGTCTGCAGCCACGGCAGCAGCACGATCGAGCCCACGCCGACGCCGGCGAAGGCGATGCCGATGGCGAGGCCGCGCCGGCGCACGAACCAGTTGGGCAGGAACAGCGACTGTCCCGAGTAGCCCAGGCACACGCTGCCGGCGCCCACCAGCACGCCCATGGTCGCATACAGATGCCAGGGTTGCGTCGTGAACGGCGCCAGCAGCAGCCCGAGCGCCATCAGACCGACGCCCAGCTCGTTGACGGCGCGCGGACCGACCCGGTCCATGAGCCGCCCGAGCGTCGGGCTCATCACCGCCGACACCAGGAAGCCGAACGAGAAGGCACCCGCCGTCACTCCGCGGTCCCAGCCGAACTCGTCGATCAGCGGCGGGAACAGCAGCGAGAAGGCCGTGCGCGCGTTGACGCCGATGCCCATCGTCACGAACACGACGGCAACGACCAGCCAGCCATAGAAGAACGGGAGACGCATTTAGCCGAGGGTCCGCGAGGGTGACGGCGCAGGCGGCCAGGACGGGCGGCCTCAGCGCAGTATCGTTTCAAAGCACAAGCCGCCACCATGATTGCCCGCCGGGTGTCGCCCGGCAAGTCGCATCGGCCGCAGGCCTGACTCGATTCGATTCCGACGACGTCCATGATGATCGGGGGCATAGCGGCCCCACTTGTCCACGCGCGTGCGGCCGCACGTCTCGTCGAGCTCTAGCCAGCACACAGCCGGGAATCTATGAATCGGCCCACGGCGCCAACGCGGGGAGGCGGACGTGGCCGGAATGTCCAAAGCGGTCGTTGCCGTGGCCTTCGCATGCGCCCTCGCCGGCTGCGGCCAGCAGATGAACCAGCGGCAGTCCAGCGCCCTGCTGAGCGGATGGGTGCAGGCGGGCATGACCCGCGCCGAGGTCGAGCACCGGCTCGGCTTTCCTCAGAAGATCGAGAAGGTCGGGACTACGGCGTTCTTTTTCTACGCGCCGGGCTTGCACATCCTGCCTGCGATGGTCTCCCCGCACAGCCCCATCGCCATCGCCGACGGCAAGGTCGTGGGCATGGGCAAGGCCTACTACGACGCCGCCCTGGCCAATGCCGCCACCGTGGCCGCCGCACCCAACCAGCCAAGGTGAGAGCGGGAAAGCCCGCAGCCCAGGCCCATCAAGTGGCCGCAACCGCCTCGGTCACGCGAATCACCACCACCGTGGTGTTGTCCTGGTAGATGTCGCCGGCGGCCTCCACCGCAGCCAACAGGGCATCGGCGATGGCTTCGCAACCCCGGACCACATTCTCCTGCACGATCCGCATGATGTCGGCCGAGCTCAGAGTGTGGATGCCGTCGCTGGCGAGGATCACGACGTCGTCCTTCTCCAGCGGCAGCGCCCGGCGCGAGCGGTCGATCAGCTCCATGTCGGCGCCAGTCAGCGCCGAGCGCAGGAAGTGCCGGCGCGGATCGTTCTTGGCGTCCTCCCAGCTCAGGTGCCCCGCGGCGGCGAGCTTGTCGATCTCGGGGGCCAGTGAGTGGTCCTCGTTGAGCGACACGATCTCGGCCTGGCGCAGCAGGTAGAGCGGGCTGTCGCCCACGCTCACCCATTCCACGCCCGCCGCCGAGAACACCGTGCCGATCAGCGTGCAGCCCATGCCGTCCAGCGCCGGGTTCTCCTCGACGCACTGGCCGATGGCGGCATTGGCGAGCTTGAGGGCATCGTCGAGACGATCCGTCACCTCGGCCGCCGCCGACGCCTCCAGCGAGCGCATGAACACGCTGCAAGCGGTCGTGCTCGCCAGCGCTCCGCCGGCATGGCCGCCCATGCCGTCGGCGAGAACCGCGGTGAACGCAGTCAGCCCCTGTCCGGTGGCCGGGACGGGGTGTTCACCGCCCGCGGTGCGGACGGTGGCTGCATCCTCCTGGTAGTTCCTCGCACCTTTGGTTGCGCGGCTCGCATATTCGAAGGCCACCGCTACTCCTTCAAATCGGACAGCTCCGACCAGTCGAACTCCTCGCCGCAGAACGGCACGAAGGCGAGCTGGGTGCGGCCCATTGTGATCACGTCCATCAGCTCCAACTTTACCGCACCGGTTGGCTTCTTGTCATTGACTGCGACAATATTGGTCTTGGATAGATTGGGAACAAACAGGAACGAGCGGTCCATCGAATCGTAGCGGATGTAGGCCTGCTCCTCCGAGGAGATGGTATCGTCGCCGAAGTCGATGGGAATGCGCTGATTCTTGCCCCGGCCGATACCGTTGTTGCCCTCGTAGATGGGTCGGTAGGAGCCCAGCCCCGGCCCGCCGACGATCACCAGCCAGGCGACCACGGGGTCCTGGTGGAAGGCATTGCGCACCACCTTGGGCTTGCCTCTGAGCGCCTGCGTCTTGGCGTCGCCACCGGCGGCCGCGGCCTGGCGCGCTCCGGCGGGAGCGCTGGCGCGCAGGGACTGGGTGCTGGGCTCGCTCGGCTCGAAGTGCTTGGGCTCGGGGCTCTTGGCCTCGCGCAGGGCGTGCGCCGCACTGCCGACGGGAGGTGCAGGCTGGGCCGGTGGGGCTGCCGGCGGCGCCTCGGGGGCGCGGGCGGAGACGACGGTCTGCGGCCCCGCCTGCTTGCGCAGATCGGCCGCGGCGCCGGTGGCGACCGCATGGCTCTTCTCGCCGAGCGTGATCTCGCCTGAGCGATCGTCGCGGCTGGCGGCGTTGAGGGCATCGCGCAGCGATCCCAGGATGCGGTTGGGGAGCGAGCCGGTGCCGCTGGGGCCCGCCTGGGCGGCTGCGCTGCGCTTGTCGTCTTTCATGGGTCTCTCCTCGTTGCCTCAATAGCATGTTTCCACGAGCCGCGGCCGCGGCTCAGACCGGTACGCTCTCGAATCGCAGTCGTGTCCGCCCGAGCTCGATCAAGTCGCCATCGGCAAGCTCGGCCCGAATCAGCTTCTTGCCGTTGACGCGCAGGCCGTTGCCGTCCTTGCCGCTCAAGTCGGTGATGACGAACGCTTCCTCGGGCGTGTGCTCGATGACCGCGTGGTAGCGATGCACCGACGCGTCGGGCAGGCGGATGTCGTTCTCCCGGTCCCTGCCGATGCGGATCACCTGTCCCGCCAGCGGCACCGTCTTGGCGTCCTCGAGGCTGAGCCACGCCTGGTGCGGCCACAGCGGCGCGGCGGCGTCAGCCGATTCGCGGGTTGTATCGGCGATGCCGGCTCTGGCCTCCGCGGCGAAATTCGCCGCGAGCTCCCGCCTCCGGCGCGCCCGCGATTGCAAGAGATAGGAGGCGAGCGCGACCGCCGGCAGCAGCAACACGGCGGAAAGCACCGCGATCAGCAGCGGCACTCTTTTGCTCGCCTCGACGACGTGCACGGTCGTGCGCGCGACCACGCCGGCCAAGCCTTCGCTCCAATGCGACGCGGCGCTCGACTCGTCCTTGCTCGGGGATGCCGCGGGAGAAATGCGCTCCGGCCCCTGCGCGATCGCGGCGGGGACGAGCCACGAGCCTGCGATGCAGGCTGCCGCGAGGGCGATGGCAATGAGCACGGCCGGAATGTTTGGTGGCTGCATTTCCAACCCTTCTGAGCAAATCCGTGCCGGAGCATGAGGGCAGGAACATGGCCGGCGCGCAGCGCCCAGCGAAAAGGTTCGCGCCTGCCAACGCTGCCCCATTGTTCCGCCACAATATTGCCCGCACTCTGCAAGCGTTCCGTTCGTGGCGGCGTTCGGAGCTGTGGGCGCGTTGGTAAGCGCGAAGGAGGCCACGAGAGATTTGCGGGGGTGGTGCTCCCGCGTGCGCGTAACCATGGGCCGTGGCGAGGCCGCGATGGCGAAGGCGATGCAACCCATTCCCGCGTCGAGCGGCAACCTTCTGGCCCTGCCGGAAGGCACCGAGCTGGTCGGCGACTTCCGCATCCAGCGCGTGCTCGGAGCCGGCGGCTTCGGCATCACCTATCTCGCCGAGGAAGCCGCCCTCAATCGCCTCGTCACCATCAAGGAATACTTCCCCGCCGACTATGCCGCGCGCGGCGCCACCGCACAGGCCACGCCGCGCTCGCAGGGCTGCGCCGACGACTACAAGTGGGGGCTCGACCGCTTCATCGAGGAAGCGCAGACGCTCGCACGCTTCGTCCACCCCAACATCGTGCGCGTCTACCGCTACTTCCGCGCCAACAACACCGGCTACATGGTGCTGCACTTCGAGGAGGGCGGCAGCTTCAAGGCCTGGCTCAGGAACCTCAAGCGCGCCCCGCGCCAGCCCGAGCTCGACCGCATGGTCGGCCCCCTGCTCGATGCGCTCGAGACCGTGCATGCCGGCGACTACCTGCACCGCGACATCGCCCCCGACAACATCATCATCCGCAAGGACGGCTCGCCGGTCCTCATCGACTTCGGCTCGGCGCGCGGCGAGATCGCCTCCCACTCCAAGACGGTGAGCGCGCTGGTCAAGCCGGGCTACAGCCCCTACGAGCAGTACGCCACCACCAGCCGCCAGCAGGGCCCCTGGACCGACATCTACGCGCTCGGCGCCACGCTCTACCACGCGCTCGCCGGCAAGCGCCCGCCGGACGCGCCCTCGCGCATGGTCAACGACGAGTACGTGCCGGCCCGCGAGGCGGCGCTGAGCTCCTACCGCCCGACGTTCCTGGCCGCCATCGACAAGGCGCTGCGCCTCGAGATCACCGAGCGTCCCCAGTCGATCGCCGACTGGCGCCGCGAGCTGCTGGCCCCGGAGCCCAAGCGCGAGGGCCGCCTCAGTCTCGGTCGCGCGCTGCAGAAGCTGCGCACCGGCGAGGTCAAGTCGGCGCCCGCAGCTCCCGAGCCGCCGCCAGCCGTCGCTGCGCCCGCCGCCGATCCCAAGAGCCGCGTGCCCGCGCCGCCCGATGCGCCGCAACCCAAGGGCCAGCTCCTCGACTTCATCGAGGCCCTGCGCAGGAACCGCAAGGCCGCTGCCGCCAAGAAGCCTGCAGCTGCTTCAAAATCCGCACCGGCCGCCGCGCCGAGCGCGCCCGCGTCGGCGCGTGCGGCACAATCGGCCGAGCCGCAGAGCGTGGCACCGAGCGCGGAGCGTCCGGTCCCGGCCGTGCTGGCGCGCCGCACTCCGCCGCGACCGCGGCGCGTGCGGGCGTGGAGCGTGCCCTCGCGCAAGTGGCGCTCGCTCGCCTACAAGCTGCTGATCGGCATCGGCATCGCCAGCCTGGCCGTCGCCTACCAGAACCACCTGCCGCAGGTGGAGCCGCGCGGCGCCGCCGTCGTCTCGAGCCAGGCCGCAGACCTCGCACCACCCGCCCGCATCATCAGCGGCCACCGCGGCCCCGTGCTCGCGGTTGCCACCGACGACCAGGGCCGCTTCATCGTCTCGACCGGCGCCGACGGCACGCTGAAGATCTGGAACGCCGGGACGGGCACGCTGGTGCGCACCATCGAGCTCGACGAGGGCCCCGCGGCCGCGCTCGCCGTCGACGTCAACCGCGCCATCACCGGCCACAAGGGCGGCGCGATCGTGCTGTGGGACCTGGAGCGGGCTGAGAAGCTCGGTGTCTTCCAGCACCAGGAGGCGCCGGTCTCGACGCTGACCTTCACCGGCGACGGCAACCAGTTCGCGGCGGCGAGCGAGGGCGGCGCGGTGACGCTGTTCGACGTCGCCAGGCGCGTGGAGCCCACGCCGGTGCTCGAGGCCCAGGACGGCGCCATGCAGCTGGCCGGCGCCCGCGCCTCGACGCTCCTGGTCGCGGCCGGTCAGGACCGCACCATCAAGCTGTGGCGTACCGATACCCGCAGTCTGGCGCGCAGCTGGCGCAGCCAGGGCGAGGCCCCGAGCGCGCTCGGCCTCTCGCCCGGCGGGCGCTCCGTCGCCAGCGGCAGCGCCGCGGGCTCGGTGCGGCTTTGGTCCACCAACTCCTCGCGCCTGCAGCGCGCCTTCAAGGCGCATCAGGGCCGCGTCACCTCGCTCGCCTTCGCCCCCAACGACCGCCTCCTCGCCTCCGCCGGCGAGGATGGACAGGTCAAGGTGTGGGACCTGCGCAGCCGCCGCGCCCCCCGCGTCCTGCGTGGTCATGCGGGCCCGGTCAACGCGGTGGCCTTCTTCCCCGACGGCCGGCGCCTGCTCTCCGCCGGCGCCGACGGCGCCATCCGCATCTGGAGCAGCACCCTGGTGCTCGCGGGGCAATAGCCCTCCGTCATCCCGCCGAAGGGCGGGACCCAGTCACATCCGTTCAGTTGCAATGCCTTCGAGGTGCATGGGTCCCGTGCCTTTGGCGCCACGCTGGCAGCGCGGCGCCTGCACGGGATGACGCTGCTTCACGCCACCGCTTCGGCGACGGGCTTGGCGGGCGCATTCGCACCGGCGCGCAGGCCGATGTCGATGATGCCCTCGTTGAGCAGCTTCTTGATGTGGGCGATGCGCTGGTAGCGCGGACCCTCGAACTCGTCGAGCTTGAGCCCGCCCGAGGTGTAGGCGGCGTAAAGCTGCTCGGCGCCCTTCCTTGCGTCCCACTGCGGCTTGAAGGCCGGCAGCACGCGGGCGATCTTCTCGCAGCTCACCCGGTAGTTGCGCGTGTCGGGACCCGCGTCGGTCGCAAACTGGATGTCGCAGCCCGGCACCACGCTGCCGACGATCTCGGCCAGATCGCGAATACGATAATTGTGCGCGGTCTGGCCGACGTTGAAGGCCTCGTTGCCGACCACCTCCACCGGCGCCTCCAGCGCGGCGATGAAGGCGCGCGAGATGTCCTCGATGTGCACGATCGGCCGCCACGGCGTGCCGTCGGACTTCAGGTGGATGTGGCCCGTGGTGACCGCCCATGCCACGAGATTGTTGAGCACGATGTCGAAGCGCATGCGCGGCGACACGCCGTAGGCGGTGGCCGGCCGCAGGTAGGTCGGCGCGAAGCTCTTGTCGGCGAGGCCGGCAAGCTCGATCTCGGCCTTCACCTTGGCGGCGCCATAAGGTGTGACAGGAGCCAGCGGCGCCGTCTCGTCGAGGATCGCATCGCCTGCGCCCGCGCCGTAGTTGCTGCACGAGGATGCGAACAGGAAGCGCTTCACGCCCGCCTGCTTGGCCATGACCGCGGCGCGCACCGGCGCCTCGTGATTGATCTCGTAGGTGATGCGCGGGTTGAGGTTGCCGAGCGGATCGTTGGAGAGCGCGGCGAGGAAGATCACCGCATCGAAGCCCTCGAGATCCCTGACCTCGACGTCGCGGGTGTCCTTCTCGCTCGTGATCACGTCGGCGATGGTGCCGCCGGCGGGATAGGTGCAGCGCCGGTAGAGGTCGCTGTCGTAGCCCACCACCTCGTGGCCGGCCGCCTGCAGCATCGGCGTCATCACCGTGCCGATGTATCCCTTGTGACCCGTCAGGAGCACGCGCATCCTATAACCCTCCTTGGAACGCGTTCGTCGCGTCGCGGGCGTGCGGGCGGTCGCATGGCGCCACGCTGCAACAATCCCAACGACTCTGGCGCAGTCCTAGTCAATACGGCCGGGCGTGTGCATCGCGGCGCAGCGGCAGGGTTAATTCCATGGGATGGGTCCGCACATCTCCAGACGGGCAAAGCGTGCGAGGCATCAATGGCAGCTCGACGGCGATCCCAGGATGACGCCGCAACTCGACGTTGGCGGAAGGCGCGGCTTAGAGTTTGCTAAGAGGGGGCACGCATGATGGCCTTAGTGCCTCCGCGAAGCGGCGCCATCCTTGGCCTCCATGCACGACGACACCCCACCCTCGATGCTCCGCCAGCTCGGTCGCGGCGCCCTTGCGGCGACCACAAGCGCGCTGCGGCTCCTCGGCCCGGCGCTGGCCGGCCTGTGGCGCCTCGTCAAGCCGGTGCTGCTGCGCGCGCTCGAGTTCCTGCTCGCCCTCGTCATCGTGTTCGAGGAGTGGGGCTGGCGGCCGCTCGCCGACCTGCTGGGCCGGCTCGCGCGCTGGCGCCCATGGGCGGCGGTGGAATCGCTCATCATGCGGCTGCCGCCCTATGCGGCGCTCGTCGTGTTCGTGCTGCCGTCGACGCTGCTGCTTCCGCTCAAGCTGCTCGCCGTCGTGCTGATCGCCAAGGGACAGATCGTCCTCGCGGGCATCCTGTTCGCTTTTGCCAAGGTGGTGGCGACCGCGCTAGTGGCGCGCCTCTTCATGCTGACCCAGCCCGCCCTCATGCAGATCGGCTGGTTCGCCTGGAGCTACGAGACGCTGATGCCATGGAAGGACGCGCTTGTGGCGCGCGTGCACGCGTCCTGGACCTGGCGCGTCGGGCGCGTCGTCAAGGAGCGGGTCAAGCGCGCAACCGCCGCGCAGTGGCGGCGCATGCGCCCCGCCATGCTCGAGCTTCGCGCCGCGATACGGGCGGCCGGCGAGCGGCTGCGAGTGCGCGCCGCCGAGGTTCTGCGCGACCTCAAGGCGCGCTGGGCGGCGCTGCGCTCGAGCTGACCAGGCGGACCAGCGGGCGACCCTCGCTCCCCCACTGCGCTCTCTGGGCGTCGCGCGTCTCGGCGATGCGCATGGCCACGAGGTAGCCGAAGACGAGCGCCGGCCCCAGCGTGATGCCGGGACCCGGATAGCTCCCCGACATGATGGAGTTCATGTCGTTGCCGCAGGCGTACAGGCCGGGGATCGCCTGACCTTCGCCATCCAGCACCTCGCCGGCCGGGCTCGTGCGCAATCCGGCCGAGGTTCCGAGGTCCGCCGGATGCAGCACCACCGCATAGAACGGCGGCGTCACCACCGGATGTATGCAGGGATTGGGCAGGTTCGCAGGGTCGCCGACGTACTTGTGGTAGGCGTTGCTGCCGCGTCCGAAGGCTGTGTCGACGCCCGTTGCCGCATCGCGATTGTAGGTCGCAACCGTCGCCTCGAGATTGCCCGCATCGACGCCGAGCCCGTCCGCCAGCGCGCGCAGCGTTGGCGCCTCGTGCAGGTAGCCGGAGCGCCGGTAGCTCTCGAGCCGCCATGCCATTGGCCGCACCGCGCCCAGCCCGTACTTCCAGAGCGCCCTGCGGTCGCAGATCAGATAGGCCGGAATGGCCGCACTCTGCCTGTTGGCGCGGAACATGGCCTGCACGAACTCGTGGTAGCTCTCGGCCTCGTTGGTGAAGCGCCGGCCGGCCTTGTTGACGGCCAGCATGCCCGGCTTGCCCCTGTCCGTGACGGTATGCGGATAGACGCCGCTCTCGCCGTTGGCGCGCACCAGCCGCGACACCGGCGTCCAGAAGGCGTTGTTGCGATTGGAGCTCACGACGAAGCCGCCGGCAGA
>JBGGME010000088.1:0-8192 GCA_041288195.1 Hyphomicrobiaceae bacterium
GCATGACGTCTACATGCACGACACACCCGAGCGGCACCTCTTCAATGGCCCCTCGCGCACCTTCAGCCACGGCTGCATGCGGGTGCAGAACCCGGTGCGGCTGGCCGAGGTGCTGCTGGCGCACGACAAGGGCTGGGGGACAGAGAAGGTGGCCGAGTACGTGCGGCGCGGCGGCGAGATCAAGCTGACGACACCGATCCCCGTGCATGTCGGCTACTTCACGGCCATCGCCGACGACAGCGGCAAGGTCAACTATCGCGCCGACATCTACGGCCTCGACGGCCGCATCGCCACCGCGCTCGAGGGCCGGTCGGTCTCTGTTGCCTCCGCCCCCAGCGAGGCGCGCGAGCCTGTATCCAAGGCCGCGAAGGCTGCGGCTGGTGGGAAAAAAGCGACGCCAACGGCGGAACCGGGAACGGCGAAGGTCGAGACCTCCGCGCTCAAGGGAGATCAGCCGGCAGCCGACGCTGCCAAGAAGCGCGTGAAGTCGACCAAAGCCGAGAAGAAGGGCGCGAAGGCAGCGGCCTCGACCTTCAACCCATTCGCCGAGCGGTAAGACGGCGGGCAGGCGCGTACACGAGCCCGGCCGGCGTTAGCATGGCTGCAATCCCTATCTGCGACACTGGCGCATCAGCCTGACCGATCGGGCGGGCCGTGGGCGCATACCATGCCGCAGCAGCGACCAATCCCTGACGAGGCCTTCGCCTCGCTGCTCGATGCCCGGGCCCGGGTCGCCGGGTCGAGTCCACGCGTGCACACCGAGTCGTTGCACCGATCAGCCTCCGTCCGCGGCATCGACATGGCGGCGGCGACGCACGTTGACCATCCCGGCGACTTGACCGAGGCGCTGAGCCGCATCTACGCCGACGAGGGGTCCCCTGCGCCGAGCCTGCCGGAGGAATGCGAGCCCGATGCGCTCGCGCGCGAGCTTGGGCTTGCCGAGGACCTCTCCACGCGCGAGGTCGAGCGCATCCGGCGAAGTTTTGCGCTGGCCAACCATCCCGACCGCGTGTCGGCCGACCAGCGCGACCTCGCCACACGGCGCATGACGGTTGCCAACATGCTGATCGACAAGGCGCTGGCGGACCGCAGGCGCAAGGGCCGGCGCTAACGTCCTGCTAGGCCGCGATGCGCACGGGGAGCTCGCGGATGCCGCGGATGAAGTTGGAGTAGAGCCGCTTCGGCGGCCCCACGACCTCGATGTCGAGATCGCGCGCGAGGATCTCCTCCCAGAGGATGCGCAGCTGCAGGTCCGCCAGCCGGTCGCCGACGCAGCGGTGGATGCCGGCACCGTAGGAGAGGTGCTGGCGCGGCTTCTTGCGATCGACGATGAAGGCGTCGGGGCTCTCGATCACGCTCTCGTCGCGGTTGCCCGAAACGTACCACATGACGACCTTGTCGCCCTGGCGGATCCGCTCCCCGGCAAGCTCGGCGTCGCGCGTGGCGGTGCGGCGCATGTGAATGACCGGGGTCTGGTAGCGGATCGTCTCGGCGACGAGGCTCGCCACAAGACCGGGGTCGGCCTTGAGCTTGGCGAGCTCGGCCGGATTTTCTGAGAGCGCGAGCAGCCCGCCCGACATCGAGTTGCGCGTGGTGTCGTTGCCGCCGACGATGAGCAGCGCCAGGTTGCCCACGAACTCCATCTCGGGCATGTCGCTCGTGCCCTGGCTGTGCGCCATCATGGAGATGAGGTCCAGCCTCGGCGGCGTCTTCGCCCTCTCCTGCCAAAGTCCTTTGAAGACATCGGCCATGCGCAGAAGCTCGGCAAACCGCTCCTGCTCGGAGTGCACGGGTGCGTCGGGGGCGGCGACGTTGCAGATGGCCACGTCCGACCAGTAGGTGAGCTTGCGTCGCTCCTCCCAGGGGAAGTCGAACAGCGTTGCCAGCATCATGGTCGTGAGCTCGATCGACACCTTATCGACCCAATCGAAGGCCTCGTTGCGGGGGAGCGCGTCGAGCACCGAGCGAGTGCGCTCGCGGATAGTCACTTCGTAGCTCGCGAGGTTGACCGGAGCCGCGACCGGGGCGACCGTCTTGCGCTGGGCGGTGTGGCGCGGCGGGTCCATGCGGATGAAGCTGCCGCGCTTCATATCGGCTGGCTGGTCCTCGACCTGGATGCCGCCGAGCTGCGAGGAATACGTGGCGTGATCGAGCTCCACGGTCATGATGTCGTTGTAGCGCGTCACCGACCAGTAGGGCCCGAAGCGGCTCTCGGGGCAGTAGTGAATCGGCGCCTCGCGTCGCAGCCGCGCGAACAGCGGCTGCCATGTGTCCTGCTGGTAGATGGCGGGATCGCTGACGTCGATCGTATCGAGCGGCTGCGCCAAGTCCCCGCGCCCGGCTATGGCTGCGGTCGTCACGGACTTCCTCCCGGGGTGCGCGCATTGCGGCGCTTGTTGATCGAGCCTCGATACTATCGAAATCGGAGTACGGGGAAAGCGCCGCCATGGTCTGGAATGGGCGCATGTGCCGGCAGGCCAGCGCGTCAGATCACGCCGGGGGCGGCCAAGTATCTGCAATTTTACGCAAATCGCCGCGCCCGCCTTGGCGCTAAACCAATACGGCTGCGCTAGAAAAGGGGCATCAGACGGGAAAACCGCGGGGCGGCCATTCGGTCGGGGGGTGCATGCAACAAGATCGCAACATCGCGCTTCTGCAGCAGCGCCGGGACGGCATCCGGCAGTGGCTGGACGACGAGGCCCCCTATACCGAGAGCGACCAGCGCCATCTCGATGCCAATACACCCGAGCGGGCCTACTGGCATCATGGCTACCAGGCGGCGCTTGCCGACGTGATCAGCCTGCTCGCCCACGCCGGCCTCACATCTGGCAGCGCGGACACCTCCAAGTAGCGCCCTTGGGGCGGGCCGGGTGCATCCGGTTGCCCGGCGGGCTGATATCGTGGAAGAGCTGGCACTCCTTCTCGAAGGCCGTCTGCGACGACGCCGAGTAGCCGTACTTGAAGAGCGTGCTCGAGCCGATCGTATCGAGCAGTCGGCCGCGGATGTCGCTGTCGGACCGTCCCACGTGATTGATGCAGAATCTGCCCTGCGCATCCTCGTGGCCGAGGGCGTAGACGCCGGGGGATTTCTGCCTCACCGCCGCGTCTACACCGTCGAACGAGAGGCGGTAGGGCCCTTGCAATCCGGTCTTGATCATTGCCTGCTCCGAAGGTGAGCCGAGGGTCCGGGAGTACAGAACGAGGTCGCCTCCGGCGTCCACTGGCCGAATCCGGTGGCGACCATGTTGGCGATGACGCGGCACACGTATTTCTTCTGCGCGGGATCGTTGTTGGGACCGGCGTGGTAGCGCGCCACCGCTTTTGTCCAGCTGCCCTCACGGGCCTTGAGCTCGTTGAGGAAGCGGGCCGCATAGTCGACGTTGCGCGCGGGGTCGAGCATGTCCGCCACCGAGGCGAAGTTGCGGGCATGGAAGTGGTGGTTGATTTGCATGCAGCCGATATCGATGAGCTTGATGCCGGCCTTGCGCGCGGCCTCGACCCGGCGCAGGGCCTCGCCCTTGTCGATGTCGTAGACGGCGCGACCCTCGATGTTGAGGGCATAGGGCCGCAGCGAGTCGCCGCGGCCGGTCTCGGCCAGCCCCACGGCGTAGAGCATGCCCAGCGGGACGCCGTGCGTGCGGGCCGCGCGCGCCATCTCGCGTTCGCAGGTGTGATCGCCGGCGCTTGCGGCGCTAGACGTAAAGGCCGCGGCCAGCGCGATGGCGCGAGCCGCTCTCATCACCCCTGGTGTCCTGACGTGTGCCATGCCCTTCCCTGTGCCCGTCGGCGTGCGCACGGCCGCCCGATGGTCTCTGATCCGTCTGCGATCCGCCCGATTGCGACTGCGGTGTGCCGTCCGGCGAGCCGGCCGGCGCGCCGACCGTCATGGCCGGGGCGGGTTGCTCCACCGCGCGCACGGTCAGGGCCTCGACGTGGTAGCCGGCCGAGCGCAGCAGGCTCGAGAGCGCGTCGCGGTCGGCTTCGACCATGCGGGCGGTGTCGCGGCGGCTGGTCTCCACCTGCAGCTCGAGCGCGTCGTTCCTGAGCGAGATGCGCACCGTGAGGGTACCGAGTTCGGCGGGGTTGAGCTGGATGGTGACGACCTTGACCGGCTGAGACTGGGTGCTCGGAGCGGGCGCCGCTGCAGGGCCGGCCGGGCTCGTGTCGCGGGGAGGCGGGATCTCCGCGGCAATGCCGTCCACGATCTGTCGCGGCACCGGCACGGTTGCCTGCGGTGCGAGGTGTTCGTCTTGAGCGGGCGAGTGGACAGTCTGCGCGGATTGCTCGGCGCCCTTGGATTGGGTTCCCGTTTGCGTTTGGGCTTGAACCTGGATTTGGGCTTGGGGCTGTACCTGGGCGGGCTGCGCGGCATCCGGCGGAGAAGACCTGCCGGCCATGGTGCTTGTCGATCTCTGACCTGAGCTGGGGGCATCGCGGCCGGCGTCCTGGTTGCTGCGCCTGGACTGGGCTACGGGCGCGAGAGTGACGGCGCCCGTCGTCCGGGCAACGGTCTCGGCAATCACGACCTTGCCAGACTTGGCGTCCTCAACCGCGGCGGAGTCCGCGCGCGGCCGAGCGGCGTCACCCTCGCCCGAGGGCATGGCGCGAGTTACGAGCGCGGGTGCTATCGGCGGCAGGTGGGTCTCGCGCGCGACAACGACAACGTCGGGGGCACGGCGAGGCGTCTCGACAGGTACTCTCGGTACCTGCGATGCCTCTGTGGGCAACTCGACCCGAGGCAGATCATCGAGCGCCATCGTCGCTCTCGGCTTGTCGGTACCAACTGCCAACACGTCGGCATCGATCGTGCCCGGCGCCATGCTCAACCGCGGCTGACCATCGGTGCCGACCGGCACTTGCTGTTGGGGAGCTGTCGGCAATATCGGGCGACCGGCTCCCGCCGCCACAGAGGCGGCAGCCGCGGCCAAGTCGCTTGCGAGCACGTCAGGCGGCAAGGCCGCTGGTGTGAACGAGAGTGGAGGCGCGGCCGCGTCGCTCGGCTTTTCGGCAAGCAACGGGTCGGCTTCCGCGAGCATGTCGACGTCGGCGGCAGGCAGCTCGTCGGGAAGCGACACCTGCGGTCCCGAATCTTTCAGCGGCTGCCAGCGGGTAGCTCGAGGCTCGAGGTCCCTCTTTGTGGGGGGCGCAACCCTATCCGCGGGCTCACGGCCGGCCGCGAAATCCTCGATGTGCTTACCGAAGTCGGCATCGCCCATCTCGTCCGGCCGGCCTTTGACCGTCGCATCTCGGGCGCGGGCAACGGCATTGTCGGCGGGAGCGGTCGTCCGGGCTGCGACGTGCGACATCGTCATTTGCTCGCTATGGCGATGAGCTCGTCGGCGCGGGCAATCGCGCTGCGGGCCATGTCGGCGATTTTGAAGGCTGCGGCCATGTCCTCGGCCGGCTTGGGGCCAGCCGCCTCGGCCGACGGCGTCGGACGGGCAACCTCGGCGCCGACCGCACGAGCGGCTTCGAGCAGGGCCAGATCCTCCTCGGCGAGCCGGGCCTCATCGAGCGCCTGCAGCGTCGCCATTGCTGCCTCGAAGTCCGCCGTGGCCACGAGGGCAGCCGCCTCGTACAGCTTCGCCCGCCGCCTGTCCGCCTCCTCACCCTCGGCCAGGCGTGCTGCGCCGACGGCGGCAAACCGCGCAAGCTCCACCTTGCCCCTCGCCAGCGCCTCGCGGGCAATCGACAGGTAGGCGTCGCGGCGTTCGGCAGGCCCCATCGCTTCCAGCACCGCCGCCATCCTCTCCAGCCGGCTCGGCTCGGCGGCATCATCGCGGCCGGCCATGTCGGCGGCGAACTGGCGGCGGAAGGCGGCTGCGTAGATCGACCTCGGGAAGCGGCGCATGTAGTTGGCCGCCAGCATCTCGAAGCGGTCGAACTCCCCGATTGCCGCAACGATACCGACCTGACGGCGCAAGGCCGCTTCCTCGATCAGCGTGCCGGGTGCCAGCAGGCGAGCGTCGTCGAGGAACGCTACCGCCTTCTTGGGATCCTTCTTGGCCACCAGCTCGGCCTGCACAAGCGCCACATGGCCGGCAATGCTGGGATCGAGCGAGCGGGCGTTGATGGGCAGGAGCAGCTCCGCGGCATCGCCGGGGCGGCCCTCGCCCCGGGCCAGCACGCCCTGCAGGAGCTTGTCGCTCACGCCCGGCAGGGGGCCGAGCGCGACTACCCGCCTCAGGAGGCGCCCATCCCCGCCACTCAACACGAAGGCAACGGCTGCGCGGGCGTTGCCGGGCTCCTTCCATACTTCGGGCTTGGTCGCGAGCAGCTGCCGGCCGACATCGACGAGCAGCGCTCTCAGCGCAATGTGGGCATCGACGTCCCCGAGCGCGACCTTGTCCTGGGCAGCGCGCAGGGAACGGACGAGCTCGCTCGGGGTCGCTCCCTCCTGGCCCTGGGCGGGCGGGCACGCGCTTGCGAGCGCCAGCAGCGAGAAGACCACGCGCAGCATCGACATCAGGGCTTCGCCTTGCGCAGCAGGATCTCGATGCGCCGGTTCTGCGCGGCTTCCGGATCGTCGGCGACGCGCAGATCGCGGTCGGCGTGGCCCTCGATGCGCTCGAAGCGCTTCTCGTCGATGCCCCCGCGCAGCAGCATGTAGTAGGCCATCTGCGCGCGCGCGGTGGAAAGCCGCCAGTTGTCGTAGGTGCCGGACTTGTAGGGACGCCCATCGGTGTGGCCGCGCACGACGAGCCGCTCGGACCTGTGGGCGAGCACCTTGCCGAGCTTCTCCATCACCACCACCAGCGCTGGGCGCGGCTCGGCCGAGGCAATCGCGAACATGCCGAAATCGTAGTCGTCCGTGAGGCTGATCAGCACGCCCTCGGCGGTGGACTTCACCTCGATGTTCGGCACCGTGCCGGAGCGGGCCTGGGCAATTGCACCCCTGATCGCGGCATCGATCCGCTCCGCGGTCGCACGGTCGGCAGCCTGCTCCGCCTTGCGGGCGGCGTCCGCTGTCTTGCGCGCCTCCGCCGCCTTGCCGGCCTCGACCTCCATGGCCGCCGCTTCCCTGGCCGCGGCCTCCTTGACCGCGGCCTCCCGTGCGGCCTCTCTGGCGGCGGCTTCCTTGGCGGCTGCCGCCTCGGCGGCGCCGGCCACCGGCGGCAACGGCTGCTGACCGGTACCGACGGCGGCCGCAGGTGGTCCCGGCTCCGCTGGGGATTTGGGCCTCTCCGACGGCTGCGGCTTCTCGGGCTGCTGCGAACGCCGGAAGGCCGGCTCGAAGGGGTCCCTGTAGGCCTCGCTGCCGGGACGACGGCCGGGCTGCTCGGGCTTCTGGTCCTCCTCGGCCTGCGTCGCGAGCCGTGCGAGCATGCCCTGGGGATCGCGGAACAGCGCCTCATCGGCGAAGGTGGGCTTCGATCCCTCGCCCTTGCCCTGGGTCGTGGTCTCCGACTTGGCGATGCCCGGCTGCTGCTTGGGCGCGCCGCTCAGTTGATCCTGAGCCTGCACGCCGGCCTCGGCTTGCTGCAGGCCCCTGGCCGAGGGGGCCTTGTCGGTCAGGCGCAGCGGGTTGAAGTAGGTTGCTACCTGCGTCAGCGTCTTCTTGTCGGTGGAGTTGATCAGCCACATGACGAGGAAGAAGGCCATCATCGCCGTCATGAAGTCGGCATAGGCGATCTTCCACACGCCGCCGTGGTGGCCTCCTTCTCCCTCGCCGGAGCTGCGGCGGATGATGATGAGCTCCTGGGCCTTGGTTTCCTCGCCCTTCATGCCAACGCCTCTCCGATCTTGGCCGCCCAGACCCCGAGCCGGGTCTCCAGCACGGTCTGTCCCACGACGATGCGCACGTCGGGCTCCTCGCTCTGCCGATAGTCGACGGAGACGGTCTTGCCGGCGAACTGGTCGGCAAGCCGGCCGCGCAGAGCTTCGAGCAGGTCCTCGGGCCCGGAAATGCTGAGGCTGACATCTGCGGCGTTGGCGAGCAGCCGCGCCAGCTCGGAACTGAGATCGGCAATGGCCTGCCTGGCGACCTCCGCCTGCAGCACCGGTGCCAGCACGCGTGCCGTGGCGTCGGTCAAGCGCGTCTCGAGGTCTTTGAGACCGGACGCCAGCTGGTGGGCGAGCTTGTCGGCCTCTCCGCTCGCCCAGGCCTCGCGCGCGGCGGCAAGCTCGCGGGCATGCTCCTCACCTAGCCCGGCAACCGTAGCCGCCAAGACCGCCTTGGCCGCAGCCTCGCC
>JBGGME010000089.1:0-25651 GCA_041288195.1 Hyphomicrobiaceae bacterium
CTGATCAAGCTCTACGAGGCCATGAACAAGACGGGCGACGAGGCCGAGCAGAAAAAGCTGATGCGGGCCTACGAGAAGCGCGTGCTGGACGACCAAGCCTACAACCACATCACGCTGTGGTGGTATCGCATCATCCCGCACCGCACGTACATGAAGGGCTGGAACATAACGCCCAGCCACTACCTGAACCAGGACCTCTCGGTGGTCTGGATCGACAAGTAGCCGGCTCGGCAAACCCGCTCACGCACGATATCCGGCCGGCGGTCCGCGCACCGCCGGCCGGCCGTAAGTGCCAGATTCGAGCAACTGCATGCTTCGCTACGTGATCAAACGGCTGCTGCTGATGATCCCGACGCTGCTCGGGGCGGCTCTGCTCGTGTTCTTGCTGATGCGCCTCATTCCCGGCGACGTGTGCGTGCTTCGGCTCGCCACGGGCGGCGGCAGCATGGACGCGACGGTGATCAAAAACTGCCGTATCGAGCTCGGCCTGGATCAGCCCTATCTCGTGCAGTTCCTGGTCTTTCTCAAGGGCCTCGCCACGTTCGACTTCGGCAACTCCATGTGGACGGGGCGACCCATCGTCGGCGAGATCGGCCTGCGCTTCCAGCTCTCGCTGCAGGTTGCCATCATGGCGACGCTGACGGCCATCCTGATCGCCATCCCGCTCGGCACCATCTCGGCCGTCAAGCAGAACACCTGGATCGACTACGTCGTGCGCGCCTTCTCCATCGCCGGCGTGGCCGTGCCGTCGTTCTGGCTCGGCATCCTGATCATCCTCGGCATCCTCATCATCTCGAAGGCCTGGTTCGGGACGCCCTGGATGCCGCCAATCAAGTACGTGCCGCTTTGGCAGGACCCGTGGTACAACCTCAGCATGCTGATCTGGCCGGCACTCGCCACCGGTTACCGCTACTCCGCGGTGGCCACGCGCATGACGCGATCGGCGATGCTCGAGGTGCTGCGTGAGGACTACGTGCGCACGGCACGCGCCAAAGGCGTGTTCCGCAAGCTCATCGTGCGCCGCCACGCGCTGCGCAACGCCCTGCTGCCGGTCATCACCATCATCGGCATCGAGTTCGCCTTTCTGATGGGCGGCCTCGTCGTCACCGAGCAGGTGTTCAACCTCAACGGCCTCGGCAAGCTGTTCGTGGAGTCGATCTCCAACCACGACTACAACATGACGCAGGCGCTGGTGATGCTGGTGGTGGCGATCTTCGCGCTCACCAACCTCGTGGTCGACATCATCTACGCGTGGCTTGATCCACGCATCCGCTACGCGTGACGGGCAGGCGCTCATGGCAACGATCTCACATCCTGCCTCCTCCCCGGCCGATCATATGCCGGTCAGGACCTCCTGGCTGACGAGCCTGTGGCAGTTCTGCGTGCAGAACCCGCTGGGCGCGGTGGGGGCGGTTGTCGTGTTCGTGATGATCTTCATGGCGGCATTCGCCGACTTCGTCACCGTTCACGACCCCACCCGCAACAACTTCGGCGCCATGCTGGAGGCCCCGAGCGCCGAGTATTGGCTCGGCACCGACCAGTTCGGCCGCGACCTCTACACCCGCATCGTGTACGGCGCGCGCACCGCGCTGCTCGTCGGCTTCGTGTCGGCATTCGTCGGCGCCACCCTCGGCCTCATCCTGGGTGTCGCCAGCGCCTACTTCGGCGGCCGCTTCGATCTCATCTTCCAGCGCATCATGGACGTCCTGATGGCCTTTCCGCTGGTGATCCTGGCGCTGGCCGTGGTGTCGATCTTCGGCACCGGCATCCACAACGTCATCCTCGCCATCACCATTCCGTTCATCCCGCGCTGCGCCCGCGTGGTGCGCTCGAGCGCACTCGCCGTGCGCGAGACGCCCTTCATCGATGCCGCGCGCGCGTGCGGCTTCAGCCACACCCGCATCGTGCTCCGCCACATGGTGCCCAACGTCATGGCACCCTACCTCATCATGATGACGGCGGCCGTCGGTCAGGCCATCCTGATCGAGGCTTCGCTCTCGTTCCTGGGGCTCGGCGTGCAGGAGCCGGTGCCGGCCTGGGGCCTGATGCTGCGCGGCGGCGCCCAGGAGTATGCCGAGAGCGCGCCATGGGTTGCAATCTTCCCCGGCATCGCCATCTCGCTCGCCGTGTTCGGGTTCAATCTCTTCGGCGACGCGCTGCGCGACTGGTTCGACCCGAAGATGAAGGTGTGACGCGCGCCGTCACCGCGCACCATGTGCGCGTGAGCCGCTCATCATCTTGCCCTGGCTTCGTGGTCGCTGAAATCCGCGCAACCAGTGCCGGGATGACAACCAGCCGCGTGCGTTGCTGTTCGTTGCTCTCAAATCCACGTCCGGCTAGGCTCGCCCCGTTGTCAGAGCCAGCCGGAGGCCCGCCATGACCACGCCAGCCGCAGACACCGCAACGGCCCCCATGCTGGAGAAGCGGCGGATCGAGGCCGCAATCCTCAAGCACGTCTACGACACGCTGAAAGCGAGCCACGGCGCCGAGGTCGCCAAGCGCGCGGTGGCCGACGCCGTGCGCAGCTCTTCGGTCGAGCAGGCCGCCGAGTTCGCCGCTCAGGTCGGCGGCAAGACCTCGCTGCAAACCTTCATCGACCGCCAGGAGCTGTGGACCCGCGGCGGCACGCTCGAGCGGGAGGTGATCGAGCAGAGCGACACGCGCTACCGCTTCAACGTCACGCGCTGCAAGTACTCGGAGATGTACCGGGACATGGGGCTCGGCGAGATCGGCCACCTGCTGTCCTGTCAGCGCGACGGCACCTTCTGCGAAGGCTACGACAAGCACCTGAAGCTCAAGCGCACGCAGACCATCATGCAGGGCGCGAGCCACTGCGACTTCGACTACACCTACGACAAGGATGCCAAGTGACCCGCCCCCGTAGGGCGCAATAGGCCGTAGGGCACAATAGCGCAGCGTATTGCGCCGCTGAGAAAATGCATCGGCGCAATACGGCTGACGCCTATTGCGCCCTACTTCAGCCCTACCCAAGGACAAGGACGCCACCCTCGTGACCACCAAAATCTTCTCCCCCGGCGGCTACCGCTACATACCCGCCGTGTTCCAGTACTCGGGCGGCGCGGCGGCCGAGTCCGGCTTCCGCATCGAGCGCGTGACGTTCCAGACGCCCGTGCCGCTGGTGCAGGGGTTCAAACGCGCGGCCGAGATCATAAAGGCGCGCGGGCGCCCGCTCACGGCCTTCTGCGCCTGCGAGCTGAGATCGCCCGGACAGTTCAGTGACGCGGGCTTCAAGAGCTTCAACGAGACCTACTGCGAGACGCTCTCCGCCTGGGGCATCTACGATGCCGCAACGAAGACCAATCCGGTGGCTCGCAGCAACGTCTGCCCGGAGATCGGACCGCCCGCCGAGCTTTCTTTCCACGCCTTCTCCTTCACCGTTCCGGCTGAAGGGGAGTCGCCCACGTTCGTGGTGGCGGGCAGCGGGGAAGCACGCGAGGGCGGAGCGAGCTACCGCGAACGCACCGTGCGCTGGGGCGAGATCAGCGAGGACGCGATGCGGGAAAAGGCGCTTTTCGTACTCGGCGAGATGGAGCGCCGCCTGGGGCTGCTCGGCTACGCATGGGCGAATACGACTGCGACGCAGGTCTACACCGTGCACGATCTCTACCCGTTCCTGCCTGATGCGATCGTGGGCAGAGGCGCTGCCCGCTCCGGCCTCACCTGGCACTACTGCCGCCCGCCCGTGCAGGGCCTCGAGTACGAGATGGACTGCCGGGGCGTGGCGGTGGAGAGTTTCGTGGTCTGACGAGCCCCGACGACAGCCAGTATCGCATCGCCGCGGTTGACAGATCGCCCGCGCGCCACCAACACTGCGGCCACGCACTCGAGAACAAGAAGCCGACAAGGCTCTGCGCTGTCCACGCCCCCCAAGGAGGAGACCACATGAAACGCCTCGTGCCGGCCAGCACCTTCGCCGGACTTCTCGCGACCCTGCTGGCGGCAAGCCCCGCCGCAGCCGATATCAAGATCGGCACCATCTACGACCAGACCGGACCGTTCGCCGCCGGCGGCTCCAAGGCCGCAGCCATCGGCAACAAGATCGCCATCGACATGGTCAACGAGAAGGGCGGCGTCGAAGGCCACAAGATCATCACCGTCGAGGCCGACGCGCAGTCCAAGACGGACGTCGCCATCAACGAAGCCGAGCGCCTGCTGAACGAGGCCAAAGTCGACCTGATCATGGGCGTCTACTCGAGCGCGCATTGCGTGCCGATGGCCGCCAAGGTCGACGCTGCCAAGAAATTCATGTGGGCCAACGTCTGCGTGGCCTCGGCCGTGTTCAAGGACAAGAACCTGAAATACGTGTTCCGCCCGCAGGTGCACTCCGACCAGTTCGGCGAGGCCTCCTGCGTATTCATCGCCGAGAACGCCAAGACCAAGCTCGGCAAGGAGGTCAAGGACATCAAGGTCGCCATCATCCACGAGGACGGCCCCTACGGCGTCGGCGTCGCCATGGGCAACGAGGCCAAGTGCAAAGAGCTCGGCATGCAGATCGTGCACAAGGAGGGCTATGCCGCGACCTCCGCCGACCTTTCCGCCCTCGTCACGAAGCTGCGGCGCGCGCAGGCCGACGTGATCCTGCACACGGGCTACAACCCCGACATCACGCTTTTCCTGCGCCAGTCCAAGGAAGCGGGGCTCAAGTTCTCGGCCATGATCGGCCACGGCGCCGGCTACGGCCAGATCGACAAGCTGATGGAGACCTTCAAGGACGACGTGGACCTCTTCTACAACGTCGACCCCGTCGCCGCGCAGCTGCTCGATCCCAAGTCCCTGAAGCCGGGCCTGGGCGATCTCACCGCCGAGATGGTCAAGCGCTACAAGGCCATCACCGGCGCCACGGAGGTGCCCCCGCACACGTCCATGGGCTTCAACCAGGCCTGGATCTTCCTCAACGACGTGCTGCCGCGCGCCATCAAGAAGCACGGCGGCTTCGATCCCGAGGCGCTGCGCAAGGCCGCGCTCGAGACCGACATCCCCGAGGGCGGCACCATCCAGGGCTACGGCGTCAAGTTCTTCCCGCCCGGACACAAGATGGCCGGGCAGAACGAGCGCTCCTCGCCGGTCGTGATGCAGTACGTCAAGGGCGCGACCAAGATCGCCTGGCCGGCTGCGATCAAGACCACCGATCCGGTGCTGCCGCTGCCCAAGGGCCACGCCTACGCGCGCTGATTGCAACCCGTCGGGGGGCTCAGCGCCCCCCGATCCGTCTCACGCTTTCGAACCGGCGCGTCCCGTGGCCCTCCTTGCTGTCTCCGGCCTCACCAAGATGTTCGACGGCTTCACCGCCGTCTCGAACGTGTCGTTCGACGTCGAGGAAGGCGAGATCCTGGGGCTCATCGGCCCCAATGGCTCGGGCAAGAGCACGATCTTCAACTGCATCGCGGGCATGTACGTGCCGACGGCCGGCTCCATCAGGTTCGCCGGCGATGAGATCGCGGGCCTGCCCGCCAACCGCGTCTGCCACAAGCGGCTCGCGCGCACCTATCAGATCCCGCGCCCGTTCCGCAACCTCACCCTGCTCGAGAACGTGGCGCTCTCTGCCTGGTTCGGCCAGAACGCCAAGACCGACCGCGCCTCCTGCTGGCGCCAGGCCGAGGAGGCATTGGGCCTCGTCGACCTGCCCGCCGATCCGCACACGACCACGGACGGGCTCGGCGCCGCCGCCTTGAAAAAGCTCGAGCTCGCCCGCGCGCTTGCCACCCAGCCCAAGCTGCTGCTGGCCGACGAGAGCCTCAACGGCCTCGATCACTCCGAGATGGAGCAGGCGGCCGACATGCTGCAAAAAATCCGCCGCGAGCGCGGCATCACCATCGTCTGGGTCGAGCACATCATGGGCGTGCTGATGCGGGTGGTGGACCGGGTGGTGGTGCTCGACCATGGCGAGAAGATCTTCGACGGCGCGCCGAAGGCTGCCCAGTCCGACAAGAAGGTCGTCGAGGTCTACCTCGGCGCGGATGCCGCCTGATGCTGGAGCTCGAAGGCATCGATGCGGGCTACGGCGGCTTCCAGGCGCTGTTCGGCGTCACCATGAACGTCAACGCCGGCGAGGCGGTGGCCGTGATCGGCGCCAACGGCGCCGGCAAGACCACGCTGCTGCGCGTCATTTCCGGCCTGCTGGCCCCAACCGGCGGCAGGATGACCATGGAGGGCACCGACCTCCTGGCTCTCGCCCCGCACAAGATCGTCGAGACCGGCATCGCCCACGTGCCGGAGGGACGGCGGCTGTTCCCGCGCCTCTCGGTGGAGGACAATCTGCGCATGGGCGCCTACATCCCGGCCGCCCGCGCCAAGTTCTCCGAGCGGCTCGACTACGTCTACTCGCTGTTTCCGCGCCTCAAGGAGCGGCGGACCCAGCTTGCCGGCACCATGTCGGGCGGCGAGCAGCAGATGTGCGCCATCGCGCGCACGCTGATGAGCGGGCCCAAGCTGGTGCTGCTCGACGAGCCGTCGATGGGGCTCGCCCCCGTCATCGTCGCCCAGGTGTTCGACCTCGTGCGCCGCATCCGCTCCGAGGGCTACACGGTCCTGATCGTGGAGCAGAACGTGCGCCAGGTGCTGAAGGTAGTCGACCGCGCCTACCTGCTCGAGGTCGGGCGCATCAAGGCGTCGGGCTCGGCTGACGAGCTCGCCGGCAGCGACGACATCCGCAAGGCGTACATGGGGATCTAGGGGATGCGCTTTCCCTCCCCCCTTGTGGGGGAGGGCAGGGAGGGGGATTCCAGAACCGCAGCTTCAGGGATTCCCCCCACCCCTAACCCCTCCCCACAAGGGGGAGGGGAACCGCTTGGAGAAGTGAATGGATTGCCAGCTCGACATCTACTTCCTGGAGGCGCTTATCAACGGCCTGCTGCTGGCGGGCCTGCTGGCGCTGCTGGCACTCGGCCTCAACCTCGTCTTCGGCGTCATCGACGTAGTGTGGATCTGCTACGCCGAGCTCGTCATGGTCGGCATGTACGGCATCCAGATCGCCCACAAGGGCGGCGCGCCGTTCCTGCTCGCGGCCGTCATCGGCATTGTGCTGGTGGCGATCGCAGGCGCGCTCCTGCACTTCCTGGTGATCCGCCCCGTGCTCGACAGCGCGCCGATCAACCAGCTGCTCGTCACCGGAGGCGTGCTGTTCCTGATGCAGGCCGGCGCCACCATGGCGTTCGGCATCGAGTTCCGCAACGTCGGCATCCGGCTCGGCTCCTTCAACGTCGCCGACATGAGCTTCTCCTGGTCGCGCATACTGGCCTTCCTGGTGGCGCTCGCGGGCATGTTGCTGCTGGCGCTGTTCCTCAAGCGCACCTACCTCGGCACCGCCATCCGCGCCATTGCCCAGGACCGCCAGATCATGCCGCTGATGGGCGTCGACAGCCGCAGGCTCTATCTCGTGACCTCGGCCATCGGCGGCGGGCTCGCCGGCCTCGCCGCCACCCTGATGGTGCTGCAGTACGATATCTATCCCCAGATCGGCCTGCAGTTCGGGCCGCTCATCTTCATGATCTGCGTGCTGGGGGGCCTCGGCAACATGATCGGAGGGTTCGTCGCCGCCTTCATCATCAGCCAGTTCATCGCCGTCGGCTCGAGCTGCTTCCACACCGAGTGGGGCTATGCGGTAGCCTTCCTGTTCTTCATGGTGGCGATCTTCATCCGGCCGCAGGGGCTGTTCGGGGGCAAGTCATGACGAGCTTGCGCCTGTCGCCGGCGGCAATTGTCGGCCTGCTCGCGGTTGCCGCCCTGCCGTTGCTGGTGCGGCTGGTCTTCCCGTCGTCCGAGAAGTACTACCTGCACCTGCTGATCCAGATCCTGATCTGGTCCTTCATCTATACCGGCTGGTCGCTCATGGGCCGGTTCGGCCTCACCTCGCTCGGCCATGGCGCCTTCACCGGCATCGGTGCCTACGGCACGGTCTTGATGTGGAATTACCTGGGCCTCACGCCCTGGCTCGGTATCCCGATCTCGATCCTGGTCGCAGCCATCGTCGGCCTGCTGGTCGGCTATCCCTGCTTCCGCCTGCGCATCACCGGCCACTATTTCGCGCTGCTGACCTTGGCGCTCACCGAGTTCGTGCGGCTGTGCATCGTGGGCCTGCGCGACTACACCGGCGGCTCCCTCGGCACCCAGCCCAAGCGCTACGGCGACGGCATCTCGCTCTATGCCCTGCAGTTCGAGCCCGACCGCATGCTCGCCTACTACATCGCCTTCGGGCTCTGGCTGTTCGGCCTCTACATGTGGCTCAGGGTCGATGCCAGCATGGACCGCTACGCGCTCGACGCGGCGAGCCAGGACGAGGACGCGGCGGCCAGCGTCGGCATCGACGTGACCAAGGAGAAGCTCAAGATCACGGCGCTGTCGGCAGCGATGTGCGCGCTCGGCGGCGCCATCTTCGCCCAGTACCAGATGTATATCGGCCCTGACACCATCGCCGGGCTCGGCGTCTCGCTCAACATCGTGTTCGCGGTGATCGCTGGCGGCCTGTGGGTGCCGCTGGGGCCCACTGTCGGCGCCGTCTTCACGCAGGTGCTGGCCGAGGGCCTGCGCGTCGCCATCCAGGGCTCGGCCACCCTCAAGAGCCTGCTCGGCAGCTCCGCGCTCGCCCTCGACCAGATGATCTACGGGCTGCTGCTCGTGCTCTTCATCATCTACATGCCGAAGGGCATCCTCGGCACCGGCGCCGACTGGTGGCGGCGCTGGCGCAAGCCGGCGCCAGCGCCCAAGGTGGCGGCGGCGGAATAGAGCCGCCCTGCCTTCATCCCATATTTACCCACCCCTTCACCGAAAAATAACCGCGGGCGGAGATGTTGCGCGCATGCATCGCGCCGCCGCCGATGTGGCGCGGGCGCGAGACGGCCGCCTTGGCAGTGAGCTTGCGGGATGCAAGCTTTTGCCACCGGGGGCGCCGGGCTGGTGCGGAGAGGGACGATGCTCGCGATCGGACTGAGGCGTGCGCTGGCGCTTGGTGCTGCAGCCGCCTCGCTCACCTGTTTCCTGCTGCCGCCGATCGCAGACGCGAGGCAGCGCTACACGCGCGAACGCGAGCGTCCTCAGCCCACGGCCGAGCCCGCCATCCGCAAGCCCGACGGTCCCGTCAACATCATCGTCTCGCTCGGCAGCCAGCGCCTGTGGCTCTACGACAAGCACGGGCTCGTCACCACCTCGATCGTCTCCACCGGCACCGCCGGCTTCCCGACGCCCGCCGGTGTGTTCGCCATCCTCGACAAGGAGGTGCAGCACTACTCCAACATCTATGGCGGCGCCTCCATGCCCTACATGCAGCGCCTGACCATGTCGGGCGTCGCCCTGCACTCCGGCGTGACCACCGGCCGGCCCGCCTCGCACGGCTGCATCCGCCTGCCGCACGCTTTTGCCAGGCACCTTTTCGGCCTGACGGGCCTCGGCGCGCGGGTCATCATCGCCCCCAACGAGCCGGTGCCGCAGGAGATCGCCCACGCCAACCTGTTCGCGAGGAAGCCGGTCACGCCCGTTGGTCCCGACGACATCGATACGAGCAAGCCCGGCGTCGCAGCCAAGGCAGGCGGGTTCGATGTGCAGAAGGGGGCAGCGACTGCCGGCGTCGGCAAGATCACGGCCTGGCGCACGGGCGTGCTGCAGGCGCTGCCGATCTCGGTCTTCGTCAGCAAGGCCGAGGGCAAGGTGCATGTGCGCCACGGCTTCCGGCGGCTGTTCGAGGCCCCCATCGAGATCGCCGACTCCGACCGGCCGATCGGCACGCACGTGTTCACCGCGCTGGAGTTCAAGGACGACGGCACCAGCATGCGCTGGATATCGGTGTCGGTGCCCGCCTCCTCGGGAGAGGTGGCGCAGACGCGAAAGGTCTCACGGGCCTCGCGCAACGAGTCCGAGCCGATTCTGCCGCGGTCCAGTGGCCCGCCGTCGACGGCCGCCGAGGCGCTCGCCCGCGTCGAGCTGCCCAAGGAGGCGCGCGACCGCATCTCGCAGATGCTCTCGCCGGGCGTGGTGCTGATCGTCTCCGACCACGGCCACAACCGCGAGATGCGCGACAACGGCACCACCGATTTCGTCGTGCTCACGCGCTGAGTGCCGATGGCGTTGTCGGGCAGGCCTCTGGTCGTCGCCATGTGCGCGGCCCAGGTGTTGAATCTGCTGCCCCACGTCGCGGTGCCCGCAGTGATGGCCCAGCATCTGATGCCGCCCTGGCAGCTGAGCGCCGCCGAGGCCGGACTGATGGCGAGCGCCTATGCCTTCGGCTACATGCTGGCCGTTCCGTTCCTCACCACGCTTACCGACCGCGTGGACGCGCGCCTGGTGCTGTTGGCGGGCTCCGCGGCGAGCGGGCTTGCCACCATCGCCTTCGGTGTGTTCGCCGACGGTCTGCTCTCGGCCTCCCTGATCTGGGCTCTCGCCGGCATCGGCTTTGCTGGCGCCTACATGCCGGGACTGCGGGCGCTCACCGACCGGCTGGGTCCAGGCGACACCTCGCGCAGCGTCACCATGTACACGGCCTGTTTCTCGCTCGGGGTCGGCCTCTCGTTCCTGGCCTCGCAGCTGACAGCCGAGCATCTGGGCTGGCGCCATGCCTTCGTGCTCACCGGCCTCGGGCCCCTGGGCATGGTAGCCGTCGCCCTCGTGCTGGCGCCCGTCCGTCCGGCGGCGCCCCCGCAGGCCGGACTGCTCGACTTCCGCCCGGTATTGAGGAACCGGCCCGCCATGGGCTACATCCTGGGCTACGGTGCCCATTGCTTCGAGCTCTACGGCATCCGCACCTGGATCGTCGCCTTCTGGGCCTTCGTGGCGGCCCGCAACGGCGGCTCGGCGCTGCTTGAGCCCATCACGGTCAGCTTCATCGTTGCCATCCTCGCAATGCCCTCCAGCGTGCTGGGCAACGAGGCGGCCATACGCTGGGGACGGCACCGCAGCATCGTCGCGGTAATGCTGGCCTCCGGCGTCCTCGCGGTTGCGATCGGTCTCCTGGCGGGAGGCCCGCCGGCGCTGCTGCTGGCGCTCATGCTGCTCTATGCCGTCACCGTGCCCGCCGATTCCGGCGCTTTGACCTCCGGCATGTCGGCCAGCGCGCAGACGGCCTCGCGCGGAGCAACCCTGGCGCTTCACTCCACGGTCGGGTTCGGGCTGTCGGCGCTGGGCGGCTGGGCCGTCGGCATGGCGCTCGATGCCGGTGGCGGACCGGCCACCCCGACCGGGTGGCTTGCGGGGTTCCTCGTCATGGCCGCCGGCATCCTGCTCGGCCCGATCGCGCTGTGGTGGTCAGGCCGCAAGTAGCCCGCCGCTCCCCGGCATGACGCCTACCGAGGCCCCTACGCGCGGCCGGGGAAATCGATCAGCGCGCTCCAGGTCACGCCATCCTCGCCTGCCTTGCAGGTGAGCCTCGCCCCCTGCACCTCCAGCAGCAAACGCGCAAGGATCACGCGCAGGCTGGCGTGCGGGGCGGGAAACAGGTCAGACCCGTTGCGGCCGACCTCGCCTTCGCTGGCGGGCGAGGCATTGGGCCCGTCCCCATCCAGGCGCACCTCGATCTCCAGGCTGCGCCGGCTGCCGTCGCGACGGCCCGTGACCTCGACCGTGCTGCCGGCCTCCAGGCGACCCATCGCCTCGCGGAACAGGTGCTCCAGGGCCTGCACGGTCGGGCGCCGCTCGCAGAGGATGTCGCAGGTCGTGCAGGTGGTGAGCGACAGCCGTGGCTTGGCCGAGCCGGGACCCGTCGTCGGCAGCGGACCCGCCTGCCGCCATGCATCGCGCAGCAGGGTGGCGGCGGAGAGCTTCTCGCGCCGGCCGCGGCTGCGGTCGGCCATCAGCGCGGTCATGGCCTCGGTGACGGCCAGCGCCTCCTCCGACGACTTGAGCAGCCGTCCGCCGCTCTCGGAGATGTGGTGGGCGTACTCCTGGTAGCGGGCGTTGCCCAGCGGCCCGTGCAACTCGCGCAGCATGACGTCGGAGAAGCCGATCACGGCATTGAGCGGGGTTCTGAGCTCATGGCTCATCTGCGCCATCAGCTCGCTGACGCGGCGGGCCGAGGCGGGCTCGGCCGCCTGCGCGGCCTGCTCGGCGCTGTCGCGGCCGGCGAGGATCAGCATGGCCGCTGCCGCCCCGGTCGTCATCAGGAAGGCCAGGTGCCAGGCAGGAAAGCCCGCAATCGCATCGGTGGCTGCATGGGCCGGAGCATGCCAGGCGGTTGCCAGAGCTATGCCGAGGCCGGCGAGGTAGAGGACGGCGACCGGCCGCGCCATCTCCGGCCCGTCGAGCTCGCGACAGCGGTGCCTCGCGCGCACCTGCACCCGGTGCATGAACCTGGCCATCCCCGCCCAGCGCATGGACGGAGTCCCCCCTGGCCAATGGAGTGACGTGCCCGGCGTCATCCCTTGCCCCTCGACCCGAATTGTAGCGAAATCTGTGCTGCCCGAACCGACCCGCCGGCGAAACACGCACGACGAATCACAAGAGCTACATTGCAGTGATCCGCGCATCCTTGTCGAGAGTCGAAAGCCGCCAACGGACAAAATTGGCGCCGTGTGACCGCCACGACTCTCGGCGACGTCTCACTCGAGCATGCGCCCGACGATCTCGTAGACGTCGTGCGACAGGGGCTTCGCCTTGGAGATGCGCTGCAGTGCCTTCTTGGCAAGCCGGCGCCGTTCGGGTTCGAGCGCCTTCCAGCTGCGGAAGGCTGAGAGCAGTCGTGCCGCCACCTGCGGGTTGAAGGCGTCGATCTCGAGCACGCGGTCGGCGATGAACTCGTAGCCCTTGCCGTCGGCCCGATTGAAGGTGACGGGGTTGGCCGATGCGAAAGTGCCGATTAGGGCCCGCACCTTGTTGGGGTTCTTGATCGAGAACAGGGGATGGCGGGTGAGGCGCTTCACGGTCGCCAGCGTCGTCGGCAGCGAGGAGGCCGCCTGGTAGGCGAACCAGTTGTCGATGACGAGGTGGTCGCCCTTCCAGCGCTCGTAGAAGCGCTCGAAGGCCTTGTCGCGCTCGGGAGAGCGCACCTCCGCCAGCATGGCGAGCGCGCTCACCTCGTCGGTGGCGTTGCGGGCCCCGGCGAAGTGGGCGGCCAACCGGGCGATGTCCTCTGCCGTCCCGCGGGCCGCGAGGTAGCCCAGCGCCGCGTTGCGCAGCGCCCGCTTGCCGGCGGCCTCCGGCTGCGGCGAGTAGGGGCCCTTGAGCTCGTACTCGCGGTAGATGTCGGCCAGGGCCGCCGCATGCCGCGTGCCGATCGCCTTGCGCAGCTGATCGCGCGCCTTGTGAATGGCGAGCGGGTCGACGTCGCGACCGATGATGCGGGCGATGTCGTTCTCGCTCGGCAGCAGCATGAACTGGGCGCGATAGCCGGGCTCGAGTTGCGGATCGCAGAATGTGACGCCGAGCGCCGCCACGAATGCGCTGGGCTTGGCGGGCCGCTTGCCGTCGCGGAGGCCGGCGACCCCCGCGATCATCACGCGCGTTGCATAGTCCTGCGCCGCCTGCCAGCGATTGTACAGGTCGCTGTCGTTGGCCATCAGGAACTCGAGGTCCCTATCCGAGAGCTCGATCGTCAGGTTGACGGGCGCGGAGAAGCCGCGCAGCAGCGAGGGAACCGGGGCGGTAGGGACGTCGCGGAAACGGAAGGTCTCGGAGCGCCTCCTGACCTCGATCACGCCGTCCTCGAGACGCTCGCCGGAGGCCAGCGTCAGCGGCAGGTCCTGACCGTTGCTGCCGAGCAGGCCCAGCCGCACTGGAATGTGCAGCGGCTTCTTCTTGGCCTCGCCCGGCGTGGGCGGCAGCATCTGCTCGACTGTGAGTTCGGCCGTCTTGGCGCGCTGATCGTACTTGAGCTGGCAGACGAGCTCGGGCGTGCCGGCCTGCGAGTACCAGGTCATGAACTGCTGCAGGTCCCGCCCGTTGGCGTCCTCGAAGCAGGCGACGAAGTCCTCGACGGTCGCGGCCTGCCCGTCATGGCGCTCGAAATAGAGGTCCATGCCCTTGCGGAAACCCTCGCTCCCCAGCAGCGTCTGGATCATGCGCACGAGCTCGGCGCCCTTGTTGTAGACGGTCGACGTATAGAAGTTGTTGATCTCGATGTAGCGGCTCGGACGCACGGGATGGGCGAGCGGGCCCGCGTCCTCGGGGAACTGCGCGGCCTTCAGCGTGCGCACGTCGCGGATGCGCTCCACCGTCGGCGAGCGCATCTCGGCGCAGAACTCCTGGTCGCGGAAGACGGTCAGCCCTTCCTTGAGGCAGAGCTGGAACCAGTCGCGGCAGGTGATGCGGTTGCCGGTCCAGTTGTGGAAGTACTCGTGCGCGATCACGCGCTCGATGGCCGAGAAGCTCGCGTCCGTGGCGGTCTCCGGCGAGGCCAGGATCAGGGCGTCGTTGAAGATGTTGAGGCCCTTGTTCTCCATCGCCCCCATGTTGAAGTCGGAGACGGCAACGACGTTGAACACGCTCAAGTCGTACTCGCGCCCGAAGCGCTCCTCGTCCCAGCGCATGGAGCGCTTGAGCGAGTCCATGGCCCAGGCGCAACGCCCCTCCTTGCCGGGCTCTACGTAGATGCGCAGGTCGACCTTGCGGCCCGAGGCGGTCGTGAAGTCTGAGGCATAGGAGGCGAGGTTGCCGCCGACCAGCGCGAACAGGTAGCTGGGCTTGGGGTGGGGATCCTTCCACACTGCATAGTGCCGCTTGCCGCCATCGAGCGTGCCGCGCTCCAGGGGGTCGCCGTTGGCGAGCAGCACGGGCGCCTCGCTGCGGTCGGCCTCGATGCGGGTCGTGTAGGTGGCGAGCACATCCGGGCGGTCGATGAAGTAGGTGATGCGGCGGAAGCCTTGGGCCTCGCACTGCGTACAGTAGACCCCGCGCGAGAGGTAGAGCCCCATCAGCGCCTTGTTGGCCTCGGGGTTGCAGTAGGTCACCGTCTCCACCGTGAAGGGGTGAGCCGGAACGTGCGGGATGACGAGCTCCTTGTCCGTCACCTCGTGCTCGCGGGGGCCGAGCTGGCGCCCGTCGAGGCGCAGGCTCTCGAGCTCGATGGTCTCCCCGTCGAGTCGCAGGGGCCCCGGATTGCCGGGCCAGACGGGGTTGCGCCGCACCTTGAGGCGAGCGCGCACCCGCGTGCGCTTGGGATCGAGCGACACGTCGAGCAGCACGGTGTCGATCAGGTAGTTGGACGGCCGGTAGTCCTTGAGCAGGATGGGGCGCGGCGTATCCGTTTTCATTGTTGTCGTCCGAGCTCGGGGGGCCGGCGGCCGGCAGCAGGATCGTCCTCCATTCATAAAGCAGCGCGCCCGCGGCGCAAGCTCGCCACGATCCGGCTCATTGGAGACACTGCGCACACGGTCAGCAGCAGAAAGCGCTGCACCCGGATCAGGCAAAAAGGCGCCGTGCTAGCGCCCGCCCCGCCAGGAGCCGGCGTAGTGGCCGCCGCCGTAGGAGCCCTTGCCGCTGAAGCCCTTGATGACGGCATGGGCGATGACGGTGCTCACCACCGTCACGATGATGCCGATCACGATCTGCGACGTCCAATCCCGCATGGGCTCCCCTCGGCGCTTGCCCGGCGTGGCAAGGTCGGACGCCGTGCTAGGCCACCTCGGCGGCGAAATTGGGACGGCCGGGCGAACGGGAAACAGGAGCTTGGAGGGGGCTTGGAGTGGGTCAGGTTGCAGCTACTGCAGCGCCGGCGCTTTGCGGCGCGACACGGCCTCGGCGCCGTCCCGGACCTCCCGCCACAGCGTCTCGGCCTCGTCGAGGTCGAGACCATAAGCCGGATCGTCGTCGAACTTGATGAGCACCAGGCGCTCGTGCCGCGCCGTGCCGACGGCGCAGCGTTTCGGGATCTTCGTGAGCTTGGCGCTGTCGCTGCTGGCGGCTAGCGTCTTGAGCACCGGCACGAGATCGCCCGCAAGCTTGATGGGCAGGCTGATCGTCTGCCTCCTTCCTGCGCCGTCGACGAATGTCAGCTCCAGGCGCCGCCGGTCATCGCTCGTCCTCGTCTCCACGAGCGATTGCGCAGCAAAACTCTCCGACATGTCAGCCCCCCAAGGCCAAGATGGCGGATCATGCTCCGGGAAGCGCGGTGAGGACAATAGTGGCGCATCCTTCGCGGGCGGCGGGGCGACAATTGGCCTCGCGGGCCGTGGCGGCCGGGAGACACGCTTCCCGGCCGCCACCGTCAGTGCGAATTCAGGAGCGGTTGAGCCAGTCGTCCACGTCCTTCTTCACCTGGTCCTTGGCATAGCCATAGCGGGCCTGGATCTTGCCCTCGAGCTGCTCGCGGTTGCCGTTGATCTGGGTGATGTCGTCGTCGGTGAGCTTGCCCCAATTCTCCTTCACCTTGCCGGTGAACTGCTTCCAGTTGCTTTCGATCCGATCCCAATTCATGCTGCGCTCCTTTTTCTACTGGCATTTGCTGCCGGCGGGGGGTGCCGGCTGCCTTGTCAACGCCTGGAGGCGAGCAGCGTTCCGCTCAAGCTGGGCGCGACCACGATCGTCGTGCCCACAGGCGAGGCAGAGTCACTCGACCAAATTGCCAGATAGGTGAATTGCGCCAGGCCCCTTTTGCGGCCTGGACTTGACCGTAACCCAGCCGGCCCTCACGCGCGCCATCCAGCAGCTCGAGCAGGAGCTCCGGGCGCTCGCGACGTCGGAATGACGACGAACGTCAGGCTCCGACCGTGCGCGCAGCTTGGGGTGCGGAACGTTGCGGCGAGGTTGCCCGGCGCCAGCGCGGCCGGCTCGGACTGCAGGAGAGGAGCAGCAGCATCGCCAGCCCGATCGGCAGGGCGGCCCAGACCGTGCCGATCACCGCGAACACGATGGCGATCGCCCACAGCATGGCCATCAGATGCTCCAGCAGGGCCATCAGCTTGGACTGCGAATGCCGGCGCAGCATGCCGCGGCGATTGCCGGGCATCGGGTGCCACAGGTTGAGGAGCGCGGTCGATGTGCTGGCACCGGCGGAGAACAGCAGCACCAGCATCCCGACATGCGGCGAGAGGTAGAGCAGGCCGGCGAACGGCAGCGCCAGGATAACCAGGACCGGCACCGCGATCGAGGTGATCTTGGCGAGCTCGACCTCGGCTCGGCCGACCGGCGCGGCGGCGATCAGCTCCGGCGCGTCCTCACCCGACACCGCGATCCATGTCAGAGAGGCGGCGATCTGCGCCGCGATCACGACCACGGCGGGGGCGAGAGCAGCGGCGAGCGGGATGTTCTCGAGGCCCCGCACGAGAACGACGGCCAGCGGCACCGTGTAGATGATCTGCAGCGAGAGCTGGGAGAACAGGTTCGGGTCGCGCGTGAGGAGCCGCCACTCCTTGCGCCGCAAGGTGCGCCCGACGCCGGCGCCGAACTGCGACGCGCGATGCCGGCTCGTTGCGTCTGCGTCCACATCCGCGGGCGTGCCGGCGGCCCGCAGGCTGGCGCGGCGGAAGGGCTCGCTGAGCGCCAGGATAGCGGCAGCGAACAGGGCCGCACCGATGACGGCGAGCCAGGCCGGCGAGATCGAGGTCACGAGCCTTGCGACTTGGGACTGGGAGATCGCCTCGGCTACGCCCGTGCGCGTCGCAGCCGGCAGCAGGGCCGCCACCTGCACGGCAAGCAGGAAGGCACCGCCCACAATCGCCGCCGACAGCTGCGCAATGAGCCGGGCGCGGCGCGGGGTGAACGCTTCGAAGAGCCATACCGCAATCGCCAACCCCACTGCCGTACCGATCAGGGCCAGTCCGACCAGTGCCGGATAAGCCAGCAGCCAGCCGGGTCCGTCGAGCACGGCGCCGACGTTGGCGACGGGCAGCACCAGGATCGCGATCGAGCCGAGCGAGCTTGCGGCGATCGCCAGCGTGCGGGCGGCGAGCATGCGCCTGACGGGCAGCGGCGAGGCCAGCATCAGGTCGAGGCTGCCGCGCTCGTGGAAGGTGCGCGCGGCGCCGATCAGCCCCTGCGCGGTCATCCACGCGAACGTGCAGATGAATGGGATGGTCAGGCCCTGGCCGCCGGTGGCCCAGCTTTCCTGCATGATACGGACCACCCACCTGACGATGGGCCAGGCCAGCAGGTGCAGGAGTGCGACGAGGCCGAGACAGACAGCCAGCATGGCCAGCGGGGGTAGCCGACCGAACATATCGGCGAACCGGCGCCAGTTGAGCACCAGGTCGTGAGCGAGGAGCCACGCGAGCGAGCCCGGCTGCAGGCGCGGGACGCGGGCGCGCTCTACCGTCAGGCCCATTCGGCTTGCGCGTCCCGGCCCGTCACGGCCAGGAACACGTCCTCGAGCGTGGAGCTGCCACGGCCGACTGCCGCCTTGAGCTCGGCGAGCGTCCCTTCGGCGACCAGGCGGCCGCTGGCGACAATGCCGATACGATCCGCGAGGCGCTCAGCGACCTCCAGGATGTGCGTCGTGAGAATGATGGCGGCGCCGGCCCGCACGCGCGCCGTGAGCAGGTCCTTGACCTGGCGGGCGATCGCCGCGTCGAGGCCGGTCAGCGGCTCGTCCAGCATGATGAGGGCGGGATCGTGGATCAGCGCGCCGGCGAGCGCCACCTTCTGCTTCATGCCGCGCGAGAAGCCCTCGCAGCGGCGGTGGCGATGCGCGGTGAGCTCGAGCGTGTCGAGCAGCGCCACGGCATTGGCCTCCGCGCGCTCGCGCTCGACGCCCCACAAGCCGGCGACGAACTCCAGGTACTCCATCGGGGTGAGCTTGTCGTAGAGCATGGGCTCGTCGGGCAGCCATGCCGTGATGCGCTTGGCCGCAACCGGGTCCGTCAGCGCATCGATGCCGAAGATCGAGATGCTGCCGGCATCCGGCGGCAGCAGGCCCGCGATCATGCGCAGCGTGGTGGTCTTGCCGGCGCCGTTGGGACCCAGCAGCGCGTACAGCTCGCCGGCGCGCACCGTGAGGTCGAGGTTGTCCACCGCGGGCGCGGCGAACGCCTTGCATAGGCCCGCGAGGCGCAGTGCCGGGACCGCGGCGGGTGCAGCGACGCCATTCGGCTTGGAGCCGGCGCCTCCAAGCGGTGTGGATGGCCCGTCGAGCTGATTCGGATCGAGAGCCCCGCCAAAATCCTCGGCCCGCCCGGGGCGCGCCTTCTCCACCAACGCAACCCCGCTCGACACGCCGCACCTTCCCCGCTCGGGCCTGCTACCAAGCGCCCTGCAACGGCGTCAGACCCTATCGGCGGAGGCTTTCCCCGGCGTTAACGCGGGCCGGGTCGGCCTCAGATCGATGCATGGCTGAGTCCCCTCTCCCCGTTCTTACGGGGAGAGGGTTAGGGTGAGGGGCGGTCGCTTGCTCCGACGTCTGTGGCCGCCCCTCACCCCGACCCTCTCCCCACTGAGGAGTGGGGAGAGGGGGATCACTGCCCTGCCCCACCCTCACCCACCACCACGAACGGGGCCCAGTAGGCGGGCGGCTTGCCCTCGGCGATCAGGGCGAGCATCGACTGCCGGAAGGCCTCGGACCGGCCGACACCGGGCTTGGCCGCGAGATTGGCGAAAGTCTTGGTGGTGAGCTCGGTGGCGGCCGTCGAGTAGACCGCCCAGTGCGACACGAGCAGCGCCCGCGCCCCCGCATAGAAGAAGGCGCGCGCCAACCCCGAGAGCGCCTCCGCGCCCTCGCCGCCGCCGGCCGCGGTGTTGCAGGCGGAGAGCACCACCCAATCCGCGTTGAGCTTCAGGGTCGCGATCTCGGAGGCCGACAATAGCCCGTCGTCGGTTTCGGTCGGCTCGTTGGGCGGCGTCAGTACCAGCGCCGGCTCGGCGAGGCCGGAGAGATCGCCGGCGACGAGCCCGTGGGTGGCAAACTGCACGACGCGATACTCGCTCAGCGGGGCCTGCTTGACGTTGGTCTCGGAGGCCGCCTCGCGCAGGTTGACGGAGTCGGCCGGCGCGCCGAGCACCTTGGCGATGGCTTTCAGCTCCTCGGCCGTGTCGGGGAGCGGGGTCAGCTCGCGCACGGCGCGGGTGTCGGCGAGGCCGTTGCGGTAGAAGCGCGCGGGCGTGGAAGCTGAGCGCCGCTTGGCGCCGCGCTGCCGGTCGGCCGGGTCGGGACCCTCGAGCACGGGGTCGCCCATGCCGAAGAACGGCCGCGTCCCCGCATTGCCGCCGGCGAGCCGGCGCAGCGCGGCAAGCGACTGCACCGAGGGCAGCACGCTCAGCGCATGCGCCTTGATCAGCCAGGCCGCATCCCTGAGCGCCGCGGCGGGCGGCGTGGAGGGAGGTGGCGGGGGCGCCGTCACCAGCACCTGCAGGGGCAGACTGGTGAGCGCGCCCGTCGGCACCAGGATCAGGTGGCGCTTGTCCGCGAACACCTGGGCCACGGGCGCAAGCACCAGGCGATAGAGCGCATGCGCGCGGGCAAGATCGAAGCGCTGCACGACGCCGGCCTGGCTGCCGGATGCGCCCTCGGCATCCTGCTGCGCCAGGGGGTCGAGCCCCATGCGCAACGCGGCGACGTGCTCGGCCAGGACCTGGGCGCTGGCGTCGATCTGTGCCCATTCGGCGCGCTCGCGCGTGACGGCCCACACGAAGCTCTTGCCCGCGCCGGCCAGGATGGCGACCAGCGCCTCGTCGGGCCGCAGCAGCGCCTGCGCCTCCGCGATCCTGAGAGGCTGCGGGTCGGAGAGCGCCACGTAGGTCGGAAACGCGCGTACGATCTGGGCTCGCGCCTCCCGCACCTCCCGATCGGCGCGGTCGATGTCGTTACGCAGTGCTGTGCGGCGCGAAGTGAACGCCGCGTAGCCCGGCAGCGCCTTCTCCGCCGCCTCCATGCGTTGATGGATGGCCATGATGGCGCCCGAGCCCGCCCCGATCTCCTTGGAGACCTCGCCCATCTCTTTGGCGAGGGCATCGCGCTCCCGGTCGTCACAGCCCGCCTTCTTCTGGCCGGGCGGGCAGCGCGCGATCAGGGCCTGGAACTGCTGGGCGAGCTCGCGCTGACGCTTGACGGCCGGGTTCTTGAAGTTGGCGGCGCTGGCGGCGCGGAACTCCTCGAGCGCCGCGTTGTAGGTCGGATCGGCGGTCTGCACTTTGTGCCAATCAGTCAGCAGCTTCTGGTCGTCGGCGTTAAGCTGCAGGATGCGCTCGGAGAGGTCCTGCACGGCGCGGATGCGGCGGCCGAGATCCGTATTGCCGGCGCCGAGCCGCGCCGTCATCTTGGCGAGCGCGGAAGCCGCCGAGGTGTTCCAGGCCTGCTGGCCCGCGAGGAACGTCTCCTCCAGCACGGCCGCTCGGCCTGCCGCCCTCGTCTCCCAGGCCGCCCGGCACAACCCCACGAAGGTGTCGCGGTGGCGGCGGATGTCATCGTCGGCGATCTGCTTGACCACGGTCTGCGAGGTGTCCCGCTGGGTCAGCAGGCTGATCGCCTCGCGGTAGGAAGCAAGCGCCGCCGGCCAATCGCCCCGCGCCAGCGCCACATCGCCGAGGTTGGAATGGCCGCTCGCCTCGTAGACATGCCGGAAGCCGATCAGGTCCTTCTTGAGCTTGAGCGCGCGGCGGAAGATCGGCTCCGCCTGATCGGGACGGCCCTGCCTGAGATGGACGCTGCCGAGCTTCTCGAGCGCCTCGGCCACGCCGGGGCCGTCGGCGCCGTAGACCTTCTCGCGCACGCGCACGGTCTCGGTGTAGTAGCGCAGCGCCAGGGGCAGGTTGCCGACCGCCTCGGCGATCAGGCCGAGGGAGTAGTAGTGGATGCCGGTCTGCTCGTGGTCGGGCCCGAGCTCGCGGATGAAGAGCGGCAGGGCCTGCTCGGCAAAGCGCAACGACTGGGCGTAGTCGCCGGCGCGGTAGAAGGCGTTGGAGGTGTCGCGCAGCTCCTGCAGCTCGCGGGAGAGCTGCTGGGCGCCGACGCTCGACGGAACTGAGAAACCGATGAGCCAGACAAGGACGAGGCCGAGCCTCGACAGCGACGCGATACTGACCATGGGCCGCCCCCGAGCCTCACTTGCCGGGACAGCCGGTGGTGAGATCGCCGGCGCGCGCCGCCGGCTTGCCGTTGATGAACACCCCGCCTCCGCCGCCGACCGTTACGCCGCCGCAGCCGGTCCTGTCCCCCGTCGTGGCCGCCGGCTTGCCGTTGATGAACACGTTGGAGGAGCCGCCGACGATGCCGCCTTCGCCGGCGGCCTGGTCGCCCTTGCGCGCCGCCGACTGGCCGCCGATCGTCACGTTCGAGCTGCCTTCCGTGATGACGCCAGGGGCGCCGGGTGGCGCGGGATTGGTCCCTTGCGCGGCAGCTGAGCCGACACCGATGGCGGCTTGCACAAACAGCACTGCGAGGACCGTGCGCATGAACTTTTCCCCCGTTTCTCGAACCCGCCCTCAATACCATTGCCGGAGCAACGGCCGGGCACCCGGGAGCATCTGGCGACAGAATTTGGGATGGGTTGTGGCCAAATTGGCAGCCCGGAGCGGCAACGGGGCGCAATATGCCGCAACGCGGCCTCAGCGGCGGCGGAAGGCGGCGTAGCCACCATCGGCGTCGTACAGAAAGTCGAACGCGTTCAAGACACGGAAGCTGGTGTTGACGAAAGTCCGGTCCCGCGAGACACGCAGATGGATGCTCCTCGGCGCAACCGGTGAAGCATCGTCCGCTCGAAAGCTGTAGAGCTCCGCCAGGCCGCCCCCGCTGCCGGCCAGGATCGTCACCTCTGTGCCCGGCGGCAGGCTGCCGCGCGCGGCTCCGGCCTGCGCCGGAGACACTGTCATGTACATATCGGCAACGCCGGTATCGACCAGCATCGTGCCGCACGAGAGCGGCGTGGCGCGGTCGATCGAGATGCAGGCAGGCACGGCCGACCAATCGGATCGGTCCTCCTGGGCCTCGAGCTTGATGTAGCGGAACTCACCCTGAGTGTTGGCGGCGGTCAGTCCAACGTGGACACCCTGCGGCGTGAGAATGTAGCCGCTGCGCCGCTCGCCGCCACTGTCCCCGCCAGCGATGCGGAGAAACGGATTCTTGTCCGGCGTGCTCTGCGGCTGGCGATCGTGCTCGCGCGCAAAGCCTATCCCGATCATGCCGATGTGGTGCACGCTCTCGTGCGGATCGCAATTGCGGGCGCGGGGCATGCACTGCACCTGCGTCACCGCCAGCACCGGCATGGCCTCGGTTTCGATCCTCGAGCCGTCGGCGCCATGGATGGTGAGCCGTCTCAGCACCCATTGCCCAACCATGATCCGGCCCGAGCTCGTATAGGTGAGCTGCCCGTCGGCGATCTTGGGTAGGCGCTCGAAGTTCGGGATCGACGTCGCCCCGACCACCACACCGGTCGAGCCGGAGTCCATGGTTGCTCTATGTACCCGACTACCCTCGAACGACAGCCCAAGTGCGGGTGTGCGCCGCAATTCCGCTCCGGTGGCATTGAGGTACGGCAGGAACGTCGTCTGCGAGTAGCGCTCGTAGCGGGGTTGCGCATCCAGAGCCCACCCCGACCCGGCCGCAAGGCAGGCCGCGGCCAGCGCCGTCATCCCCACCGCTCGGCGCCAGCTCCGGCGTGGGCGCCCGATCTGCTGCTCGAAAGTCATCGAGGTCTGATAGTCTCGCGGCAGTGCACGAGCCCTTGATGCGCGTCCGCCAATTTGAGGGCAATTGCAGCAATCAGGCGCGACGCATGCGGCGCACGCACTGTGCTAGGGCGCCGCAATCGCCGCCGAGGCGCGCCGGCGCCGCTGCAGCAGTGCCAGCCCCACGAGCAGGGCGATGGCGGGAATGGCGAACAGGAACGGGCTCGGCCGCTCGTTGGCAACGTACACGCCTTCGATCTTGTCGCCGGGCCGCAGCTTCTGGCGGGCGGCTTGCGAGCCCGGCCGCACCGAGGTGATGGCCGGCGTATCGCCGCCCGACAGGACGATGCCCCCTTCCGCCAGCCGCGCTCGCGTGTCCCCGCTGCCCCCGAACGAGAGGCGGATGGTCTTGGTGACGTCGTCGCCGCTGATGTCCTGCGTGGCGACCTTGAGCCGCAGCGTGCCAGCCCCGCTTGTGTCCTCGATGATGCGGAGAGCCTGCCCGCCCTGCCGCTCGCTGAACGGAGGCGCGATGCGGTCCATCCAGAAGCCCGGGCGATAGAGGGTGAAGCAGATCAGCAGCAGCAGCGCGGTCTCCCACCAGCGGTTGCGGTCGAAGAAGAAGCCCTGCAGCGCCGCGCAGAACGCGCCCATCGCCAGCGCGGCACAGGCGACGACGACGACAAGGTGCACCGGGCCACCGATGTCGATCAGCAAGATCTCCGGATTGAAGATGAAGATGAAGGGCAGCAGCAGCGTGCGCAGCTCGTACCAGCTGCCCTGCCAGCCGACGCGCATGGGGTCGGCGCCCGCAATCGCCGCCGCGGCATAGGCGGCAAGACCCACGGGCGGCGACACGTCGGCGGCAAGGCCGAAGTAGAAGACGAACATGTGCACCGCGATCAGGGGCACGGCAATACCGTTCTCGGCCGCCAGCTCCACCACGACAGGCGCCATCAGCGTTGCCACCACCACATAGCTCGCCGTCGTCGGCAGGCCGGTGCCGAGCACGATGCAGATGACGCCGACCAGCACCAGCATCAAGACGATGTTGCCCTGCGACAGAAACTCGACGATCTCTGTCATGACGAGGCCAATGCCCGTCAACGTCACTGTGCCGACCATGATGCCGGCCGTGGCCGTGGCGATGCCGACGGTCGACATGTTGCGGGCGCCGAACTCCAGGCCCGAGACGACGTCCCAGAACCCCTCGCGCAAGGACGCGCCGAGATTGCCCTGGCGCCGGAAGAATGCCGTCAGCGGCTTCTGCGTCAGTACGACTCCGACCATCGCCACCACGCCCCAGAAGGCCGCAAGGCCCGGCGACATCTCCTCCACCATCAGGCACCAGATGAGCACCGAGACCGGCAGCAGGTAGTGGATGCCAGTGCGGGCCGTCTCGTAGAAGTCGGGCACCTCGGTCACCGGCTGGCTCGGATCGTCCTGGGCGAGGTCGGGGAAGCGGGCACGGTTGGCGACGAGCGCCACGTAGGCAACGACGACAAAGCCGACCGCGCCCCAGCTCGCCGCTTCGCCGAACACCTGCTTCGTCCAGCCGAGACCCCAGTAGATGGCGGCACTCAGGATGACGATCGAGGAGATGGTGATCGCCGCCTTGACGAGCCCCGCCGCCAAAGTGCGCCGACGCGGCTGGTGAATGCCGGTCATGCCGGCCTTCACGGCTTCCAGATCGACGACGTAGAAGAGGGCGCCGTAGGTCAAGAGCGCGGGCAGGATCGCGTGCCGCACCACGTCGGCGTAGGTGATGCCGACGTACTCGGCCATGATGAAGGCGGCCGCCCCCATGACCGGCGGCATCAGCTGGCCGTTGACGCCGGCGGCGCACTCGATGGCGCCCGCCTGGGTCGGGCTGTAGCCGACGCGCTTCATCAGCGGGATCGTGAACACGCCTGTCGTCACCACGTTGGCCACCGACGAGCCCGAGATCATGCCGGTCATGCCGGAGGACACGACGGCGGCCTTGGCCGGCCCGCCGCGGAACTTGCCGAGCAGCGAGAAGGCAACCTGGATGAAATAATTCCCGGCACCGGCCTTCTCCAGCAGCGCGCCGAACAGCACGAACAGGAAGATGAAGGTGGTGGAGACGCCCAGCGCCACGCCGAACACGCCCTCCGATGTGAGCCAGAAATGCGAGGCGGCGCGGCCGAGCGATGAGCCTTTGTGG
>JBGGME010000090.1:0-20375 GCA_041288195.1 Hyphomicrobiaceae bacterium
CTTGATGGGCGCGCGCAGCGGCCGGCGACAGTCGGCAAGGCGAAGCGCAAGGCGCGGGAGGTCAAGCAATGATCAAGAAGCAAGCGGGCGACAAGGACCGCGAGGGCATCCTCGGCACATTGACGCGCTTTGGCCGTGGCAAGGTCTCACCGCCATCAGCAGGCAACGACGGTAAGCCCTACGTGCCGCCCAGCCGGAAGAACCGGAAGTCTTTCACGACCTGGCAGGACGAAACCGCGCTTAAGCAGCTGCGTGCCATCTCGCACGAGACCGGCAAGAGTCAGCAGATGCTGATCGCGGAAGCGCTGAACCTCTTACTCACCAAGTACGGAAAGAGGACGGTAGCGACTTAGGTTCGCTTCAGCATGAGGGGCCTGACGACCGCTTGGACATGGGCAGAAACATGGTCAGAGAATGCTAGTGTCCAAAAAATATAGTCATATCAATAGTCGTGCGCTCACCTGCTGGAAGCCGATCTCGACCTCGCCACGCGCGACCAGTTGGCCGACGGGCTCGCCTTGCGCGCGCTTGAGCTTGGGAGCCAGTTGCTCGGTGATGCCGAGGCGGCGGAACAGACCCTCGAGGTAGACGCCGCTGGCGCTGGCTGAATAGCCGACCGATCGCGCCTGCAGGAGCGCGCGCACGAGGGCATCCGCCGAGCCGATGTCGGGCCTGGGCGCACCGGCCTTCACGGCGACGCCGATGCCGGAGCGGACGAGGTCGACGCGACTGCCGGCCATGATCCTGCCCGCGGCTATCTGGCGATCGAGCGAGTCGGCCGAGAGGATGACGAGGTCGAGAGGCTCACGGCGCGCGAGGCGGCTCGGGATGGATGTCGGTGCATCGCCGATGGAAGCGCCCCAACTCGTCGCGACCTTGCGGCCGCTCGCCCTCTCGAACTGCGGGACGAGAGCGAGATAGGCCGCCTTGAAGGCGCCGGAGCAAGCGACGTTGATCTCGGCCGGGGGTGGTTTGTTCTTGCCGAGCATGGCGAGGTCGCTCATCTCCGCCGCGGTCTGGCGTGGTAGGTCAGCGCCAGGGCGATGCAATGCTGCAAGGGCGCGCGCGGCAGCGCCTCGCCGCGCATGAGCGCTATGGCGCGGTTGCCTTCAAAGGCGAGCTGCCCCTCGTAGAGCTGGCGAAAGTTGGAGACCAGCGTCGTCTGGCAGTGCACGAACATGGCATAGCGTCCGCCTTGCCCGGAGAGAGCGCCGATCCTGATGGTGCTGCCCGTCCGCGGCTTGCGCGGCAGATAGGCGGGTTGGCCCCACTTCAGGGTCTCCGTCAGCGCGCCGACGCCGTCCGTCCTCGATGCCGTGTCGAATATGAGGTCGCGCAGTGTCAGGACGTCCGCGCGCAGCGTGCGCGGAAAGGTGTCGAACAGTGCCTTCACGCGGGGATCATCGAAGGGGCGGTGCTTCGCCACGTTCCTGCGGTGCCTAGACTCGCCCGTTGGTGATGGCGACGAGCTTGTCGAGGGCCTTCTGCGCCGCGCCCGACTCGATTGCGTGGGTGGCCAGCGCCGCACCGTCGAGGAGGCTCGTGGCCTTGCCGGCCACGATGAGCGCCGCGGCGGCGTTGAGGATGGCGATGTCGCGCAGCGGCGTTTTCTTGCCGGCGAGCACGTCGCGGATGGCGGCGGCGTTCTCCTTCTCATCGCCGCCTTTGAGGTCGGAGAGCTTGGCGGGCGCCAGGCCCGCGTCGGCCGGCGTCACCTCGAACACGGTGATGTTGCCGTCCTTGAGCTCGGCGACGTCGGTGGCGTCCGTGGTCGTGAGCTCGTCGAGACCGTCGTGGCCGTGCACGACCCAGACGTGCTCGGCGCCGAGGCTCTTCAAGACGTGGGCAATGGGCTCGACCCAGTGCCAGGAGAACACCCCGACGAGCTGGCGCTTGACGCCGGCCGGATTGCAGATGGGGCCCAGCAGGTTGAAGATGGTGCGGATGCCGAGCTCGCCGCGGATCGGCGCCCAGTGCTTGAGGGCCGGGTGGTGCAGCGGCGCCCACAGGAAGCCGACGCCGGCCTCGTCGACGCAGCGCGCGATGGTCTCGGGAGGCACCTCGAGCTTGACACCGAGCTCGGTGAGCACATCGGAGGCGCCGGACTTGGAGGAGACGCGGCGGTTGCCGTGCTTGGCTATCTTCACGCCGGCGCCGGCCGCGATCAGGGACGCGCAGGTCGAGATATTGTAGGTGCCGTGCGCGTCGCCGCCGGTACCGACGATGTCGATGGCGTCAGGCGCCACCTCCACCCGGTTCATCTTGGCGCGCAGCATCTGGGCGGCGCCCGCGATCTCCTCCACCGTCTCGCCGCGCACGCGCAACGCCATCAGGAAGGCGCCCATCTGCGCCGGGGTGGCGGCGCCCGCCGTCATCTGGTCGAGCGCGGTGCGGATCTCGATCTCGGTCAGCGTCGCGCCGCCCGAAACCTTCTGGATCAGCTGGCGCAGGTCCTGGGAGGGGTGGGCGTCCATCGGTGTGCTCAGGCGGCGTGGCGGGTGGGACGCGCGTTGCGGCGGCGCGGGGCGAGGCCGGCGAGCTCCAGGAAATTGGCGAGGAGGGCGTGGCCGTGCTCGGAGGCGATGCTTTCAGGATGGAACTGCACGCCGTGCACTGGATGGGTCTTGTGCTGCAGGCCCATGATCAGGCGCTGGCCGTCCTGGGTCGTCTCGGCGGTGACGGCAAGGCAGTCGGGCAGGCTCGAGCGCTCGACGATCAGCGAGTGATAGCGCGTCGCCTCGAAGGACTTGGGCAGGCCCTTGAATATGCCCTTCCCCTTGTGGGTGATCTTGGAGAGCTTGCCGTGCATGAGGACCGGCGCGCGGATCACCTTGCCGCCATACACCTGGCCGATGGCCTGGTGGCCAAGGCAGACGCCCAGGATGGGGATCTTGGAGCCGGCCTTCTCGATCAGCTCGAGGCAGATGCCGGCCTCGTTGGGCGTGCAGGGGCCCGGCGAGAGCACGATGGCCTTTGGCGCCAGCTTCAGAACCTCGGCAACGGCGATCTTGTCGTTGCGCACCACCTGGCAGGCGGCACCGAGCTCGCCCAGGAAGTGCACGAGGTTATAGGTGAAGCTGTCGTAGTTATCGATCAGGAGGAGCATGGCTTTGGTTTAGGGGAGGGGTGCGGCCAAGGTCAAGACGTGCAGGGATTGGTGGCTGGCTTGGGGTGGGATCAGTCAAGTCAGGGACTTGGGTGTTGCGAACATCTCAAGCCTGCCGGTGCCGGGGGCAATCTTCGACCACATACGGCCCTTGAAACGGATGACGGCCAGGCCCGCCGTGGGAAACTTGGCGCAGAGCGCCTGCAGGAGTGCGGGATCGCCGTCCCCTGCCAGCTCCAGGGCCAGCCCCTGCATGCCGGGGTCGTGGCCGACAATCAGGACATGGCGGGCCTTGGCGTCGACCTTTTGCAGCCGCGCCAGCATGGCGGAAGGGGCGGCCAGGTAGAAGCCATCCTCATAGACGACCTGCGGACGGTCCGCGAGATGCGGCAGCACGAGCTCCAAAGTCTGACGCGCGCGCACCGCCGAGGAGCACAGGACGAGGTCGGGTGCGAGGCCGTGCTGCGCCATGAACGCGCCCATGCGGGGGGCGGCCGCCTCGCCACGCTTGTTGAGGGAACGCTCGTAGTCGTCGAGCGAGCTGTCATCCCAGCTCGACTTGGCGTGACGTAGGAGAGAAACGGTCAGCATCTTCCAAGGATAGTCGATGGCCGGGCGTTCGCCAGGGGTGACAGGTGTTCAATGGAGGAGGGCCTCACTGCCGCGCATATGCGGTTGCTGCGACAAGACGAGGACGCCGTGCCGCAAAAGTGCGCAAAGTCTCTGCGAGTTGCTCTTCCACAACAGTCGCGCCATTGCGAAGCATATCTTCCAAGACATTGATTTAAAACGATTAAGAGCCAGAAAATCGGTTCTTCACAGTCAAGCATTTCCTGTCGGCGATGCGCTGATGGGCGATTGGCGCGACTCGCACCTTTCTCTAGTGTCTGCAGTCGAGTCGCGCGTATGGGTGGCCAGGAGCCTTTGGAGGGATAAACCATGCGCCGCTGTATTCTTTTGACAGGTGCGAAATACGCTGTGGCCGGGGCTATCGCCGCCGGCGCGTTTGTAGCCTCGACCGAAATCGTCCGCGCCGACGGCAGGGCTGCCCCGAGGGGTGCGCCCGTGGTGCAACAAGCGCCGACCAGCTGGAGCGGCTTCTACTTCGGTGCGCATTCCGGCTGGCAATGGTCCCAGCTCGATGCAAGCGTCGCAGGTACGTCGGTCTTCAACGTGGAGCATGACTCTCCCGTTGTCGGCGGGCAGATCGGCATCCAGCACCAGTTCGGATTGTTCGTGGTGGGCATCGAAGGCACGCTGACCGTCGCGTACCAGGACGACCACGCATCGACTCAGTGTCCCAATCCCCTCTTTACGTGTGCGGCGCGGTTCGACGACGTGATCACGATCGGTCCACGCCTCGGCTGGGCGATGGGCAAGTGGATGCCGTATCTGACGGGCGGCTATGCGAGCGCAGCCTTCGACCAGAAGATTTCGCTCAACACCGCAAGCAGCAACCCCTTTGGCGATCGTGAGCGCCACAGCGGCTGGTACATCGGCGGCGGCGTCGACATGGCGGTGGCGGCGGGCTGGACGATCGGTCTCGAATACCGGCACTACGAGTTCGACGACGCGACCTACAACGTCGCCAGGACCGTGGCTACGACCGGGCTGTTGGACCTCTCGCAGCCGGCAAACCGGGCCGACGCCACCTCCGACATCATCACGCTGCGCGCAAGCTGGAAGCTGGGCCGTCCGGCACCGGCGCCCGCACCGATGAAGTAACGGGCCGACATCCACCGAGGCTTCACGAGGGCTGCGGCTAGCGCCGTGGCCCTCGGGCTTTTTGGCAGACGCAGACCGGGGCGCGGTTGGCAGGACTAGCGGTTGCCGCGGCGAGAGCGGCCGGCGAAGCGCACGGCCTCCTCGGCGGCCTTGAACAGGGCGCGGGCCTTGTACTCGCACTCGAGCTGCTCGGCCTTGGGGTCGCTGTCGGCGACGATGCCGGCGCCGGCCTGCACGTAGACGCGGCCGTCCTTCACCAGCGCGGTGCGCAGCACGATGCAGCTGTCCATTTCGCCGTCCGCCGAGAAGTAGCCCACGCAGCCGCCGTAGGGCCCCCGCTTCTCCTTCTCGAGTTCGTCGATGATCTCCATCGCCCGCACTTTCGGCGCGCCCGACAGCGTGCCGGCGGGGAAGCCAGCCATCAGCGCGTCGATCACGTCGTGGCGCTTGTCGAGCGCGCCCACCACGTGGCTGACGATGTGCATGACATGGCTGTAGCGCTCGATCGCGAAGCTCTCGGTGACGCGGACGGTGCCGATCTCGGCGACGCGCCCGACGTCGTTGCGGCCGAGATCGAGCAGCATGAGGTGCTCGGCCCGCTCCTTGGGATCGGCGAGCAACTCGGCCTCGAGCGCCTTGTCCTCCTCGGGGTTCGCCCCGCGCCGGCGCGTGCCCGCGAGCGGCCGGATCGTCACCTCGCCGTCGCGCACGCGCACGAGAATCTCGGGGCTCGAGCCGACGAGCGCGAAGGTCCCGAAGTCGAGATGGAACAGGAATGGCGAGGGGTTGGTGCGCCTGAGCGCGCGGTAGAGCGCGAACGAGGGCAGGGAGAACGGCACGTCATAGCGCTGCGCCAGCACGACCTGGAAGATGTCGCCGGCGGCGATGTAGTCCTTGGCGCGCCCGACCATGCGCATGAACTCTTCCGCCGTGGTGTTGGAGGCGGGCTGCGGCAGGGCGAGCTCGACGCCCGACATGCTGGTGACGTGCGGCGTCGGTTCGTCGAGCGCTGCGACCACCCCGCGCAGGCGATCGACGGCGGCGGCATGGGCGGCCTGCGCGTCGACCTTGGCCTGCGGATAGACGGAGGTGACGACGATCATCTCGTCCTTGACGGAATCGAACACGACCATCAGCGTCGGCCGCACGAACACGCTGTCGGGCACGCCCAACGCATCGGGTCCCTCGTTGGGCAGCTGCTCGACCAGCCGCACGGTGTCATAGCCCATGTAGCCGATGACGCCGGCGGCGATCGGCGGCAGCTCCGGAGGCAGGTCGATGCGGGAGGACGCCAGCAGGGCCCTGAGCGACGGCAGGGTCGCGAGGGTTTCGGGCTCGAAGGATGAGGGTTCGGCGAGGGGCTTGCGGTTGATCTCGGCCCGGTCGCCGAAAGCGCGCCAGACCACATCGGGAGCGATGCCGATGATGGAGTAGCGCCCGCGCACGGCGCCGCCTTCCACCGACTCCAGGAGGCAGCTGATGGGCTGGCCGTCGCTGAGCTTCAGGGCGGCCGAGACGGGCGTCTCGAGATCGGCCACGAGCCGGGTCCACACCACCTGCGGCTCGCCCTTGCGGTAGCGTTCGATGAACGCAGAGCGGGCGGGCTGGGCCTCGAAGTCGGTGGCGGCAATGTCGAGCTTGGTCATCGTTTCGGGTCCTGCCCGCTGTCCATGTCGGCGCCGTCACTCGGTGTCGGTCTGCTCGCCGCCGGAGCCAAGCGCCTGCTTCAGCGCGGCGTCGTTGACGGAGACGCCGTAGCGGGCCTGCAGGCCGGACAGATACTCGGCGAGCACGTCGTTCTGCAGCTGCCGAGCGAGCTCGGCTTTGAGGTTGGCCGCCTGCTCCGCGGTTGGCGCGGGCGCGGGAATGACATCGGCAACGCGCAGGATCATGCGCGCCTTGCCGTCGCTCGTGAGCGCCGAGGTGGCGCCGCCCTTGGGCAGGGTGAAGGCGAGCTGCACGGCGTTGCGGGGCAAGCCCTCCGGCGCCGTGTTGCGGGTGATGGGCGCGGTCTTGTCGACCTTGGCCGACACCTCGCTGGCGAGCGTGTCGAAGCTTTCGCCGGCATTGAGGCGCTCGACGAGCTTGGCGGCGGCGGCCGCGATCTCCTTGCGCCGCTCCTGTTCGACGGCGCCGGCTTTGACCTCCGCCTGCACCGCGTCGAAGGGCTTCTGCTTCTCCGTCGTGACGGCGAGCACGTCGACCCAGGCATAGCCGCCGTCGGAGAGGTCGGTGGCCTCGGGCTCGATGCCGACAGCGCCGGCGAATGCGGCCTGCGCAACGCGTGCGGCCTCGGCGTGCTCGAAGGCAGGCTTGCCGTCGGGGCCGTTGCCGGCCCGGTCGATGGCGGCGATCTCGCGGAACGGCAGCTTCAGGTCGGTGCCGATCTCCGATAGCGTCTTGCCGGCCGAGCGCTCGTTCTCGACCTTCTCGTGCAGCGCCTGCAGCTCGCGGTTGGCGCGCTCGTTGGCCAGGCGCTCCTTGATCTCCCCCTTGACCTCCTCGAAGGTGCGCTGCTTGCCCGGCACGATCTCGCCGATCCTCACCAGCACGACCGCGAACTGCCCCTCGATGGGCTTGGACAGCTCATCCTTGCCCAGCGTGAAGGCGGCCTCCGCTATCTTGGGGTCGATCATGTCCTTCCTGGCGAGCGAGCCGAGCTCGATATCGCTCTCCTTGAAGCCCAGCTTGGCTGCCGCCTCCTTGAAGTCCTTGGCATTGGCGAGCTCGGCGTAAGCCTTCTCGGCGGCCGCCTTGTCGGGGAAGGAGAGCTGCGTGATGGCGCGCCTTTCGGGCACATTGAACCTCTCCTTGTCCTTCTCGTAGGCCGCCTTGATCTCCTCCTCGTCGATCGTGGTGCGCCCCTTGACCTCCTCGCGGGTCAACAGGAGGACCGCAATCCTGCGCAGCTCGGGCGTCATGAACTGGCGCTTGTTCTGCTCGTAATACTCCTTGAGCTTGGCCTCGTCGGGATCAGCGGGCTTGATGAGCTTGTCGAAGTCGGGCGTGAAGTACTCGATGATGCGCCGCTCCTCGGTGTAGCGGTAGATCAGGTCGACGAGGAGCTGCGGCGGGGCGAGGCCGCCCAGCAGCGTGTCGGTCAGCTGCTCGCGCACCTCCTCCTTGCGGCGGTTGTTGACGTAGTAACCCTCGGAAACGCCGTTCTGGCGCAGATAGCTCTGGAAGTTGCGCTGCGAGAAGGCGCCGTCGAAACCCTTGAAGGCGGGGTCCTGGCGGATCAGCTCGGCGATGCCCTGCTCGGAGAGGCCCAGGTGCAGCTGGCGGGCGTGCGTGTCGATTGCCGCCGCCCCCATCAGGCGCGACAGGGCGCGCTGCTCGAGGCCCAGGAGCTTGGCCTGCTCGGTCGTCAGGCGGCGGCCCATGCGGCGCGAGATCGACGCCATCTCGTCGTTGTAGGCCTGACGATACTCGTCCACCGAGATCTCGGTGGAGCCGACGCGGGCGAGCGTGCCGCGCCCGTAGCCCCGGAACACATCGGCCACGCCCCAGATGGCGAACGCGATTATGAGCAGGCCGAGCAGGAGCTTGGCTCCAATGTTCACGGCACCACGTCGCATTGCATCGAGCATGTGTCGACTTTTCCGGGTTGCTGCCGGCCGGTACCCCCGCAAAGCTTCAGCAAAGCTCTGGCGTTGGCGGCGCCGCCGGGCCAAGATCGCGTCCGAGCTATCCTAGCTCGGCGCGGATGCGCCGCATATTATGAACCACGTCCCGTCCCCGCAAGCGTCCATACGGAGCATGGGCCCATGACGAGCGGATCGGACGACCCCCTCCGTATCGAACAGGAACGGGGCGAGGGATAGCGCCACAGAGGGTCTCGAGCATGGCTTCTACCGCCTCCGCCGCCCGCATCCGGCCCCTGGTGGCCGGCAACTGGAAGATGAACGGGCTTACGGCCGCCCTGGCCGAGGCGCGGGCGGTGCGCGACAGGCTCGCCGAGGCGGGCTTTGCACCCGGCGTGGATGCCATGATCTGCCCGCCGGCGACGCTGGTTGCCGCACTGGCGCGCGAGGCGCAGGGCTCCCGGCTCGCGGTCGGCGGCCAGGCCTGCCACCCTTCGGCCAGCGGAGCCCACACCGGCGACATCTCCGCCGAGATGCTGAAGGACGCCGGCGCCGCGGCCGTGATCGTGGGCCATTCCGAGCGCCGCGCCGACCACGGCGAGCGCAACGCCGATGTCAAGGCCAAGGCCGCCGCCGCCCATCGCGCGGGGCTCGCCGCCATCGTCTGCATCGGCGAGACGGCGGGCGAGCGCCGGGCCGGTCTGACGCTCGCCGTCGTCGCCCGCCAGCTCGCAGGCTCCCTGCCCGACAAGGTGGATGCGGCAAACACCGTCCTCGCCTACGAGCCGGTGTGGGCGATCGGCACCGGCCTGACGCCGACGGTTGCCGACGTCGCCGAGGTGCACGGCTTCCTGCGCCGCGCGCTTGTCGAGCGGCTCGGGACCGGGGGTGGCGCCGTGCGCATCCTCTACGGCGGCTCGGTGAAGCCCGACAACGCCCGCGCCCTGATGGCGGTCGACAACGTCAACGGCGCGCTGGTTGGCGGCGCCAGCCTCAAGGCCCAGGATTTCCTCGCCATCATCGCGGCTTGCGGAGCTTGACCGAGGTGCCCGGAGGGGTTAGTGGCGTTGCTGCTGCCGCATGCGCCGCCGAATCGGGAGCTGATACAAGCCCATGATGCGCCGTGGCCTTTTCCTTCTGGCTGCCGCCCTGCTGCTGGCGACGGCCGCGCGCTCTTCGCCGCTCGGCAAGGATGGCTGCGCTCAGCTCAAGGTCGAGCAGGGCGAGCTCGAGCGCTCCGGCACCCGCGCCAGCATGAGCAAGGGTCCCCAGTGGGCCAAGAGCAACCTGGAGCCGGCCAGGCTCGAGCAGATCAAGCGCCTGCTGGAGATCGACGAGCAGCTGCTGTTCCGCTGCGGCGGCAGGCCGCTCGTGAACCTGCCCAAGGACCCCGACCCCGATCCCGCCGCCCGCGAGCCCGGCGACAACGCGGCCAAGGCGCCAGCCGTCGCCAAGGTCCCCAGGAAGGACCCGGCCAAGAAAGCCGCCGCCGCCCCGTCGACCGACCAGCCGGCCAAGGAGCCGGCCAAGAAGAAGGCCGCCGCACCCAAGGCCCCCGCGGACAAGGGCGAGGCCGGAGCCGATAAGAAGGACGCCCAGAAGACGGCCGCCGCCAAGAAGGCCAAGGCCAAGCCCAAGGAGCCCGCCCCCGCCGCCACCCCCTTCGGCACCCAGCAGTAGGCCGCATACCCGCACATTCAGCGCGCACCGCCCCCTCTCCCCTCGGGGAGAGGACGTGAGGCCATGACTTACGGCTGCGTGGCCCACTCGAGCCCCGAGGGCAGCACATTGATGGCGCAGCCGTAAGTCATCGGGCCGAACTGTTGAGGGGCGACTCCCTCACGCCGCGCGAAGGCCGCCTCATCCGGCCCTTCGTGCCGGAGGCGCGTCTTCGACACGACGGGCCACCTTCTCCCCAAGGGGGAGGGTCACCCTGGCGCGCACCCAAGCCCAATGTGGCCGCCGAGCAGAGGACAGCCAGCCTCAAAGCGATTCACTTGATGTTCCAGCCCTCCTTGGCGACGCAGCTCTGCCAGGGCGCGAACTCTTGAGATAAGAGGCGCCCGCTCGAGGTTATGCGAGCCCGGATAATCCAGGTATCGGCGTGCGCCGTCACTACGGCGGCAATGCCCCAGATGGCAGACGCAAATACTGCGGCGCGGAAATCGGCCGGTTCGTGCCATCGAAACTGCCGACAACTGCATTTGCTGCGCCGCTGTTACGAGGCCCGAGGTGGTGCCGGTCATCCGTCGAACTTTTGGACCACGGATCAGGATCGGCGCGGGTTGCCGATGAGTTCGGGGCGGAACTCGAAGTGCATGGTATCGTAGTGATACCACTTGCCGCCCCAGATGAAGCCGTGCCGCTCGAATATCTCGACGATCTCGTACGGTATTGAGTTGCGATAGGGAATCGCGGCGCCGGCTTTCTCCCCGGACCAGCGCCAGTAGTGTGCGGGCTTGGTGGCGATGTCGATGGCAATGCCATGGCCGTGCGCACTGACTCGCGTTGTCCCCGCGATCGGGCGGCAGACATAGGTTCCAGCCGACGGGAACAGAAACTGGTCGAATGTTGAGGGCAGCGCATCGAGCTCGGCCGACACGGCGGCGAGCTTCGAGGCGACGCCGTTGATGCGCGTAGCCTTTACGCTCTTGCCCCATTTCCTCGGTAGCCAGACGACGTCGACCAAGTTGCTGGCGACGCCGCCAGCCTGGCAGTCGCCGTACATCTTGTTGAAGAAGGCCACGTTGCGGGCGCGGCCCGGGTCGGCATTTCGGCCCGGCGGCCCGCTCGTGCGGCCAAGGGGATAGGCCACAAAGAACATATCCTTGATGTCGGCGGTGGCGAGCAGGGTCTCGTGGTCCTTGGCGCCCAGTCCATCGTCGATTCTCATCCGCGTGCCGTCCTTCCAGATGAGCACATTACCTTCGACCCGATCCAGAAACGTCGGGTAGACGGTGACGAGACGCGCGATGTCGGCCGCGGTGTTCCTTGCTGGTGCCGTCTGCGCAACCACCGGCGCACCACCGGCAATCGCCAACAGCAATACCGTCAGCAGGCCAGACGGCACATGCCATGCGGGGTACGATTTGAGAGCCGACATCGGCGGGCCTCCTGCTGCAGTCGCACCAGGCGGATGGTCGCGGTCTCAGCCAGAGCAACCCTTGCGCCGCTCCCAGCTGATGATGTTGTCCACGCGGGCCTGCGCGCTCGCCGGAAGCTTGCCGAAAGGGGGGAAACAGCCGCGACCGAACGCGCTGATTGCCTGCGGGGTTTTGAAGCAATAGCCGAACTCGGCGAAGACCGCATTGCGCGCGTGCCAGAGCTGCCCGCACGACTGACTAGCGAAGTCTTGCGCGCCGGCCGGGGGCCTAGTGGGAGCCGCACCAGGGTCCGCACCGCACCCCGCCCGCTGTCTGCATCTTTGCTCCGCATTCATGCATGCTTCCTGTTTAGCTCTTATATTCGGGGCCACAATTTTTCGTTCACAAGCACGCCTCGTCCCCTCGCACTCCCCCTGCGCTTCCATAGTGCAAGCTATGTTCCTTTGAGACTGAATACTTGGCGCGATTGGGTAAACAGGAGCGCGCAGCATCGCCGTACGATCGCCACCTGCTCTTGCCTGGGTAATTGTAATCGGAATTAGGGCGAGAACCAAACACACGATGGAACATAGCAGCGAAATAACCGTCGCGCCGAAGCGGTATCCAGTTTTCACGATTTTTCCCCCGACACCCTGCGCGCGAGACGCGCACTGCCAATGCCCACCGAACCGGCGCCTCGACAGCTCCGGCGAATTGGCTGGCCTCTCTTGGAGAGCCTTGAGGAGGGAGTTGTGTGAACCCCGAGCAGCGACGGTCAGTTAACGTATCGCTTGACTGCCACGCAAGAAGCCCGTGCCGCACGTGCGAGATAGATTGGGCTTGCTCCGGTTTCGCGGGTCGCTCGACCAGAGCTGCGCGCACCAAGTGTGCGCGTACCAAGTGCAAGAGGCGCAATACTAGGGTCCCGCACCGCTGCCCGCGGCAGGAGGCATCAATTCCTAGCCGCGCTTCTGTACTCGCAGATTGCAGTTCTTCTGAATGCTGACCTGCTCCAAGGCCTCGAACTCGCCCTTGAGTCGCGCGAGTTCTGCCGCAGTCGGGCCATCGCCTTTGATGAAGAACGCGGCCGGCCAGAACAAGACGATGGTAGCGCCAGTCACCCAGGCATCGCTGGTTTTGTTGCTGTCCTGAACGCCAGCAACCTCGGAAGCACGTCGGGAGACGCGCTCCATCTCTTGGCCAATCTGCTGGCACGTCAGGTTCTGATATTGCAGCGGCGAGACATAAGAAGGCTTGATCGCCTCGGACGATGAGGCGCAAGCGGCAGCGATCAGTCCCGCAAGAATGCTCCCCCAGGCCCGCACGGCGGCGACTCCCCTGCACCGAAGCCTGAGCTTAGGGGCGCAGACTTTCCGTAGCAACAAAATATCAGTCGACTGCAAATCGGCGAGCATTGCAGTTGGAGGTCTGCACCACGCGGAGTCGTAGGCCCATCGCCTTCGCGGGCAACTCGCCTTCGCAATGCTTGCGAGCAAAATGCGTCGCCGCGTCAGCGTGTCGTGCACACCCAGCGGCGGACGGTGCAGCTCTTCGAATATTGGGCGCAAGACTTCAGCGCGTAGCTCTCCGCCACGCCCTGGTCGACACCCCATCCGGTCCCGAAACCGTTTGGCCCCACGGCCAGGGCACCGCAGGCGTTGCGGAACCAGAGCGGCACCTTGCAGTCCCTGGCGCGCTGCGCGCAGCTGTTGAGGGCAGCCTTCTCGGCCTCCTCCTGCGAGCCCAGGTCGTTGGACAATCCATGCACGCCCGTGGAGGGAGAGTAGGCGATGGCCCCGAATCTGTTGGCGGGGTCGATCGGGTTCGTCGCCCCCTTGCGCTCTGTCTCCTCGGGTTTTCTCCTGGCCGCCTCCTGAAGCCGCTTCAGCTCGGCCTCCTCGCGCGCGCGCTCCTCCTGCAGGCGCTTGAGCTCGGCCTGGTGGCGCGACCGCTCCTCCGCGGCCCTCCTCTCGGCCGCCAGCAGCTCCTGCTGCCGCATGGCCTCGGCGTCGGCCAGGGCTTTGGCCAAGGCAGCCTCCTGCGCCGCCTTCGCCGCGGCGGCCGCATCGGCCTGCCGTCGGGTCTCGCTTTCGAGCCGGTTGCGCTCGCCCACGAGCCACCGCGAGTATTCAAATCCTCCATAGGCGCCGCCCACGATCACAAGGGCAGCGGCCGCGATCGACATCCAGCGCCGCTTGCCCGGCACCGGTGCCGGCACGGCGATCTTCTGCGTGGCCGGCGCAGCCCCGAGTGGCATGGTCGTGGGCCTGCCGAACATCATCGCTCGCAGCTGCGCCACCGACTGCGGCCGGTCCGTATGCCGGACCTTCAGGCAGGCATCGATGGCTGCCAGGAAGTCCGGCCGATACCTGCCACGGGCCGCCGCCGCCGCCGGACGGGTGCGATCATCGGCGACACGCAGGGTCGCTTCCTCGGGCCGCTTGCCCGTTACCGCAAGATAGAGCGTGCCGCCCAGCGCATAGAGGTCCGACCACGGCCCCTGCAAACGGCTGTCGGCGGCGTACTGCTCTTGCGGCGAGTAGCCGGCCTTGACGATGCCGGTCAGCGAGCGGCTCACCTTGGCCACGGCCCGGCGCGCGGCGCCGAAGTCCAGCAGCACCGGCGTGCCGTCGGCGCGCACGATGATGTTGTCGGGAGAGATGTCGCGGTGCAGGAAGTTCTCGCCGTGCATCAGCTCCAGCGCATCCAGCAGCGGTGCGGCAATGCGGTCGAGCTCCTCCTGCGTGGGCGGCCGCCCGAGGCCCTTGAGCCAGGAAGCGAAGTCCTGCCCCTGCTCGAACTCCATCACCATGTAGGCGGTCGAGTGCGCCTCGAACACGCGCGACACCCGCACGATGCTCGGGTGCCGGAAGCGCGCGAGCGTGCGCGCCTCCTCGAGGAAGCTCGCGCGACCCCATTCGAAGGTTTCCTTGTGGCGCTCGGATTTCGGCCGGATGCTCATGGCCCGGTCGCGATCGCCGAACTCGGCGGGGTAGTACTCCTTCAGCGCGACGATGGTGGCGAGGTTCATGTCCTCGGCCGCGTAGGTGATGCCGAAGCCGCCGCCGCCCAGCACCCGCTCGATGCGGTAGGTGCCGTCGAGGACGCTGTTGAACGGCAGCTGGATCCGGCTCTCCACGGGCCCTCCGAGCGCGAGAATGCAAGAGTTGCGGTACCTATCCGCCCGTTTTGTCCCCCGTCAGTATCGGCGGGAACAAGGCTTCCAGGGTCCTCGTGCCGAGCTTTGTCGAGCGGGTCAACGCGCCTCGCAGAAGTTCACAGCAGAAAACGTGTGCAATTTCTGAACGCGGCTCAGCCGGGAGCGCCTGCGGCGGGCCACTGTTGGCGGCGGGCCGGCTCCTGGTGTAGAAGCGCGGGAACCCGAGCCCCGAGCCAGTCCGAAAGGCGCCGATGATTACCGTTCTGCTCATCGTTCACCTCATGATCGCCCTGGCGCTGGTCGGCGTCGTGCTGCTGCAGCGCTCGGAAGGCGGCGCGCTCGGCATCGGCGGGGGCGGCGGAGGCTTCATGTCGGGGCGCGGCGCCGCAAATTTCCTCACCCGCGTCACGGCCGGGCTGGCTGCGGCTTTCTTCGTGACGAGCCTCGGCCTGACGATGCTGGCGACGCGTCCTGCCGGCTCGCGTTCGATCTTCGATACGCCCGCGCCCGCTTCCGCACCCGACAAGAGCGGGCCTGCCGACAAGTCCCAGCCCGCGGCCCCGGGTGGCCAGCCGGCCCAGCCCGGGGGCGGCGTGCTGGAGAAGCTCGCGCCCTCTCCCGCCCCGACCGGCCCGCAGGTCCCCCGCTCCCAGTAGGCCCGCTCGCTATCTCGCCGCTCGATAGATGAACAAGAATACGAGCACAGCGAGGATCAAGCCGACGAGACGGTGGAAAGCGAGGTAGCCGCGCAGCAGCGCGCGGTTGGGTCGCGCATTTGTGTTCCGCCGATCCAATCGCAATTGCGCCAGCGGGACGAGCATGTCGATGGCATAGGTCAGCCCGAGCTTCTTTGGGCCATCTTCGATAGCTGCGATAGTCTTGTCGAACTTGAGCAGGATCCAGAACAAGGCGACAAAGAGCACCGCATAGTAGAAGAGATTGTAGGGCTCGTGTCCGTACGAGACGGCGTATTTGTAGACCAGCATGCCGCTCCAGCAGACCCCGTCCCAGAAAAGCCGGTTCGTTTCTCCCAGCGGGTCGTGAACGTCGCCGGCGGCCTGCGTGTTTTCGCGCACTTTGGTCCAGGCGTGCGAGATCTTCTGGGGGAAGGTCAGCCAGCCCAAGTCGTCGAGGATGCTCAACTCCTTCGACACCGCGGATGTGGCGCACACTTTTGAGAGTTTGTACTCGCTGAGCTTGACTTTGAGGTACGTGGACGTGGCGCTCGATTCCTCGAGGCGCTCGACAATCTTGGAGAATGGTTGGGCGCTGCGTGACCTGTTGGCCGGTCCCGTGAAGAACTGGACCAGCCGTCTGTGAACGGCCTCTGAGCCTGCCGACATTGCGTTTTCCGGCGCCGGCGTTACGTCGCAGAGAAACTTGTCGACGTTCTCGTCGCTCTGTTCGGCCGAGGGCTCGTGAGCGTCGCGTCTCACAAAGGCAATGAAGCCCACCTCCAAACTGTCGATGAAGTGTTGGCGGGGTTGGCTCTCCAGATTGATGAGCATGTAAGGGGTTTTGAAGTTCACGGCGTGCCAACGGCTTTCGCTCGCCGACTCTTTCCACCTGAGCACCGTTGAATTGGCCTGAGTGCCGTCGAGAGAGATGGTGTCGACATGTTCGCGCCCGGTTCCGCCGGAAATCTCGCCAGTCAGATCGATGAGGCACAAGGTTCCCTTGATCTTCATGTCGCGCAGGAGCACCTCGTTCTTGGCGCCGAGACGAGCCTCCCTGAGAAGCTCCACGCAGATGTTGTCGGACGCCGAGCGTCGTTCCGGCGAGGGGCGCGACAACACGATCTCGTTCATCGTGCGGTGCAAGGCCTCGTTATCTTCCGGATGCCGCTTCTTCACGTCGGCTACAATGTGATTGATGAGGTGGTCGAGCCCTGCGTCGGGGTCCCAATCGCAACTCGGGGTCTGCTCAGTTCGCTTTCGTCCGAAGGAGATGCGCTGCATGCGCACGTCGCCGTTAACGGTGGCGCCTGTCATATCGACGCGCAGGCGCACGTCCGCTAGACGCAACTCCAGCGATCCGCCAATAGAGGTGTCCCACGCGTTCAGCACGGTGAGGCGAGACTTGACGAGATTGACCTTGCCGTCGATGCGGGCGCGATCGATGCGAAAATCGTCGGTGAAGACGGAGCGCGCGGCGTCGATGCTCGACCCTATGCGCGCGTCGCGCAGGTCGATTGTGTCGTAGATGCCTTCCTGGAGGAACAGGGACCCTTCGATCCGGATGCGCAACATCAGGATCGGCCCACGAATGTTCGAACCGTCCAGCGAGATGTTCTTCGAGCTGCGGAAGTTGGTGAGCCGCAGACCTCTCTTGAAGATCGAGCCGTCCAAGACGAGGTTCGCGGATGTCGACACGTTCTCGAGGTTTACGGGGCCTTTGAAATAGGCCCCATAGATGCGTACGCCGGAGGGTGGAATCCTGCTGGCGTAGTGCTCATCCCAAAGGACGGTTCGCAGAAAATCATCACCAAGCTGGTTGGCGGTGTGCCGGTCGGGATCAAGGAATGGCGCGTACTTCGAGTTGTCGCGAGCTGCCGTGTTCTCCTTGGACCTTGGCACGTAGCATTGCTTGTCGAAGAGATTGGCCTCCTCACCTCGCAGGATGCACGACCACACCCATTTCTCGCAGGGTGTCCATAGTGCGGTGGCCGCAGCGCGCAGCTCTAGCTTCTCCTCTGCGGTTGCCGGGCAGGCTTCCGCAATGGAGGTTCCGGCCGCGGCGCCGCCAGCGGAGACAAGAATAGTCAACAGGCCCAATAGAAATGGAATGCAACGACACATGGAGACCCCCGCGCGCAATACGTGTTCGGCAAACAACAATTGTATCAGCATACCAAATTTCGCCGAAAGCCACATATCCAAAGCTTCAGCTTGCCATTCGCAACAGCACAGTTGCCGTGCATGGATTTTCTGCTGTCGCCGTGCGAGGATAGGTCTTCTCTTAGAAGCTTTGTTCCCCGGGGCACAGCGCCCTCGCTCACAGATTGTCAAAACGTGCAGGAGATCAGAGAAGAAAGCACCAGACGGAGGAACGTCATGGTCGGTCAACGCAACATGAGAAAGAACGTGAGCATTCTCGGCACCGCGGCCTGCGTGGCCCTCGGTCTCGGGCTGGCGCTGTCGGCAGCACCAGCCACGGCACAATCGGGCACGGGTGCCGGGCAGACCTCCACGGGGTCCGGCGGGTCGAGCACGGCGCAGCCCCCCACGGCAACCGACCTCGACACCGACTTCTGGGTGCTGGTGCGCGACAGCGCCGACCCCGGCGCCCTGCAGAGCTATCTCGCGAGCTTCCCGTCCGGCAAGTTCACCGACGAGGCGCGCAACAAGATCGCCGCGCTGCGCAAGGACGACAAGAGCGCGGGAGTTTCGCCAACGCCTTCGGCATCGGCCGCGCCGCCGGCGCCGCCTGCGATTGCGCCCGCGGCTCCCGCCGAGAACAAGGAGCTGGCCCGCGCGCTCCAGCGCGAGTTGAAGCGCGTCGGCTGCCTCGAAGCGGATGCCGACGGCGTGTGGGGCGACAAGAGCCGCACGGCCCTGAAGGAGTTCGCGCGTCACGCCAACGTCAGCGTCGGCGGCGAGGAGCCCAACGTGGCGCTGCTCGACGCGGCGCAGTCCAAGAAGAGCCGCGTGTGCCCGCTCGTGTGCGACGACGACGAGAAGGTCGTGGGCGACCGCTGCGTCCCCAACACCGCCAACAAGCCGCGCCAGGCGCGCCAGAAGCCGGCGCAGGAGGAGCGGCGTGCGCAGCCCCGGCAGCGCGCCTGGGCCGAGCGGCCTGCTGCTGCCGAGCGGGCGCCCTCCGGCAACTCCGGCAAGCGCATCTGCTTCGGCCCCGGCCGCGGCGAGATCGTGGCCTGCCCGTAAGCTCGGCGACAGCTCACCAACGATGACGGCGGCGGCTACTGCGCCAGGCGGTAGCCGACGCCGAGTTCCGTCGTCAGCAACCTCGGCTGGGTGGGATCGCGCTCGATCTTGCTGCGGATCTTGCGCACGAGGATGCGCAGATAGTGCCCGTCGTTGACGTGGGTCAGCCCCCACACCTCCTTGAGCAGGTGCTGGTGGGTGACGACGTTGCCGGCATGCTGGGCCAGCACCTGCAGCAGCCGGTACTCCTTGGGCGAGAGCTGCACCTCGCTGCCGTCGAGCGAGACCACGCGGCGCGCCAGGTCGATGGCGAGCGGACCCGCCTTGACGACCGGCTCGCCGATCGTGCCGCGCGTGTGCCGCCGCATCGCCGCGCGTGCGCGTGCCAGCAGCTCGGCCATGCCGAACGGCTTCACCACGTAGTCGTCGGCGCCCAGCTCGAGCAGGCGCACCTTCTCCTCCTCGCTCGAGCGCACCGACAGCACGATGATCGGCACCGTCGACCACGAGCGCACGCGTTGCACCAGCTCGGCGCCGTCCATGTCCGGCAGGCCGAGATCGATGATGATCATGTCGACGACCTTGAGGGTGGCGATGCGCAGGCCCTCGGCTCCCGTCGCCGCGTCGTGCACCACGAACTCCTCGAGCTCGAAGCCGGCGCGCAGGAACCGGCGGATCTGCACCTCGTCGTCGACGACGAGCGCGATGGGCGACTGCCTATTCATAGGTCTCCCCCGAGGCGGACAGCTTGGCGATGGACGGCGCCGGCAGCAGCATGGTGACCGTCGTGCCCCTGTCGGGGCCGGGGCTCGCGGCCTCCAGCCGGCCGGCGCACGCGCTCACGAACGCATGTGCGATCCACAATCCGAGGCCGGAGCCGGTCGTCGTCATGGAGCTGCGCGGGCCGCGATAGAAGCGCTCGAACATACGTGCGGCCTCCTCAGCGGTGAGGCCGGCGCCCTCGTCGCGGACGGCGATGGCGGTCTGCTCGGCGCGGCGGGCGCCGTCGATGCGGATGACGGAGCCGGGCGGCGAGTACTTGGCGGCATTGTCGAGGATCTGCGCGAGCGCCTGCTCGATCAGCACCGGATCGACATGCACCAGCGGCATGTCCTCGGACAGCCGCAGCTCGACCGTGTGCGCGGCCAGGCCGCGGCGCTGTCGCGCGAGCGCTGCGTTGACGATGTCGGCGGGATCGGCCCAGGCCAGATGCGGACGCACCCCGGCGCTGCTGATGCGGGTGGCGTCGACGAGCCTCTGGATGTCGTGATCGAGCCGCTCGGCCTCGTCGCGCACGATGCCGACGAGGTTTGCCGAGCGCTCGTCGGCCGCCACGGCGGGCGTCTCCACCAGGATCGACGCCGAGCCGATGATGGAGGACAGCGGCGTGCGCAGGCCATGCGTGACCGAGCCCATCAGCGCCTCGCGTAGCGTCTCGGCCTCCGCGCGCAGGCGCGCCTCGCTGATGGCGTGGGCAACGCCGAGGCGCTCGAAGCTGGCGGTCGCGTCGGCGAGGAGGGCATCGATGCGCGCATGCATGGCGGAGGGCTCGCCGTCGCTGGCATCGCCCATATCGATGGCGAGCAGTCCGTATTCCGGGTTCCTGGGCGACACCGACCGCACCAGCCAGCGCGTGCCGGTCTCGGCATCGGCGACCGTCAGGCCGTCTGCCGTCCTGGCGCTGGCGAGGCGGTCGACGGCGTCGCGGATCGCATTGGGTATCGATGGTCCGGACTGGCGCCGATCCGAGGGGCTAGCGGGCTGGTCCGCGGCAAAATAGACGACGCGGCGGCCCGTCATGGCGCTCAGATGATCCTGCACCGCGGCGGAAAT
>JBGGME010000091.1:0-4067 GCA_041288195.1 Hyphomicrobiaceae bacterium
TACCCGTTTGCCACGCCAGCGCGGGCACGCGTCAGTTTCGTTTCCACGCCGTGGCCGGTGGGGCGATCGCATGAACGCTTGGTTTGACCGCGACCTCCGTGTCGCCGAATTGTCCGCGACCCATGACTAGATTGCCACCAAAGTGGTGATGCGGATCAAGCAGCCAATGGGCGAACTGGCCCATGCTTAACCTGATGATGTGGACGGCCCCTGTGTCCGGCGTCGAAGCGCCATAGGGTGGTCGTTGTCGATGAGCCACCATGCAGGAGCCGTCCACGATGCAGGTTACCACGATCGGGATCGATCTCGCCAAATCCGTCTTCCAGGTTCACGGCGTCGACGCGACCGGCGGGGTTGCGGTGAAGAAAAAGCTGCGTCGAGCCGAGGTGCTCGCCTTCTTCCAATCGTTGCCGCCATGCCTGGTCGGGATGGAGGCGTGCGCGACCGCGCATTTCTGGGCGCGGGAGATCGGCGCTCTGGGTCACGAGGTTCGCCTGATGCCGCCGTCCTATGTGAAGGCCTATGTCCGGCGGCAGAAGAACGACGCGGCGGACGCCGCAGCCATCTGCGAGGCGGTGACGCGGCCGACGATGCGGCTGGTGGCGATCAAGAGCGCCGGGCGTCAGGGCGTGCTGGTCCTGCACCGAACCCGCGAGCTGTTGGTCCGCCAACGCACCATGCTGATCAATGCCATCCGCGGTCACTGCGCCGAGTTCGGGATCGTCGCCGCACGCGGAGCCGTACGGGTGGCCGAGCTGATCGAGCAGGTGCGTCGGGCCGAGACGTCGCTGCTACCCGATCTCGCCCGCTCCGCCATCCTGATGCTCGGCGAGCAGCTCGACGCCCTGGCAACTGGGATCCACAGCCTCGAACGGCGTCTGCTGGCCTGGTATCGGCAAGATGCGGCCAGCCAGCGTCTGGCAACGATCCCTGGGGTCGGTGTCCTCACCGCGACGGCCCTGGCCGCGGCGGTCACCGATCCCGGCACCTTCCGCTCCGGCCGGGAATTCGCCGCCTTCTTGGGGCTGGTGCCACGCCAGAACTCGTCCGGGGGCAAGGATCGGCTCGGGCGCATCTCCAAGATGGGCGACCGCTATCTCAGGAAGCTCTTGGTCATGGGCGCGACCTCGGTCGTGCGCCGGGCGCGCACCAGCACTGCGGCGACGGCGTCCTGGATCAGAGCCCTCCTCGAACGTCGTCCGGCGCGCGTGGTCACCGTCGCCATGGCCAACAAGACCGCCCGGATCGCCTGGGCCGTGCTCGCGCGCGGCCAAGCGTATCACGCGCCGACGATCGCCTGAGCCCAGATCGCAGCGGCGACCGCCGCTGCTCCAGACTGTAAGGGGTGCACGAGGGTCGATGAGGAGCTGAGCGCGGCCGCGACCAGGACAACCCGAGGCGTTGTCGGAGCTTCGTGCTCGGCAACTTGAATGGGACCGGTCCGCGGACACCATCGGGGCCAGCGGTCGTCAAAACCGCGCCAACAGGCCGGGCAGATGACCGCACCCCGACAGATCATCATCACAGCCCAACTTCCCCCTTGCAGCGCGGGGGCCGTTCTCTAATCGCGGGGTACAGGTCAAGACGGTTTTTCGAACTTCGCACTCGAGGTCTTCGTTCTCTTCGCAGTCGACATGAAGCCGCTGCACAATCCGGTTCGATGAATCGGGTCTTCCAATGTCCACAACGTGCTTGGACCGATTGGCCAGCACAGGCCCCACGCGCGGAATGATCCCAATCCCTCGCCTCGAGCAGCGAGTTCTGCGCCGTCTTGGCGGCTATGCTCTCTTCGGTCCGGCCCTCATAGGGTCATATCCGACGGCAACGCCGACGCATACGGCATACCACTGCGCCAAACGGAATGCATGATCACGGCCAGCTTGCGAGCAAGTGCGGTCCGCGCCTTCTTGGGGCCGGATCGCTTCTCCAAGGTCAATGCCCATTCACGCAGCGGCGATGGTTTCCGGCATCGGATCAGGAGCGAGTTCGCCGCCTCCACCAGGACAGTTCGAACATAAGCGTCGCCACATTTGGAGATTTCGCCCAAGCGGTCGACCTCGCCGGATTGATGTTGCTTCGGCGCCAGACCGAGATGGGCGCCGACCGCCCTCGATCGGGCGAAGCGCTCGGGCACGTCAATGGCGCCCATGAACGCCAGAGCGCTCACATAGCCGACACCAGGAATACTCATCAGCAGGCGGCATGCCGGGCGCGTCTTGGCAACAGCGAGCAGCTGCCTGTTGAACGCAGCGACCTGGCTTCGCAGATGAAGCCAGGTGCCAAGCATCGGTGCCACGATTGATTGCACTTCGGGACGATCGGCGACCAGTTCTTCAACCCGCGCAGCGAACGCCGTCCCGCGCACGCCGACGACAACCAGGCCGAAGATCTTCATCACGCCACGAATATGGTTGGAGACGCGTGTCACCATGCCGACGAGCTGCGCCCGGGCGGCCAGAACGGCGCGCAGTTGATGAGCAGGGTAGGATTTCACATGCACGGCTCGGTACCAACCCGTGCGGACAAGCTGCGCGAGGGCAAGGGCATCATGACGGTCATTCTTGTTGACCTGCGCCGCCGCCATGACCGCGTGAGCATGGCGCGCCTCGACGCAGATCATGGCCACGCCGGCGGCGCGCAGCGCATGAACCAGCCACGGCGTGAGTGGGCCGGTCTCGATGCCGACCCGCGCATCCGATCCGGCCTGGGCCCGTATCGTCTGCGCCAGAATGGTCGGATCAGTCGCGCACTTGCCGCGCCAAACTCGTTTCCCGTCCGCATCGACCACGCACAGATGGGTCAAGCGCTGGGAAACATCCAAACCAACGAACAAGGACATGACGACCTCCTGGAACTCTCATTCGGCTCACGCTCGCGAGCCAAGCTCAGATTGCCGCCATAACCCCGGCGCCGCCCGCGATTACCGGATGTCCACAGATGACAGCGCCGGAACCGCCGTTTCGGCAAGGGCTATGAGTACAAGGTGCAGACCCCGGAAACGCTGATCGCCATCGCCGCTATCCGGCTCATGCTCGATCGGCTCGCGGCAGCATGAGGCTTCTCGCACACCCTCTCATCTCGGCAATGCGATCGAGCACGTCGCGGGCGGCCGGAAGCACGGCATGGTCGGCCTCCGTCAGCGCGATGCTGCGGCCGTGCGGGTGAGCAGTGCCAGCGCGGCCACCGCAACGCGCGCCATGTCCCACACCCGCATGTGGGGTCCCTTCGTTGGTCTCAATCGCCGAACTTCGGCCTGGCCGCGTAGAGCGGCTCGAATTGGGGCAGTTGGAGCCGCTTGCGGCCGGGCTCGGCCTCGGCCAGGGGCTCCACCGCCCGCATGGTGCGCAGGGACCGGACAGCAAGCTGCTGGTAGGTCGCGGTACCTTGCGACTTCCAGGCGATCTCGTCGTCCGTCACCTGCCGCAGCACCTTGCCCGGCGTTCCGGCGACCAGACTGCGCGGCGGAACGCTCATCTTGGCCTTGATGAAGGTCATGGCGGCGACGATGCTCTCTGCGCCGATCTCGGCACCGTCCATAATCACCGAGTTCATGCCGACCAGAACGTTGCGGCCAATTCGGCAGCCGTGCAGCACCGCGCCGTGGCCGATATGGCCGTCCTCCTCGACGATCGTGTCGGTGTTGGGGAAGCCGTGCATGACGCAGGTGTCCTGGAGGTTCGCACCCTCGCGCAGCTCCAGCCGGCCGAAATCGCCGCGCAGGCTGGCGGCCGGGCCGACATAGCAGCGGGGGCCGACGATCACGTCGCCGATCAGGATTGCGGCGGGGTGGACGAAGGCGGAGGGGTGGACGACCGGGATCAGGCCGTCGATGGCGTATATTTGGGCCATGCTCAGTGCCGCTGTTTCTGCACCAGGGTCAGCACGTCATACTGGGCGGCCACGCGGCCGTCCTGGTTGGTCACGGTGCAGTCCCAACGCACCTCGCCGTAGCCCTCGGTCTCGCGCGCGGTCTTCTGCTTGCAGGTGAGCAGGACCTGGAGCGTGTCGCCGGGATAGACCGGGGTGAGGAAGCGGAGATTGTCGACGCCGTAATTGGCCAGCACCGG
>JBGGME010000092.1:0-7696 GCA_041288195.1 Hyphomicrobiaceae bacterium
CAGGGCAGGAAGCAGATCAACCAGTATACCCGCTACCTGACCGTGGCGCTGGCGGCATTCCAGGCCTACGGCATCGCCTACGGGCTCGAGGGATCGCGCGGATCCTCAGGGCCTGTGGTCATCGAGCCGGGCTGGTTCTTCCGTATCTCCACCGTGGTGACGCTGGTCGGCGGCACCATGTTCCTGATGTGGCTCGGCGAGCAGATCACGGCCCGCGGCGTCGGCAACGGCACCTCGCTCATCATCATGGCCGGCATCGTCGCCGGCCTGCCGAGCGCCATGGCGGGCCTCTTCGAGCTGTCGCGGCAGCAGGCCATTTCCTGGCCGCTCCTGATCGCGCTGCTGGCGCTGATGCTGGCGGTTGTCGCGGCAATCGTGTTCGTCGAGCGCGCCCAGCGCCGGCTGCTGGTGCAATACCCCAAGCGGCAGATGGGCAACCGCATGTTCCAGGGCGATGCCTCGCATCTGCCGCTGAAGCTCAACTCCTCGGGCGTGATTCCGCCGATCTTCGCCTCCTCGCTGCTGCTGCTCCCGATCACGGTGGCGCAGTTCAGCGCCGGCTCCGGCCCTGATTGGCTCAATGCCATTGTCGCCTCGCTCGGTCGTGGGCAGCCGCTCTATCTGCTGACTTATGTGGCGCTGATCGTGTTCTTCGCCTTCTTCTACACGGCCATCGTCTTCAACCCGCAGGAGACGGCCGACAACCTGCGCAAATACGGCGGCTTCCTGCCGGGCATCCGGCCCGGCACCAAGACTGCCGAGTACATCGACTATGTGCTGACCCGCATCACGGTTGTCGGCGCCATCTACCTGGCGCTCGTGTGCGTGCTGCCCGAGCTCCTGATCTCCTATGCGGCGGTGCCCTTCTATTTCGGCGGCACGTCGCTTCTGATCGCGGTCAGCGTGACCATGGATACTGTGGCGCAGGTGCAGGGCCACCTGCTGGCGCACCAGTACGAGGGACTCATCAAGAAGGCCAAGCTGAGAGGGGCGACGCGGCGATGATGAACCTGATCCTGCTGGGTCCCCCGGGGGCGGGGAAGGGCACGCAGGCCAAGGAGATCGCCGCCAAGCGCGGGCTGATCCAGCTGTCGACCGGCGACATGCTGCGCGCCGCCGTGCAGGCGGGCACCGAGATCGGTCGCAAGGCCAAGGCGATCATGGACAAGGGCGAGCTCGTCCCAGACGAGGTGGTCGTCAGGATCATCTCCGAGCGCCTCGACAAGCCCGATTGCTCGGCGGGAGTCATCCTCGACGGCTTCCCGCGCACGCTGCAGCAGGCCTCTGCCCTCGATAAGGTGCTCAAGGACAAGAAGCGCAAGCTCGATGCGGTCATCGAGCTCAAAGTGGACGACAACCAGCTGATCGAGCGCATCGTCGGCCGCTTCACCTGCGCCAAGTGCGGCGAGGGCTATCACGACCGCTTCAAGCGCCCCAAAGTCCGGGGCATGTGCGACGTATGCCAGTCGACCGAGTTCACACGTCGGCCGGACGACACCGCCGAAACCGTCACGCGTCGGCTGATGGTCTATTACCGGGAGACGTCGCCGCTGATCGGCTACTACTACTGCAAAGGCAACCTGCGCGCGGTCGACGGTATGGCGCCCATCGATCGGGTGGCCCACGACATCGCCGGCGTCCTCGACGAGATCAAATGAGGAACGCCACGGGGTGCAGCAGCGTCCCTGGATGTCCCGGGGAGCGACAATGGGCAGCAAGCGAATGGTTGACGATAGCGGCTGGATTGCGCTAGAAGGCAGCCACTTTCGCGACTGAAAGCGCAGGGAATCGGGTCCGGCAAGAGCAGTGCCGGGGCCGGTTCATGCGCGTTTTCCGTGAGTTAGGCTGGCGCCGAGGCGGCGGGCGGTGCCAGATGCAGAGGTCCCGCGCCGCTTCCCGGGAGACGAGATGTGGCCCGCATTGCAGGCGTAAACATCCCCACGCAGAAGCGCGTGGTCATTGCTCTACAGTACATCCACGGCATTGGGCCGAAGTTCGCCAAGGAGGTATGCCAGAAGGCCGGCATACCCGAGCAGCGCCGCGTCAACCAGCTGACCGACGCCGAAGTGCTGCAGATCCGCGAGACCATCGACCGCGACTATGTCGTGGAAGGCGATCTCAGGCGCGACGTCGCCATGAACATCAAGCGGCTGATGGATCTCGGCTGCTATCGGGGGCTGCGCCATCGCCGCGGCCTGCCCGTGAGAGGCCAGCGCACCCACACCAATGCGCGCACGCGCAAGGGCAAGGCGCGGCCGATCGCCGGCAAGAAGAAGGCGACCGCGTAACGCGCACAAGCAGTGTCTGCGGGCGGCGCCCGCGCCCAATCCCTGGAGCTAGGAAAGCATAGATGGCCAAAGAGCAGCAGCAGACCGGCCGCGGCAAGCCGCGCCGGCGCGAGCGCAAGAACATCACCTCGGGCGTGGCGCACGTCAGCGCTACCTTCAATAACACGATGATCACCATCACCGACGCGCAGGGCAACACGATTGCCTGGTCCTCTTCGGGCACCATGGGCTTCAAGGGCTCCCGCAAGTCGACGCCCTATGCCGCGCAGATGGCGGCGGAAGACGCCGGCAAGAAGGCGATGGAGCACGGCATGAAGATCCTCGACGTGGAGGTCATGGGGCCGGGCTCGGGCCGCGAGTCGGCGCTGCGCGCGCTGCAGGCCGTCGGCTTCCAGATTACCTCGATCCGGGACGTGACCTCGATCCCGCACAACGGCTGCCGGCCGCGCAAGCGCCGCCGGGTGTGACGGCTGCATTTACTGGTCCGTTGAGGAATACGTGAGCGAGGAGCGCTGTGCCGGAAGACCGGCCGACGCTCCCAAACAACAAACCGCGTGAGGCTATCCGTGGCAAACGTTTTGCAGAAGAACTGGCAGGACCTGATCAAGCCGAGCAAGCTCGAGATCCAGCCCGGCCGCGCCCGCAACAAGACCGCGACGATGGTCGCCGAGCCGCTGGAGCGCGGCTTCGGCATGACGCTCGGCAACGCGCTGCGGCGCGTGCTGCTGTCCTCGCTGCAGGGCGCCGCCATCACGACCGTGCACATCGACGGCGTGCTGCATGAGTTCTCCTCCATCCCCGGCGTGCGCGAGGATGTGACCAACATCGTCCTCAACATCAAGGAGATCGCGCTCAGGGTGCACTCCGAGGGCATCAAGCGCATGGTGCTCAAGAAGGAGGGGCCGGGCCAGGTCAAGGCCTCCGACATCGAGGCAAGCTCCGAGGTGGAGATCCTCAATCCCGAGCACGTGATCTGCACGCTCGATCAGGGCGCCTCCATTCGCATGGAGTTCTCCGCCACCATGGGCAAGGGCTACGTGCCCTCCGAGCGCAACCGGCCCGACGACGCCCCGATCGGGCTCATCCCGGTCGACAGTCTGTTCAGCCCGGTCAAGAAGGTGTCCTACAAGGTCGAGAACACCCGCGAGGGCCAGATCCTCGACTACGACAAGCTTACCATGACGGTGGAGACCGACGGGTCGGTGACAGCCGAGGATGCGGTGGCGCTGGCAGCCCGCATCCTGCAGGATCAGCTCGCCGTGTTCGTCAACTTCGAGGAGCCCAAGAAGGCCATCGAGGAAGGCGCCAAGCACCCCGAGCTCGCCTTCAATGCGGCGCTGCTCAAGAAGGTCGACGAGCTCGAGCTCTCCGTGCGCTCGGCCAACTGCCTGAAGAACGACAACATCGTCTACATCGGCGACCTGATCCAGAAGACGGAAGCCGAGATGCTGCGCACCCCCAACTTCGGGCGCAAGTCGCTCAACGAGATCAAGGAAGTGCTGGCCAGCATGGGATTGCACCTGGGCATGGAGGTGCCGAACTGGCCTCCCGAGAACATCGAGGATCTCGCCAAGCGCTTCGAGGATCAGTATTGAAGTCTTCCCTCTCCCCATGCTTCTTGAGCTTGGGGAGAGGGTTAGGGTGAGGGGCGGCCTCGCGCTCCGGCGCTTGTGTCTGCCCCTCACCCCAGCCCTCTCCCCGCAAGCGGGGAGAGGGGGCAACCAACGCGAGGCCATAGAACCTCGCTGCCAACAACGAGAGGAACTGACATGCGACACAAGAAGCTGGGGCGGCGCTTCGGCCGCCAGAGCGGCCACCGCCAGGCGATGTTCTCAAACCTGGCGGCCGACCTGATCCGCCACGAGCAGATCGTTACCACCTTGGCCAAGGCCAAGGACCTCAAGCGCGTGATCGACAAGTACATCACGCTGGCCAAGCGCGGCGACCTCAACTCGCGCCGTCTCGCCGCCGCGCGCATGCGCGACGAAGCCATGGTCAAGAAGCTCTTCGACACGCTGGCGCCGCGCTACAAGGACCGGTCCGGCGGCTATGCGCGGGTGCTGAAGGCCGGCTACCGCTACGGCGATTCAGCGCCGGTCGCCGTCATCGAGCTCGTCGACCGAGACGAGTCGGTGAAGGGCGTCGAGGACAAGGCCCGCTCCGAGGCCATGAAGGAAGCCGCCGCCAACAGCTGATGGCGCGACGCGCCGGGCTGGCGAGGTGGACGCCTGCGGAGCATTCGGCGTGAGGAGGCTCCGTGTCCTACATCATGGTCGATGTGGAGGCTGATGGGCCGATCCCCGGCGACTACAGCATGGTCTGCTTCGGTGCCGTGCTGGTGCGCGAAGGGCTCGACCAGACTTTCTACGGTCGCCTGAAACCCATCTCCGACAAGTGGGTGGAGAGCGCGCTCGCCGTCAGCGGCTTCTCGCGCGAGGAGACGCTGGCCTTCGAGGACCCGGCGCCGGTGATGGAGCGGTTCAGCGAGTGGGTGCGCTCGCACGCCAAGGGGCGGGCGATGTTCGTCAGCGACAACGCCTTCGACTGGCAGTTCGTGTGCTGGTACCTGTGGCGCTTCACCGGCGACAACCCGTTCGGGCACACCAGCACGAACCTCGGCTCGCTCTACAAGGGCATGGTCGGGGACACCTTCCAGAACTTCAAGCACCTGCGCCGCACCCCGCACACCCACAATCCCCTCGATGATGCGCTCGGCAACGCCGAGGCGCTGCTCGAGATGAAGAAGATGGCCCTCAAGATCGCGCTTTAGCTCCGTGTTCCGCACGGCGCAGGTTCCGGCCGGGGCGGGGATTTTGATACGGGCGCGCAACCTTCAAAGTGTCGGGCGTGCGCTCTATATTCGGGCCGACTGGCCCCGCGCAGCCGAAAGAGGACGAGAGCGATGGGAAGCTTGCGCAGAGGTGGCATAGGTGTCGCGCTGGCCGTCTTGGCCTGCGCTGCCATTACCGGCCACGGCCCTGCCGCCGCCCAGCGCAAGGAGGTGCCGCCCTCGCGCGCGGCCGCGCAGTATTCCTTCGCGCCGATCGTGAAGAAGGCTGCGCCGGCTGTCGTCAACGTCTACGTGCGGGCGCGCGTGCCGACGTTCGTCTCGCCGTTCGCCGACGATCCCCTGTTCCGCCGCTTCTTCGGCGAGCAGCTTGGGCGGCCCGTCGAGCGCATGCAGAACTCGCTGGGCTCGGGCGTGATCGTGTCGGCCGACGGCGTCGTTATCACCAACACGCATGTGGTCAAGATCGGCGGGGCCGCCGAGATCCGCATCGCGCTTGCCGACCGACGCGAGTTCGATGCCAAGGTCGTCCTGCAGGACGAGAAGTCCGACATCGCCGTGCTCAGGATCGAAGGCGGGGACGGGCGGTTTCCCTACCTCGAGTTCGAGGACTCCGACGCGATCGAGGTCGGCGACCAGGTGCTGGCAATCGGCAATCCGTTCGGCGTCGGCCAGACCGTTACCAGCGGCATCGTCTCCGCGCTCGCCCGCACCGAGGTCGGCCGCAACGAATCCCAGGTGTTCATCCAGACGGATGCGGCCATCAACCCTGGCAACTCCGGCGGTGCGCTGGTGGACATGGCGGGCAAGGTGGTCGGCATCAATACGGCAATCTTCTCCCGCTCCGGCGGCTCGCATGGCGTGGGCTTCGCCATACCCTCCAACCTCGTCAAGCTGATCGTCGACAGCGCCGTGAGGGGCCGCAAGCTCGAGCGGCCGTGGCTCGGCGCCAAGCTCGACGCCGTGACCCGAGACTTGGCCGAGGCGCTGGGATTGACCCGCGTCTCCGGCGCCCTGGTGAGCCGGCTCTACGACAAGAGCCCGGCGGCGGAGGCGGGGCTCGAGGCCGGCGACGTCATCGTGGCGGTGGACGCCCACGAGGTCGCCGATGTGCGCGGACTGCAATATAGGCTGACCACGCGCGGCATCGGCCAGCGCGCCAAGCTCGATGTCGTGCGCAAGGGGCAGCGGCTCACGGTGGAGGTGGCCCTGCGCGCCGCGCCGAAGGGCGGCAAGGACGACGTACGCAACCTCTCGGGCGCGCATCCCTTCGACGGCGCGCGCATTGCCAACATCGGGCCCGCCGTGGCCGATGAGCTTGGGCTCGATGAGCCGGAGGGCGTAGTGATCCTGTCGGTCCGACAGGGCTCGACGTCGGCCCGTATCGGCTTCCAGCCCGGCGACATCATCCAGCAGGTGGGCCGCGAGAGGATCGCGACGCTCGCCGAGCTCGAGGCCGTGCTCAAGGAGCGCCAGCGCGTGTGGCTTGTGCAGATCAAGCGCGGTGGCCAGTCCATCCGGCTGCAGCTGGCGGGTTAGAGCTTTGGGGTCAGACCCCATGCCATTGCGCACAGTTGCTTTCTCGTTCGTCGTCATGGGGTCTGACCCCATCGCGCGCGATAGACTATGATCGCCGCATGACAAATCTGTTCCAGGCTGCCGGCATGGAGAAGGAGGCACCGCGGCCGCTTGCCGACCGGCTGCGCCCGAGAAAGCTCGCCGAGGTGGTAGGCCAGGATCACCTGGTCGGAGCCGGCGGGACGCTGACCCGCATGCTCAAGAGCGGGCGCTTGCAGAGCATGATCCTGTGGGGTCCGCCCGGCACCGGCAAGACCACGGTGGCGAGGCTGCTGGCGGACGAGACGCAGCTCGCCTTCGAGCAGCTTTCCGCGATCTTCTCGGGCGTGCAGGACCTGCGCAAGGCCTTCGACCGCGCCAAGAGCCGGCGCGAGACCGGCAAGGGCACGCTGCTCTTCATCGACGAGGTCCACCGCTTCAACCGCTCGCAGCAGGACAGTTTCCTGCCGCACATGGAGGACGGCACCATCACGCTCGTCGGTGCCACGACGGAGAACCCCTCCTTCGAGCTCAACGGCGCACTCCTGTCGCGGGCGCTGGTGTTGGTGTTCCACCGGCTCGACGAGGCCGCGCTCGAGCGGCTGCTGGCGCGAGCGGAGCAGGAGGAGGGCCGGCCGCTGCCCCTCGATGCGGAGGCCCGGGAGACGCTCAAGGCCATGGGCGACGGCGACGGCCGCACGGTGCTCAACATGGTGGAGGAGGTCTACGGCTCGGTAGCGACGGGCGCGAAGCCCTTGGATCGCGCCGGATTGACCGAGCTCGTGCAGCGGCGCGCGCCGCTTTACGACAAGTCGCGCGACGGCCACTACAACCTGATCAGCGCGCTGCACAAGTCCGTGCGCGGCTCCGATCCCGATGCGGCGCTCTACTGGCTCGCACGCATGCTCGACGGCGGCGAGGACCGGCTCTACATCGCTCGGCGCCTGGTGCGCATGGCGATCGAGGACATCGGCCTTGCGGACCCGCAGGCCGTGAGCCAGGCCCTGGCGGCCAAGGAGACCTTCGACTTCCTTGGCTCGCCCGAGGGCGAGCTGGCGCTGGC
>JBGGME010000093.1:0-3804 GCA_041288195.1 Hyphomicrobiaceae bacterium
ATCAAGATCCTGGTGCACGAGATCGGCGCCGAGGCCTTCGCGCGCGACGTCGAGGAGGAGTGGCAGCGCATCCGCGACGGTGCGCTCAAGCTGCCCGCCGAGGAAATCCGCCGCATCGAGGCCTACTTCGCGCCGCCGGCCTTCGAGAGCCGCCCGGCGAAGGCAAGCCTGCGCGCACCTGACCGCGCCTTCGACCGCTGGGTGACGCGCAACACGCACGCCCACCGCCAGCCCGGCTACTCGATCGTCACCATCTCGCTCAAGCCCATCGGCGGCATCCCCGGCGATGCGTCCGCCGAGCAGATGGACGCCGTCGCCGATCTCGCCGAGCGCTACTCCTTCGACGAGGTGCGCGTCACGCACGAGCAGAACCTGGTGCTGCCGCACGTGCGCCTGTCCGACCTGTGGGAGGTCTATCAGGCGCTGAAGCGGGCTGGCCTGGCCGAGGCCAATGCCGGGCTCGCCACCGACATCATCGCCTGCCCCGGCCTCGACTACTGCGCGCTCGCCAATGCGCGCTCGATCCCAATCGCCCAGCGTATCTCCGAGCGGCTTGCCGCCCGGCAGGACACGATCGGCGATCTCAAGATCAAGATCTCGGGCTGCATCAACGCCTGCGGTCACCATCACGTCGGCCACATCGGTATTCTGGGTGTGGAGAAGCGCGGCGAGGAGCACTACCAGCTCCTGCTCGGCGGCTCGGGTGCCGAGGACGCGACGCTCGCTTCCATCACCGGGCCCGGCTTCGGTCCCGACGGCATCGTCGACGCGGTGGAGAAAGTCGTCGACCGCTACCTCGAGCTGCGCGCGGGCCCCGACGAGCCCTTCCTCGCAGCCTACGGCCGCCTCGGCCCTGCCCCCTTCAAGGAGGCGCTCTATGCGTGAGTCTCCCCCTCCCCTGCGCGACGAGGCTCCCTATCCCCGTTTACGGGGAGAGGGTCGGGGTGAGGGGCAGCGGCATGCTCCAGCGCCGGCGCAAGCTCCTGCCCCTCACCCTAGCCCTCTCCCCACGGAAGAGTGGGGAGAGGGAAACCGCCCAATCTGGCGCGACGGGGCCTTCCATCCCAACGCCTGGATCGCGGCCAAGGACGGGGAGCCGCTGCCCGACGCGCCCGTCGTCCTCTCACGCAAGCGCTGGCTTTCCGAGCGCGATGCCCTTGCCCGCCGCCCGGCGCCGCTCGCCCTGCGCCTCGAAGCCGGCGAGGCCATCGCCGACATCGTTGCCGATCTGCCGCGGCTCGCGCTGATCGAGCTCGTCTTCCCGAAGTTCTCCGACGGTCGTGCCTTCTCCACCGCACGCCTGCTACGGGAGAAGCACGGCTACTCGGGCGGGCTGCGGGCCGTGGGCAACGTGCTGGCGGACCAAATCCCGCTCATGCGGCGCGTCGGCTTCGACACCTTCGAGGTCACGCACGCCCCGACCCGCCGGGCGCTGATCGAAGGCCGCATCCCCGAGGTGGTCCTGCACTACCAGCCGGCCGCGCCAAGCGAGCTCGTCGGCAGGGGCCCACGCCCGTGGCTGCGCCGCACTCAGACGAGCAGCGTTGTGTCGAAGGGCAGCGAGTAGAGCCGCTTGCCAGTCGCGGCGGCAATGGCGTTGCCGATGGCGGGCGCCAGCGGCGGCACGGCCGGCTCGCCGATGCCGGTCGGCGCCTCCAGCGACTTGACGATGTGCACCTCCACCTTCGGCATCTCGGAGAAGCGCGTCGGGTTGTAGTCGTCGAAATTCGACTGCTCGACCACGCCCTTCCTCAGCGTGATCTGGTTGCGCAGGACGGTCGACAGGGCGAAGCCGACCGAGCCCTCCACCTGCGCCTCGATGATGTCCGGGTTGACGGCCACGCCGCAGTCGACTGCGCACACGATGCGGTCGACCTTGTAGGCGCCGCGCGTCACCGTTACCTCGGCAACCATCGCCACGGGCGTGCCGAACGTCGTGTGGCAGGCAATTCCCCGCCCGCGCCCCTTGGCCATCGGCCGCCCCCAGCCGGACTTCTGCGCCGCCAGCTCCAGCACGCCGATCGTGCGCGGGTCGCTGGCGAGCAGCCCGCGCCGGAACGCCAGCGGGTCCTTGCCCGCGTGGCGAGCCAGTTCGTCGATCATCGTCTCGATGACATGGGCCGTGTGGCTGTGGCCCACCGAGCGCCACCACAGCACCGGCACGGCCGATTGCGCGTAGTGCAACTCGACCAGGAAGTCGGGGAGCTCGTAGGGCGTGTCGACGAGCCCCTCGACGCTGCCGCGGTCGACCCGGCCCTTCGTCATGACCTCCTCGAGCGGGGTGCCGATGAATAGCGACTGGGTGACGAGCCTGTGCCGCCAGCCCGAGAGCTTCCCGCTCGCGTCGAGCCCCACCTTCACGCGGTGCAGGGTCAGCGGCCGGTAGTAGCCGCCCTTGATGTCATCCTCGCGCGTCCACACGAGCCGTATGGGCGCCGTGCCGCCGATGGCCTTGGCGATTTCTGCCAGCTCCGTCGCCCAGTCGCCATGCGGATTGCCGCGCCGCCCGAAACTGCCGCCGCCGAGCAGGTTGTTGATCTTGATCTGCTCCGTCTCGAAACCCAGAGCCTTGGCGGCAAAGTGTGCATCCAGGCTCTGGATCTGGCTGCCGGCCCACATCTCGGCGCTGTTGGAGCTCAGAGCAATGGAGCCGGCGATGGGCTCCATCGGCGCGTGCGCCAGGTAGGGGAAGACGAACTCCGCTTCCACCACCTGCGATGCCTTCGCCAGCGCGGCTGCCGCATCTCCCCGGCGCGCTGCCTCCCGCCCCGGCTCGCCGACGCGCCTGCGATAATCCTCGACGATCTCTGGCGTGGAGCGCAGCTCCGCCGCGCTCCTGTCCCAAGTTACCGTCACCACGTCCCGTCCGCCGATGGCCGACCAGGTGTCGGTCGCGAGCACGGCGACGCCGGAGGGTATCTTCACGACGCCGACCACCCCGGGCACCATCATCGCGTAGCTGTCGTCGAAGGAGACGACCTTGGCGCCGAACACGTCGGGGCGGCGAACCATGGCGATCAGCTCGCCCGGCCGCCGCACGTCCATTGAGTACGTGGCCCTGCCCGTCGTCTTGGCGACGGCATCGAGTCGCGGCAGCTTCTTGCCGATCAGCTTCCAGTCCTTGGGCTCCTTCAGCGCGACGTCCTTGGGCGGAGCGAGCCGCATTGCGTCCTCGGCGAGCTCGCCAAACCTCGCCGAACGCTGCGATGTCCGATGCGAGACGACGCCCTTGGCGACGGTGACCTCCTCCGGCGGCACTCCCCAGCGCGCCGCGGCGGCCCACACCAGCATCGTGCGCGCGGCCGCACCCACCTTGCGCATCTGCACCCACGAGCCGGCGAGCGAGTTGCTGCCGCCTGTCACCATGTAGGGTCCGAATGCGAGGTTGTTGTAGAGGGCGGGGTTGTAGGGCGAGAAGGTGAAGCGCATCTGCGCCCAGTCCGCCTCCAGCTCCTCCGCGGCGAGAGTGGCGAGGCCCGTGGTGATGCCCTGCCCCATCTCGAAGTGCTTGCTGACGACGGTGACCGTATCGTCGGCAGCGATGCGCAGGAACACGTTGGGGTCGAAGATGAGCGGCCCCATGCTGCCCGCCGCAGCCCGCGCCCTCGGCGCCAACGGCACGTGCACGCCGAGCACGAGGGCGGCGGCGCTGGCACCTGCCGCCTGCAGAAATCCACGCCGCGCAGCAGAAGGCGGCTCGGCATTCGGGGAGCGTGGCATGGGTGATCGTGGCTTCACGCGAGCGCTCTTGCCGCCTGGTGGATAGCCTTGCGGATGCGGATGTAGGCGCCGCAGCGGCAGATG